>DATMYL010000085.1:0-15910 GCA_035560975.1 Chlorobaculum sp. | reverse complement strand
GGATTTTCGGTTATGACACTCTTCAGCCGGAGTGGCAGCTGGAAACGTTTTTCGATCATGTGATACCTGAAGATCGTGCAGGGATCGAGAGGTATTACCGGGACTTATTGTCGAATAACAGGGCGGAATGGAGTTATGAGTGCCGAATTCTCCGGACCGATGGTGAAGTGCGCTGGATAAGTACGGTAGGCGGACTCAAGTGCGGAGGAACCGGAAAGCCAATCCATATTCAGGGTGTTGTACAGGATATCACCGATCGCAAACAGGCTGAACTGGCGAATCAGCATCTTCAGTCACTGCTTCAGCAGTCGCAGAAAATGGAGCTTGTCGGACAGCTTGCCGGCGGAATCGCCCATGATTTCAACAATGTGCTTACTGCAATTCTCGGGAACACGGAAATTCTTCTCAACAAGTTCTATGAGGGGCACCCGGCTTATGAAAACCTTGAAATAATAGGCAATTCGGCGAAACGTTCAGCAGATATGGTTCGACAGCTGCTGGGGTTTGCACGAAAGCAGATGGTGAAGCCGAAAATTATCGATCTTGATACAGAGGTTGGAAATCTTCGTACCATGCTCCGCCAGCTGATCAGCGAAAACATTCGTTTGCAGTGGCACTTTGAAGGGCTCCATGCCAGGATTCTCGTCGACCCTTCACAGCTTGCACAGATTGTCACAAATCTTGTCGTGAACGCACGTGATGCCATCACCGATAACGGAACGATCACTGTTTCCACGGCCTCTGTCAACGTCGCACTCTCGGATTGTGAGGCTGGCCATCCCTGCATGAGTCCCGGCAATTTCGTCCGACTTTCGATTTCGGATAACGGCAGCGGCATAGACAAGAATAATCTTGCTCATATTTTCGAACCATACTTCACTACCAAGGATATCGGAAAAGGCACCGGGCTCGGGCTTTCAACGGTATATGGGATCGTAAAGCAGAACGGCGGGTATGTCGATTGCCAGTCAGGTGAAGGAACGGGAAGCATATTCAGCATCTGGCTGCCGGAATATCTGGACAGGCCAGTTGAGGAGAAGGACGCGGCGACGGCTCAACCGGATAGAAAAAATAGTGAGACCATACTGCTTGTCGAAGATGATTCCTCTATACTTAAGCTCCTCAAAGAGGTACTGGAAAACAAAGGCTTCTCGGTGCTCTCGGCCAGGGATGCTGAAATGGCTGAAAGCCTTGCTGCCATCCATGGTGACAAGATCGCTCTCCTGATTACCGACATCGTTCTGCCCAGGATGAACGGAATTCAACTGGGCAACAATATACACGAGAGCGGGCTGGGCCTGAGAATCCTCTATATGTCGGGGTATACTGCGGATATCATCGATTGTCAGGAGCTGTTTCATGAAGAGGTGAACTTCATTGCCAAACCGTTCTCCATCGATGAATTCGTGGCGACGGTTTACAGGATGCTGAGTCAACATTGAATTGACGTGCCCCCAAAGAGCACAGCCCCCGGGACGCTATTGGATAATCGGTTATTCGATCGGCAGGAATATATCTGTAACGGCTTCGATCTCCGGCATTTCCGGGAAGAAACGGACTCGCTGAAGGAAAATCGGGAAATCCCTACGTTCCTCTCCACTGTCGGGCAGCCATTGGGTACAAAGCTGCAATATGCTGTTGCCAAGGGTCTCTTCAGTGCCGATGTGGCGCAGCACTGCGCAACGTCCTGCGGGGATGGTTCCGGATACGATTCCGTATTCGGAGTCGTTTATTTCACGGTCGACAGCAGCGCAAAGGTCGATGCGAAACTTCTCGGGCGCGACCTCTGCCGGGTCGTCGTACAGGATATTGAAGGTTGCGCTGGCTGATGGCGGCAGATGGTTTTGCCTGCGCCATTCGATGAATCTCCGGATCGAATTCCCGATCAGGCGGGGATCGCCGCGATGCTCCATGACGGCAATCCTTGTTTCCATGAAGTCGATGATCGTAACAGTTTGAGGCATCGTTAAACTTTTTTGTCTGTGGTGAACAGGGGTTCATTCCTGAACAGCACCACGTATTGTGTTATCCGTAGGGGCGATTCGCGAACCGCCTTCTGCATGGTTCATGACCGCCCTTACGTGCTATATAACAGCAAGCAACATAACGGCCAAACCGGATGGTTGGACATGCCCGGTTCACTGCGGCACGTATGCTGTCGTGGGGTCACTTCCTGGCAGGTATTGCAGTCAAACGGTTCTGCTGTATATTGAGACCGTTTGCAGTCGTAACGGCAATGGCTGAACGGCAGCATTTCTGAATTCAGGTATTAACCGACCCTCGATGAAAATTCTCGATCGATACATCCTCAAAGCGCATGCAGGGACTTTCTTCTTTGCATTTGTCACGATCATGTTCGTTTTCATCCTCTCATTCCTCACAAAGTTCCTCGATCGTCTGGTAGGAAAAGGGCTCGATATCGGCGTTGTGGTCGAGATGGTGCTGCTCCAGTCTGCATGGATGGTCGGACTGGCTGTGCCTATGGCCGTGCTGGTGGCGACGGTCATGGCGTTCGGCGCGCTGACCAACAGTTCGGAACTGACGGTGATGCGTTCCGGAGGGATCTCGATGTATCGCCTCGTCGCGCCGGTGCTGATCGCCAGTCTTGCCCTGTCGCTTCTGGTCGAGCGTTTCAACAACGTGATGATGCCCGAAGCCAATTACCGGGCAAATGCGCTCCTGTCCGACATCACGAAGATGAAACCCGGTTTTGGAATCGACAAGAACTCTTTTTCCGATGTCATCAAGGGTTATTCCATCATGGCCCGAAAGGTCGACAACAAGACAGGCGATCTTTTCGATGTCGTCCTGTATGATCGGGTACGGCCTGAAGTCAGGACGGTCATAACGGCTTCAAAGGGAAGGATAGCATTCTCTTCCGATTACCGTTACCTGATACTGACTCTCGAAGACGGCCAGATCCATGAACTGATTATGCCGAAAATGGAGCAGTACAGGAGAATGGCCTTCGCAAAGCACCGTTATGTGTTCGAAGCTGCTGGATACGGCTTCGAACGAAGTGACGAGAACGGCCGCCGGCGCGGAGGTCGGGAGCTTTCGGCTAAAGAGCTTCTGGCCATGGGTGAAGAGTTCCGATCTAAGGCCGATAAGGCCGATCGTTCGGTCTACAGGGGGATCGACGAGCTGAAAAGCCAGGTCGACCTGATCAGGAAGAACCGTGGCGTTGCGGCTGGCCCGATCTCACGAGACCTTCCTGCTGCCGCTACAATCAAGGCCATCGAGTCTTCAGATGCCATGATACGGGACGTGACAGCCGGAATTGCCGAGGAGGAAAAGAACCGGGCCGAGTACAACAACTACATGGTAGAGTACCATAAAAAATATTCGCTGGCCTTTGCCTGCATAGTGTTCGCCATTGTCGGCGCGCCGCTCGGCGTGATGGCCCGCAGAGGCGGATTCGGTATCGGTGCGGCTCTTTCGCTGCTCTTTTTCGTCCTCTACTGGGTGCTGATGATCGGCGGGGAAAAGATCGCCGACAGGGGATTGCTCACCCCGGCCGTGAGCGTCTGGCTGCCCAACGTTATCCTGTCTGTTGTCGGCCTGTTCATGCTGTACCGCCTTACCCGATCGGTAAACGCGTCCTCACGCTGATCGATGCTTATCGCCGTTTGAATGCGCAGACTGGCTTTTTCTTCCCTTCCTCGTCTACGCTGACGAAGGTGATGCGGGTCGTGAAGACCAGCTCCTTTACGCCGGTGGAGATCTCTTCCCTTGTTACGTCCACGATATATTCGACCGAGGTGTTGCCGATCCGGTTCTGTTTGGATTCGAAACAGAGAATGGTGCCCTGCCGGATGCTTTTCCGGAACTCGATCTTGTCCATGCCGACAGTGACGAAGTTGCAGCCGGGGAAATCAAGCGTGACTGCGATGTAGCTGACTTCATCGATCCATTTGAGTATGTTGCCGCCGAAGAGGAACCCGAAATGGTTCAGGTGTTCCGGCATCACGAGTTTATGTGTTTCCATGGGAGGATATTGATTTAGAGAATGTTTAATCTTTCAGCGGTCTGACCATGACCACTTTTTCCCTTTCGACGATCACGCTGCCTGCTGCGCCTTTCGCCTTCCTGACATATTTTTTCTGGGTGTAGATCACCGGTACCAGTCCGGAAGTCCTGGCCGAAGAGTACCATGCGGCGATTTCGGCGGCCCGGCGGATCTCGGACATGTTATGCATTCCGGCACCCTTGAGCACGCAATGCGAACCGGAGGCCCCCCGGGCGTGGAGCCAGACGTCGTCCGGCCGGGCGTGTTCGAAGGTGAGCAATTCGTTGTTTTCTGCATTCCTGCCGACGTAGAGGGTGATGGTGCGGGTGAGGGGGATAGTCCTGAACGGACTTTTCTTTTCCTCATTTCGTAAGCCGGCACTCGAGCTCCTGACGTTCGCAGGGGACCTGGCGTCGAGCAGTTGCTGAATCTCATCCGGAGTCTCAGCTGCGTCTATCTCGTCGAGCTTCCGGCGCAGGGCCTCGAGTTCACGACGGAGCTTCGCATGGCGGGTCTGCAATCCGATCAGCTTCTTGCGGCTTTTCGACGCCTGGGCAAAATACCATGCTGCGTTTTCCTGGATGTTCAATTCCGGTTTGACTGCGATGGTTTTTTGTTGAAAGGCAGGGTCGAAGATGTTTGGGACAGTGACCTGTTCTGAACCCGGCCTGACCTTGCCGATCGCTCCGGTTAGCAGGTGGCCGAAAGTTTCGTAACCTTTTGCAGATGCTTCCATTTCCGAGGCGTCCCTTGACGCCAGCTCTTTCTCGGCTTTGCCGATCATTTTGATCAATCCCCTTCGCATGTCGCCGGCCCGGTCGTGCAGGTGCACGTAGCGGTGCATCTTGCGGCTGTAGTGGCTCATTGCGTCGAGAACAGTGTCGAATGACGTGACGGTTTTGCCGCCGACGGATTCCAGTATCGAGAACGAAGGCGGATGGTCGGGCTTTTCGATAACGCATGGTGACGGAGAGGCCAGCTCATAGAAGATCGAGGTGAAGGCAAGGAAGAGCCTTTCCGGATCCTCGCTGCCGGCGCGGGCTATGAGTTGGCGGGCAAGTCGCCGGTCGAAACCCGGCAGGATGGACGAAAGTCTTTTCTCGAGCGATTCTTCGCTCACGGCCGCCTCCAGCTTTTGACGGAACAGGGATTCGGATCCGGTAAGTGATTCGAGAGTCCTGAACACCGGAACACATTCAGCATCTTCATCGAAGGAGCAGCCTTCCAGATCCTTGCCCTCCTTGAAAGCTTCGACGATTTTCCTGTCGCGGACCAGAAGCACGTTGGTGTCTGCGCTGAACAGCCTGAGCACGATCGTGTGGCCGTCCTCAAGGGTAAACCTGATCTCCCTGTCCCTGGGGGCCATGGCGACGCCGGTGACCTGCTGTTCGAAGACGCAGCTCATGATGCCTGCTGAATTGCGGCGTTTCCGGTTGAGGCCTTCCCTGGTCGAGAGCGAAAAATCCTGCGACCTGACTGTGACGATGAGCTGGAGGTGGCGGCCGTCGACGGTGACGAACCCGAGGGTGATCTCGTTTTTCTCCTGGGAATGGATTTCGAAAAGATACCCTCCTGCAAGCTGTTCGTGCAGTTCCCTGGCTACATGGTAGAGAGTAAAGTAATTTCGGAGCATGGGCCGGAAGGGTTGCGTCGGGGCGATCTTTCCTCTATTTTGTTATTCAGGCAAGGATAGTGAGAGTGCCGTATTGGTTTAATGTATAAAAAAACATGGCTATGCATGAAGAGGGCAATCATTCCTGCTGCTGCGGTCCTGCCGGCGACGGTGACGGTGCAGGCCGGGAGAAGCGGCTTGGATGGCACGAATATTTCATGAGCGTTGCGCATCTCATCTCGCGCCGGGCAACCTGCACGAGGGGGCATATCGGAGCAGTGATCGTCCGTGACCACAATATCCTTTCGACAGGATACAACGGGGCGCCTTCGGGCCTGCCTCACTGCAATGACATCAACTGCAGGATTTTCGTGAGCACCCATCCCGACGGAACGGTCGAGGAGAACTGCGTCAACACCATCCATGCGGAGATCAACGCGATCGCGCAGGCCGCCAAACACGGCGTTTCGATCAAGGATGCCGATATCTACATAACGGCCAGCCCTTGTCAGCACTGCCTGAAAGTGCTTATCAACGTGGGCATCAAAACTATCTATTACGACAAACCGTACAAGATCGAGCATATCTCGGAGTTGCTTCAGTTGTCGGGGGTCCGGCTGGTGAACGTTACCGGTGAAAAATCCTGAACGGGCGGTGTTATGACCACCACAGCAAATGAACACGTTCGACCGGGCGACGAAGCCTTCATGAAGCGTTGCCTGGAACTCGCCCTGAAAGGGGGCGGAAGCGTGAGCCCGAACCCGATGGTCGGGTCGGTGGTCGTTTACGACGGGAGGATTATCGGCGAAGGCTGGCACGAGCGATACGGCGGGCCACATGCCGAGGTCAATGCCATCGGTGCCGTCAGTGAGCCTGAACTGTTGCCTGAATCAACCTTGTACGTAAACCTTGAACCCTGTTCGCATTTCGGAAAGACGCCTCCATGCGCCGACCTGATCGTTTCAAGGAAAATCCGCAGAGTGGTTGTCGGATGCCGTGACCCGCACGATAAGGTTGCAGGGCGCGGGATTGCCCGGCTCGAGAATGCCGGAATCGAAGTGGCCGTCGGAGTGCTTGAGGCTGAGTCGGAGCGGCTCAACGAAGCTTTCATCACCAGCCATCGACTTGGCAGGCCGTTCGTCGCCCTGAAGATCGCCCAGACCCTCGACGGCCGCATAGCCACGGTTCTCGGAGCGTCGAAATGGATTACGGGCGAGGCGTCGAGAAATGAGGTCCACAGGCTTCGCAGTCGTTACGATGCCGTGTTGTGCGGCGCTTCGACGGCCATGGCCGACGATGCCGAACTCACCGTGCGGCACTGTGAAGGCAGGCAGCCTCTCAGAGTACTTCTCGACGGTCGGCTGCAGGTGCCGGTTGAGGCCAGGATTTTCAACAGCGAGGCAAAGACCATCGTGTTTGCAGCCGGGGATGCGGCAGAGCCGTGCCGCGTCAGCCAGCTCAAGGCGCGAGGCATCGATGTCGTGACAGTGGGGGAGGCGGGCGGTAGCCTCGATCTCGGCGAAGTGCTCGCCGAGCTTAACCGGCGCAAGGTGCTTTCCATAATGGTGGAGGGGGGAAGCCGCCTTTCCGCAGCGCTGGTCAGGGCCGGACTTGTCGACAAGTATCTGGTTTTCGTCGCTCCTAAGCTGTTCGGCGGTGATGGCCTGGCGGCCTTCGCATCACTCGATGTGGTCCATCCCGACCAGCCTGTCAGGCTCAGGTTCGCCGGGTGCACCATGTTCGGTGAGGATCTCCTGATCGAGGCCTATCCAGGCTGACAACATCAACAAACGAGGAGCTATTTCCATATGCCGCCGTCAAACAAGAAAAGTTTCGCAAGCAAAGGCAAACAGTCCTTTTCCGGAGGGTTCATGAACAACAACGACCTTGGCAAGCTGCTGCTGCGTCTGTGTGTCGGAGGCCTCATGATGTTCCACGGCGTCTACAAACTGATCCACGGCTACGGCTTTATCGCGGCGAAACTCAAGTCTGCAGGGTTGCCCGAACTGCTCGTCGCCGGGGTTCCCATCGGCGAGGTCGTGGCTCCGCTGCTTATCGTCCTTGGCTTTTTCACCCGTCCCGCGGCCCTGATCGAAGCGTTCCTCATGGCCATGGCAGTCTGGCTCGTCCACATGGGCCAGCTGACGTCGTTCAATAATCAGGGAGGGTATGCGCTCGAACTGCAGGCTTTTTATTTCTTCGGCTCCCTGGCTGTGTTTTTCTTCGGAGCAGGCCGATACAGCGTGTCTCGAGGCGTTGGGCAATGGAACTGAGTGCATTTTGAATTCAGTCGGTATGATGAATCCTTCAGATCCAGCCGGAACCAAAGTCGTCGAGTTCAGGAATGTGAGCGTTTACCGCGGTGGAACGCTTGTGTTCGACGGTCTCGACCTGAGTATCGAAAAGGGGGCGAACACGGTTATCCTCGGACCGAACGGTTCAGGGAAATCGACCCTGCTCAAGCTTCTTTCGCGTGAAATCTATCCCGTTCACTCGCCGGAAAGCTTTATGCACGTGTATGGTCGCGACCGGTGGAACGTCGAGGAGCTGCGCTCCCGCCTGGGCATAGTTTCCCATGACCTTCAGCAGGATTACGGCCGTTACGCAAAAGGGCGTGACGTGATCCTGTCCGGCTATTATTCGAGCATCGATACCTGGCCGCACCAGCAATTCAGCCCGACTGAGCTTGCCCATGCCGAAGTGCTGATGGAGCAGTTAGGTATAGACAACCTTGCCGAGCGTCCTTACGGCAGGATGTCGACAGGACAGCAACGCAGATTCCTCCTTGGCAGGGCCCTGGTACACTCCCCTGAGGCCCTTCTGCTGGATGAGCCGACCAGCGGCCTTGACCTGTCTGCCACGATCCAGTACCTGAATACCATCAGGAGCCTGATGCAGGCGGGTACGCAGCTCATTCTCGTCACCCATCACCTGCACGAAATACCTCCGGAAATATCGAGGGTGGTTTTTATCCGGGAGGGCCGCATCGTGGCCGATGGCGAGAAGTCCGCGCTTCTTACCTCGGCAGGTATCTCCGCGCTTTTTTGCTGCGCAGTAGAGGTCGTCGAACGGAACGGGTTTTACCAGGCGGTACCAGAGGAGTGAATGTGGGAAAAGGAGAATGGACGGGAGGAAAGGAGAATGGACGAAGAAAAGGAGAATGGACGGAATGGACGAAGAAATAATGGACGTTATGGACGTCATGGACAAGAGGAAGAGGCATGATTCCTGCATGAGTGTATTGTCCATGCCGTCCATCACGTCCATTCAGTCCATAACGTCCATTTCCCACATTGCGTCCATCACGTCCATTCCGTCCATTTTCCATGATCCAGAATTCTTTTCCCCGTCAAGGAACTTCGGCGCCCGTTGGCCGGTTAGATGGGGCATGTTCTTCATACAATACCCAATAACTTTATATCTCCGAATATCATGGCAACGATTACCCTCAAGGGCAACTCCATCAATACTGTAGGCCAGCTTCCTGCGGTGGGCAGCGAGCTTCCGCCGTTCACCCTGGTCAAGTCCGATCTTTCAGAAGCTTCGCTTTCCGATTTTACCGGCAAAAAGCTGGTGCTCAACGTGTTTCCGAGCCTCGACACAGCGGTCTGCGCTACTTCGGTCAGAAGGTTCAACCAGGAGGCTTCTGCGCTCGGAGATACTGTCGTGCTCTGTATTTCCGCAGACCTTCCGTTCGCGCAAAGCCGTTTCTGCGTGGCTGAGGGGCTCGAACGCGTCGTCCCGCTTTCGGTTTTCCGGTCGCCTGAGTTCGGGCAGAGCTATGGCCTGGTCATCACCGACGGACCGCTGAAAGGCCTGCTGTCCAGAGCTGTCATCGTGGCCGATGCGACAGGTAAGGTTCTTTACTCCGAACAGGTGCCGGAGATCGTGCAGGAGCCCGATTACGCCAAAGCCCTTGCCGTGCTTGCATGAGGAACAGGACCCGGGGGAAATAACGTTCTCCAGGTTAAAACCCGGGGCAACTGAAGAGGATGTAAGAGCTGAGTGTCCGGAGGGTTAAAACCCTCCTGAATGTGGGAGGTTAAAACCCAGGGCAACTGGATGATAGACTCGATCATCCCTTTTCCAGTTGCCCCGGACTTCAGTCCGGGGATAGCAGATTCCAAAAATAATCCGGACTTCAGTCCAATATCTTCGATAAAAAGAAGACAGGTTGTCGTCGTGCGAGAAAAGAGAAGAGATTGGACTGAAGTCCGAAGAGTTTTAATTGAAATTGTTTTTATCTCTATCCTCCCCGGGTTAAAACCCGGGGCAACTGAAGAGGATGTAAGAGCTGAATGTCCGGAGGGTTAAAACCCTCCTGAATGTGTGAAGTTAAAACCCGGGGCAACTGAAGAGGATGTAAGAGATGAGTGTCCGGAGGGTTAAAACCCTCCTGAATGTGGGAGGTTAAAACCCGGGGCAACTGGAAGAGGGAGAAGAGTGAATGTCCGTCGTCCCGACATGTCGGGACTCCTGAATATCATTTCAGTGAAACTCTTCTGTGGTTATAAAATGAAATCAGCCCTGACTCATGAGTACGGGGCTGTTTTCATTTTTTTGTTACCTTTGTTTGACAGGGTTTTTCGGAAGGTAATCGATTCATCATTGCATGTTTACAGGAATTATCAAGGATGTCGGCACTGTGGGTGGCATTGTTCCCCGTGAAGGGGGACTGCGGCTCAGGGTCAACTATACCTCTTTTGATGCTTTCGGCGATCTCTCGGTCGATGAGAGCGTGAGCGTGAATGGCGCATGTCAGACTGTCGTGGCAGCGGGCAAGGGTTGGTTCGAGGTCGATACGGTAGCCGAAACCCTCAAAAAGACCACCTTCGGATCGTTCCGGCCGGGCACAAAGGTCAATCTTGAACGCGCAGTCCGTCCGATTGACAGGCTCGGCGGCCATTTCGTGCTGGGCCATGTCGACTGCGTCGGCAGCGTAGGGGCGATCGAGGAGTCCGGCCAGAGCCGCACGATCACAGTATCGTTTCCCAGGGAGTTCGATCCCTGGATCGTTCCGGTCGGTTCCATAGCCATCGACGGCGTCAGCCTCACGGTAGCCCATACGGAGTCGTCGAGCTTTTCTGTTGCGATTATCCCTTATACTTTCGGTCATACGACCATTGCCGACCTTCGCAAGGGCAGCGAGGTCAACCTCGAGTTCGATATTCTCGGCAAGTATGTAGCCAAACAGCAGTCGGCCGGAAAATCCGCCGCCGGGAGCCGCATCAGTGAATCCTGGCTGGGAGAGCAGGGGTTCGCATGAAGTCCTCAGGCCAGTCTCAGTCCGATCTTTTCGGAAATTCCGGCAGGGAAGCCTCCTCTGACCGGTTTCAGCCACTCGCCGAAAGGGTCAGGCCGCGAGAGATCGGTGATCTGTTCGGCCAGGAGCATCTCGTTGGGCCTGATGGGCCGATCAGGAGATATATCGAGCAGGGCCGGATTCCTTCCATGATATTCTGGGGGCCTCCAGGTTCGGGCAAGACCACACTTGCCGAAATCTGCGCAGGATCTCTCAACTACCGCTTCGAGCAGCTCTCCGCCACCGATGCAGGCGTGAAAGATGTGCGACGGGTGCTCGAAACGGCTGAAAAGACCCGCAGGATCGAGGGTCGCCAGACACTTCTTTTCATCGACGAAATTCACCGTTTCAACAAGGCACAGCAGGACACCCTGCTGCATGCTATCGAGCAGGGGCTTATCGTTCTCATCGGCGCGACGACCGAAAACCCTTCGTTTGAAGTCAACAGGGCGCTTCTGAGCCGCATGCAGGTCTATATCCTGCAGCCGCTGAACGACGACGAGGTGCGCAAGGTCATTGACCGCGCCATTGCAAGCGACAGCGTGCTTTCTGGCGCCAGCGTGGTCGTCGAGGACATGGAGTTTCTCCTGCAATATGCCGGAGGCGATGCCCGCAAGGCACTCAACGCCCTCGAAGCCGCAATGTCGCTCGTGCCTCCAGGAAAGCGCCCGTCGTCCATCGACAGGCACATGCTCGAAAAGGCGCTTCAGCACCGTGCACCCGAGTACGACAAGGGAGGAGAGTCGCATTACGATACGGTCTCCGCGTTCATCAAGTCCATGCGTGGTTCAGATCCCGATGCGGCCCTGTTCTGGATGGCCAAAATGATCGAGGGAGGGGAGGACCCGAAGTTCATCGCCCGCCGCATGGTGATCTTCGCCAGTGAGGATATCGGCAACGCCGATCCCTATGCACTCACTCTGGCGATCTCGGTATTCCATGCCGTCGAAATGATCGGCCTGCCCGAAGCCAGGATCAACCTCGCTCAGGGTGTGACCTACCTGGCCGGGTGCCCTAAATCGAACGCGAGCTACCAGGGGCTCAACGAAGCCTCGGCAGACGTGAAGACCGGCGGACCATTTTCCATCCCTCTCTATCTGCGCAATGCGCCAACGTCGTTCATGAAGGAGATCGGTTACGGGCAGGGGTACCGTTATCCCCACAGTTATCCCGGACATTTCGTCGAAGAGCACTATTTCCCTGACCAGATGGAGCCGAAAGCCTATTACCGCCCGGGCACCGAGGGGCGGGAGAAGTTCCTGAAAGAGCGGCTCGAAGCTCTCTGGAAAGGCCGATACGGAAGCTGATTGCCGGAACTTGCATCAGTGATATATTAGAAGAAAAATCAACGATCAACATCAAGCCATGAGTCTGCATCGATTGTTTTCATTTCTCGCCATCCTCCTCTTCACTGTATCTGCCGGAAGGGCCGAAGCTGCTTCCACACCCGCTGGAAAGCCTCCATTGACTATCAGCCTGGAGGATGCCGTCCGGATCGGCATGAAGCAGAACCGGGATTTGGAGATCGCAAAACTGGACAGGCAGATGGCAGGTCAGAAGGTCAGGGAATCCTGGTCCGAAGTGCTGCCGCATCTCACCTCTGGAATGACCTATACCCGCACGCTGAAACCAACCGTGATGTTTCTGCCCGGCAGCCTTTTCGGCCTGCCGGATGGGGGAAGCCGGGCAATCGAGGTAAGCCAGGACAATTCGTCCATGGTTTCGCTTAACCTGAGCCAGAACATTTTCAAACTTTCCGCCTTCGCCGGAATCAAGGCTTCGTCCCTGGTCCGCAAGATCAGCGACGAGTCGTTCCGTCAAACAAACGCAGAGGTCGTGACCTCGATCCGAAGGGCATACTATGATGCACTCATCGCCTCCGAAAAACGCAAGCTGGTAGAGCAGAGCATCGCCAGATGGGACGAGTCGAGGAAGGATACAGGATCGCTGTTCAGGCAGGGAGTAGCCGCGGACATCGATACCCTCAAGGCCTGGCTTTCGGTAGAGAACCTCAAGCCGGATCTCATTCGTGCACAGAACAACGTGGCCATCTCCTCGACGAAGCTGAAAACGGTCATGGGGATCGACCAGGATACTGAAATCGTTCTTTCCGATTCGCTTGTTTTCCATGAAACCGAGTCGCCTCGAAACGTTGCGGCCGCATATGGTGAAGCTCTCGAAAAGAGGCCGGACGTGCGCAGCCTTTCTCTTCAGCTGGATGCCGAGAAACATAAGGTGACCGCTGCGCGATCAGAAGGGATGCCTACGCTCAGCGCGTTCGGGTCGCTCGACGCCCAGACTCAGTTCAATGACAAGACGGCTGTCGACCAGACACGCTGGCCGGTCTCTTCTTCCGTAGGTCTACAGCTTTCCGTTCCGATTTTTTCCGGATTCGGTACCAGCGCGAGGATCGAGCAGGCAAAGATTGCGAGATTGCAGACGCGTACGAGGTTTGAGGAGCTCAAGTCCCAGGTGAGGGCTGATGTCGAGGTCCGGTTGTCGAATCTCGTCGAAGCTCGCAGGAGGATAGATGTGCAGTCCAAAACGATCGCCGTAGCCGAACGCAGCTACCGGATCACCAGGCTTCGACTGCGCGAGGGGATAGGTTCACGTCTCGAACTCACCGATGCCGAGCTTCAGCTCAATACGGCCAAAACGAACTACCTGCAAGCAGTGTACGACTATCTTGTGGCCGCTGCGGAGATGGAGAAATCGTTGGGCCGGGTCAGTCCTGAAGATCTTAAATCCTGATCTGTTCTTACCGCCCGGCAGATGAAGCCGGAGGCTTTACGGGGGTCGAGACCTGCCATTACCGATGAAACTGTACGCGTGGCAGCCCTTGACGCCGACCTGATGCCGAAGTCTTGTCCGGTACGTCTGCTCTCAAGCTTTTCGCTGTACCATACGTTGTAGATCGCGTCCGGTACGAATGCCCTGATGTCAAGTATCGAAAATCCGTGTTTCTTCAGCAATTGCCCCAGGGTGTCAGGAGTGAAGTGGTAGAGGTGGCGCGGTGCGTCCAGCGCGATCCAGTTCGCTCCGTAGCGTCCGGAATCGTCGCTTTCGATGTTCGGCAGGGCGATGACCACCATGCCGTCAGGTTCGAGAAGCTCATGCGCCTTTTCGAGGGCTTTTTCGACCTTGTGAAGATGTTCGAGGGAGTGCCAGAACACGATTCTGTCGAAGCGCCCGTTGAAGGTGGTTTCGCTCAGGTCAGCTCCTGATATCCTGCACAGTCCCGCTGCCGTTGCGACTGCAGCGGCCTGCCTGTCTGGTTCGATGCCACAGAGGTTTTGCAACGGAATCCCGTAATCCTTGTGCAGACGAAGAAGCAACCTGCCCGTCGAGCAACCGGCTTCAAGTACACGTACAGATGCCGTCGTTTTGCTCAGCCCATTCATTACTATACCGGCTTTCCAGGCCAACAGCAGGGAACTCAGATAAAGATATGCGCGGTCACGAAGCGTGCTGCAGTTACCGGAGTGCAGGAATGGGTCGTATGCTTGTTCAGGATAGTATCTGGATGCCTCAGCGGCTTCAGGTCTCGGATTGAGCATGACCAGGCCGGAAGATGAGCGGACGAGCGTCCACATCGGACCTGATAAAGTGAATCTGTCGGGAGCCTCGAGTATCGGCTTGAAATCCCGATTGCCATTGATCGGGCATGGGACCAGTTCCATTATGCTGCCGCTACTGTGCTTTACCGCTCTTGAGGTCGGCTATCGCTTCCCTTAGCTGCACGTAGAGTTTACGGAGGTCGTTGCTGAGCACTTTGGTGTCGCCAAGAACCGGCATGAAGTTGGTGTCGCCTTCCCAGCGGGGGACGATATGGAAATGGATGTGAGAATCGACACTTCCTCCGGCGACCTTGCCGAGGTTTGCTCCGAGATTGAAGCCCTGCGGATTGAGGGTTTTTTTCATCGCACGCATGCAGAGATCAGCCATCTGCATGATCTCCAGCTTTGTCTGGTCATCGAGATCGGAGAATTCTGGAGTCTGGCGATAGGGGATGACCATGAGATGCCCGCAATTGTAGGGGTAGAGGTTCATGATCGCAAAACAGCGCTCACCCCTTGTGAGCACATAGCGCTCTTCGTCCTCTTCAGGAGGGATGTCCGCGAAGATCGACTTGCCCTCTTCTTTCGCCGAAGGCTTTTCATCCTTGAAGGACTGCATGTAGACTTCACGCCATGGAGAGTACATTCTTTGCATGGTGCAGCGAATGCAATAGTGTAGAAATGCTCAATTGTGTACCAAAGGTGGGACTCGAACCCACACGAGTTTGCACCCACTGGATTTTGAGTCCAGCGCGTCTACCAGTTCCGCCACTTTGGCATGTTGACATGTGCGAGAGAAGGGACTCGAACCCTTACGCCTCACGGCACTAGTTCCTAAGACTAGCGTGTATACCAATTTCACCACTCTCGCGTCATGAAACGCTAATATACGTGGTTTTTTTCTGATATGAATAATTTAGTCGAATTTTCTTTTATCCCTCCTCATCCCCAGTGGTCTGATTGATCGTATTATCCATTTTTATAACGAGTTAACTGCGCGTTCTGCTGGCTCTGACGGACTGCCTGGATGAACAGGCACAGTCGTTTGTGTGTTTTCGACGATGTTAACAGCGTTTGCGCTTCGCAATGCTCAGTATGATCCCTGACGTTACGGGAGCTGCTTCCATGGGAATTGTGCAGATAGACAAGACCATCAACCCATTCGATGGTGCAGTCAACTATCCATGATGTAACCGGACGTGATTACTCCGTAATATCGCTTTGCATACATGCGCAAATGTATGGTCGCGATCCGGGTTTATATTTTAAAATATATAAAGCAATAATTTGATGACCGCTGAGATGTGTTGGGTGTAAATAATAAGACGTATAAGTGTGGTGTGAGTTTATATTTTAAAGATATATTTAGCAGCCGTTTCTGTTTTGATATGATATATCGACATACACATATAAATGTATAGGTGTGATTT
>DATMYL010000084.1:0-8493 GCA_035560975.1 Chlorobaculum sp. | reverse complement strand
CGCAACGGCCGTAAAACTGCCGGTCAATGCGTTCCGCATCATTCGGCTCAGCCAGAATGACATGAAGTCCGCCCAATTCCGAAACACCCTCTCCCAGGGCTATATCTGTTCCCCGGCCCGCCATGTTGGTTGCTATCGTGATGCTGCCCCGCTCGCCGGCCCGGGCAATAATGGCAGCCTCCTCACTATGATGAATCGCGTTGAGCAGTTGAAACGACAGCTGTTTCTCCCTCAGCAAACCGGCAAGGAATTCGCTCTCCCCAACGCTTCTTGTCCCCACAAGAACGGGGCGTCCCTTCCTGTGCAGCGCTTCGATTTCGTCAAGCAGTGCTGCATATTTAATCCCTTTCTCCGAAAAGACCCTCTTATCAAAAGTCTGTCGCAGCGATGGGCGGTGGGTGGGGATCTGCACGCAGTTCAGTTCGTAGATGTGCCACAGTTCCGATTCAAGCCCGTTGACCGTACCCGTCATACCGCTCAACGTATCAAAGAAGCGGAAAAAACGTTGAAAGCTGAGCCGGGCGGCCACCTCGACCGGGTCGGTCATCTCCAGTCCTTCAAGCAGTTCTATGATCTGGTGCGTTCCCTGCCTCCATTTGCGTTCCGGCATCAGCCTGCCGGTAAATTCGTCGACAATGACGATTTTTCCGTCGTTGACGATATAGTCTTTTCCTTTCCTGAAAAACTCCCGGGCCGAAAGCACAAGAAGCAGCAGTTCTTCCCTTCTGACAGGTGCATGCCAGAAAGGGGTGAGCCTGGAGGTCATCTGTTCTATCCTGCTTTTCCCCTCCTGTGTCAGCGTGATCTGCCGATATCGCACATCGACGTTATAGTGCTCCTCCTTTTTCAGCTGGGATGCAAGACGCACTGCCTCGTTGCATGCATCGAGCAGAGGCTTGTTTTTCACTGGACGGGATATAATCAGGGGGGTTGCCGCATCGTCGACAAGCACGCTGTCGGCTTCGTCGACAATAGCTGCCGACAAACCATTAAGAACCGGGTCGGATTCGCCCACCCATTCGGAAGCTGGACGTATAAATCGACGTGACGGGTCAGTGACCCCCTGCATCAGTAACCGATCCTTCAGAAAATCCGCAACCAGCTCCTTGGCGGTGACATAGACGACAGAACATGCGTAACTCTGTCTTCGCTCATCCCTGTCGGCCTCGGCAGTCACGCATGCCGCAGACAGACCGCAATACACATAGAGAGGCTCGAGTCTTGCGTAGTCACGCGCCGCGAGATAATCATTCACCGTTATGACATGGCATGGCCTGCCGCTCCATCCAAAAAAAACTGCTGCCAATGCAGCCACGAGCGTCTTGCCTTCGCCCGTCTGCATCTCTATGAGGGAGCCGTTCATCAGGGCCATAGCCCCCATCACCTGCTCCGCGAAAGGACGCATGCCGAGTATGCGTCCTGAAGACTCTACCAGCAGGGCCATGGCTGCCGGAATATGGACCTTGTGATCTCGCCCCCGACGGCGGAAATGCTCACGGAAAACCATGAGCTGCTCATGTAGCTGTTCATCGGGAATCGTTCGCAATTGCTCTGCAGATGCATGAATTTCACGCGCTTCCTGCCTCAGGCTTTCGGAATCGAAGGTTACCCGACGCACCTTCCCCTCGATCCTGTGCAGAAATCCCTTGACGCCGGAAGGAACGCTGCCCGGGATGCGAACAGCTGTCTTGCGGTACTCTTTTGCAGGTATCACAGCTGGTACCGCTTCTGGAAAAGCTGATAGATGTGCCGGCTCCACTGTATAAGCAACGGTTCAGGAGCAAGATTGAACCGGATATATCCTGACCGGCCATGAAGCAGGTGCACGTCCGTGTTTTTCTCAAGCAGGGCCTGAACCAGGAAAAATGGCTCTGCCGTATTGCTGCTCCCCTGCTGGGGATCATAGGTAACGGCAATATTGCCTCCTCCCTGCTGACCGAGGGCGGGCGATGGCAGCTTCTCGTGCTGATAGGGAATAAGGCGCACCTCCTCGGTCCTGACGCTCTGGTATGCTTCACCCCACAGGCGGACATCGACATCCTTGACAGAACCATCAAAAACCTCGGAGGCCTCCTCCTGGGGAACAACTGCAGCAAACCTGAAACGCTCTCCACCGACGATATCGCCGATATATTTTCCCCGTTCAACCCATAGTCCTGATCTGGACTCCTTGTTTGCAGGAATCCAGATCCCGTTGCCCCTGGCCCTGACGATCAGATCCGCTTCATTCCTCTTCAGCTCGGCATAGGTGTCCTGCGCCACACGAAGCTCCTTGAGTACCGGTTTGAGGTCCGCGATGCTTTTTCCAAGGGCCTGCCGCTCCCTGACGTTGATCTCCGCGACCCTGGCTTCTGCACTTCTGATTGCATAATCGAGTTCCCTGTTTTCCAGTCGCACCAGCGGCTGACCGGCAACGACATATTGTCCGGGTTGCACCAGGTAATCCTTTACATAACCGGAAACCATGTTGATGACCTTGATATCGGGATGAGACTCGACGACCCCCGGAGCATAGATATTATGGGGAAAAGGCAGCAATACCGTGAGTATTATGACAACGGCGGCAAATGCAGTCAAAACGCCGACGATCCGCTGGCGGCACGACAGAAGACGCCCATCGACAAACAGGTAGGAAAAAGCACGGTAGACCGGCAGGAATACCCCGGTAACGATGCCTACAACAGCCAGGATCGTACCGAGAATCAGCCATTTGTCAGCCACAAACATGATGATACCTAAAAAGATGAGCACCTTGTATATCATGCTGAGAACTCCGTAAAGAGTCAACTCGATCTCTTCCCGTCTATCTTTTGCGGCTGATCGGGCCCCGTCATATTTGAAAACGTGATGCTCCAGCAGATACTTCAGATGCGCTGTCGCCCTGGCGCTGAGATTGGGCAGATCGAGCAGGTCCGAGAGGATATAGTAACCGTCGAGTCGAAGAAGGGGGTTGGCATTGAAAAAAACCGTAGAGACCGAAGCCACGAACATGATGTTATAGGCCAGCGAATGCAGGGCTCCCTGGCCGGAAACGGCCCAGTAAATGGCCGCAAGGGAGGCGACAAAAAGTTCGGCGATCATTCCTGCTGCCCCTACAAAAGCCCGATGCCAGCGGTTCCGGAATCCCCAGCTCGAGGTCGCATCCATATAGGGCAGAGGCGTGAAAAGCATGAACATAAGCCCTATCGTATGCACCTCACCGCCATACCGATGGCATACCGCCGCATGGCCGAACTCATGGATGCTCTTTACCAGAAAAAGCCCGATATAGAGCAAAAACAGGTTATCAGGCGCAAGCACAGCCTGAGCGCTGTCAAAGGCAATATCTGCATTATCGACCACCATCTTGACTGCCCAGATCAGGACGAACAGCCATACAGCAGCACCTGCAGGACTCAAAATGCGATGAATCAGCCATGAGTACCGCTTAAGGAAATCTTCGGGATCAAACAGCGGGATACGGATGAACATGATATTCATGAGCTGTGACTGCAGCTCTTTTCGGCGGGTCGATGAATATCGGGAAAACACCTGCTGGGTATCAGGTGAAACGTCCGTGTCGAGAAGGTTCATTGAGTATAGCTGACCAAGAAGCGATACGACATCACCCTGTCCGGGAGCCGTTTGCGAAAACTCTTCCATGCAGGAGATCCAAACCTCTTCGACCGTACGGTCAGCGCTGAGACGCATGATGAAATCATATGCGGCTGGCGTGACCCGGAAAAAGCGGTTATTGAATGGATCCTTGATGACGTACCATTTCTCCCCCCGGTAAAACTGCCGCTGCACTTCGACGGCTGAACGAAGTTTCAGCCGGAGATTGGCTACGAGATGCCACGACTCACTATAAGTTGATCCTTCACTCTGCATATTACCACCACAGCTTCATATAGAAAAAATCAACAGTGCGATGGAGCAGGATCCAGAGGATGTGCCTATGCCCCACACTCATTTTAGCCAATCCGCTCATACCTGGCCTCCACCATCCCTGGCGGCTCTCCGAAATTCGTCCGAGTACCAGAAAGGAGTTTCCCTTCTGCTCTGTGACGGCCATGGGTTCGATCCGGTCCACAACCACCCTGAATTTCTTGCCGGGCTGGCTGATGAAAGCAACCTCTCCGGACTGGCCAACCTTGAACTCGTGGATATCCCTTTCAGGAACTTTCATTTCGACATAGAGATCCTCCAGACGGGCGACCTTCAGCAATACGTCCCCCTTCCGCACGGGAGCGCCAAGCAGCTTTTCGAGATCACCCTCGACAACGACTCCTGAAAATGGGGCCTTGATCTCGGCATGGTCGAGGTTGAAGCGGATCATCTGATACTTGCTTTCGGCCTGGCGCCTGAGGGCCTCGGAAACTTTCATATCCGCAAGCGCATTTTGCGCCATCGCTTTTTTCTCTTCCTGCATGTATCGCTGCACATCGGCGATACTGCGTGAATTTTCAATCTCCAACTGACGGGTATCAAGAAACAGGAGCGGCTCGCCGACAGGAACGATGTCCCCCGGCCTGTGGATCACCCTCTGTATATATCCGTCAAAAGGCGATGACAGCAACGCAAGATCCTTTGTCCGAAGAATAAACGGTGCTTCGACCCTATACTCTATGGGAACAAAAAGGAGAATGGCAAGCAGCAGGCTGGCTGCAATACCATACATCCGGTTGACCGTATGGTCTGTCCCGAGAAACCCTGAGCCCCACTTTTTCAAGGAGTCAAAAAGGACCGCTCCTACCCAGCGGTCGTAGTGCTTAAGATCCGCCAGTCGGCGAAACGCCTGATCACAGATAATTCGAAGGTTGCGGATCTCTTCCGTAGAAAAAGCCTTGTCACGTTCACAGCTCAACACAGCCACAACGCTCTGGTCGAGTCGGAGAGGCAGCGAAAGGAGCGCTGACACGCCTTGCCGGGACGCGTAATTGCGGTGTTCGCGTATCACCGCCGTCGCACCTTCAGGCTCAGGCAGTACAAGCTCTTCATCCTGGTCCAGGCACTCCTCCATAACCACTTCGAGTGCCTGCACGATGCTCATTTTCCGGTCGAACATCTCCACATTGCTCATCGCCTGCATCCGGACATACTCTCCGTCTTTCCACCCCAGGCTCACCCGGGAACATCCAAAACGGGAAGCAAGTTCGTTACAAAGTGCCATGGCGGAACCGATAAACCCGCTGTGCTCGTTCAGGCAGAGCATTACGTCGAGCGGGTCGGCCGTTCGCTGCATCTCCATATTCCCTTTAACGGGCGTCCGGACGGCAAGGCTCGTCCTGTATTCAGCGGGGATATCAAACAGAAGCGCCCTTTTCAACAGATCGCCGTTCCGGTCGAGGCCGACTCCGGATGAACGTGAAAACAGGGCGATCGTTTCGGGCTCTCCATCTGCACATTTAAGGCGAAAGCAGAACCGCGATCCGTCGACGGCTGAATCAGGCCGATCCAGGGCAGAAGCATAGACAATTGGATCGCGAAGGGTTTTTTCAGCGATCTCCTCCATTTCGGCAGGATCGATCGCAGGTTGCCGCGCGACACCAAGCGGCCAGAAACAGAAGGTATTCCATCCGGCAGAGCCTTTTCGCAGCAGGAAAACCTGTTCGGAACCAAACAGGCGGCCTGCCTGTTCAGCAAAAGAAAGCCAGAACTCTCCATCCCTGCCCCTGAACGTGCGAAGCGCACGCAAGGCCATGAGCTGAGCGTCGTAAGAATTCATATCAGCACAAAAGAGAAATAATAATACACGGTCATTACTTTTTCGGCAGACGCATCCGCCCCGTCACGCCAGGCTTGATCCGGTTGTCGCTATTATCGAAAACCACCTTCACCTGCATCACACCACTGGCTGGATCGACCACCTGAGGAACTTTGATGATCACGCCCTCTTTTTTGATCTCCGTTTCACCGGCATTGATCAGCAGATCCACGGTCATGCCCTGTTCAAGATGATAGCTCCTCGTATCGTCGAGGTTGAGAGTGATCATACAGCGATCAGAATCTATCAGTCGCACCAGCGGCTGAGACGTCTGATAGATCTCCCCCTCCTTGAGGAAAACCTTTTCGACAATTCCACTGAAAGGGGCCTTCAGGGCCCGGCTCTCCAGCGACTTCAGGGCCATTTCATACTCTACCTTTTCCCTCCTCTTCTGGACGATCAGCCGGTCCCGCTCTGCGATTGCAGATTCACACTGCAGAGTCAGCTTGTCGAGCTCTTCCCTGCTTACCGAACGGGTTTCATCATAGAGGATCCTGTTTGACCTCAGGCTCTCTGTCAGGGTACGGGCCGCAGCTTCAGCGGATTTCACCTCTGCCCGGTTCAGCCATAGCATTTTCCTGCGGGCGACCTCAAGCTCCTCCTGTCTGTAGTCAAGGGTAAGGATAACCGCGCCCTTCTGCACCCGTTTGCCTTCAGAATAAAGAATTCGATCGATCCTTCCCGGGACAAAAAGTCCCAGAGTGACATCCATAAAAGGCTCGACAACTCCAGGGACATAGTCAGGATCATCCTTGACCGGTCCAGCGAGCGGCGCCGCCGTCTGTTGATTTGCGGCAGCCTGCGCGGGATCGACCTTGTAAACCCGGGGAGCGACTGGTTTGATCACGTCTTTCCGGCTATCCTGCTTTTCGGAGTGCTGGAAATAGTTAAATCCGATAAAGACGAACATCAGCAAAGCAACTGAGGAGGCAATAATCTTCTTGTTCATAAACAGTTTCTCTTTCATGGAAAAACGCATGTATTTAGTTGCCACAAAATAGATAAACAATGCGCATGATCAATCACTGCTTCTTGACCTTATCTGTTTGTGCAAGGGACAATCCGTAGTTATCAATGAGCGTCCCCTCCAGTGCATACAGGTTGACAAGTGCATACTGATATGCAAGACGGCTGTCCAGCAGGCTCTCGCGCACCTTCAGATTATCTTCTTCCCTTCCAAGCAGCATGCGGATATCGCTTTTCCCCATCCTG
This sequence comes from Chlorobaculum sp., assembly GCA_035560975.1. Lineage (GTDB taxonomy): Bacteria > Bacteroidota > Chlorobiia > Chlorobiales > Chlorobiaceae > Chlorobaculum. The sequence continues at coordinate 1,535 of DATMYL010000084.1, read as the reverse complement.
AACCGCATCTCCTCAGTCCTCAACAGCTCTGCATTGACCGCAACGATCCGTTCGTAATTCTGCACCTGGCTGTAAACACGGTTCACCAGGCCGGAAACGATCTCCATCTGATTGGCCAGTTCCACCTTTTCCATATCGAGACGCTTGAATGCCTGTTCTTTCTTCAGCCTGGCCGAATGAGCTTCGTTCCGGCTCGAAATATTACCGAACAGCGGAACGTTGAGTTCGACCCCTACGCTCCAGGACAGATAATTCCTCTGCAATGCCTGGTCCCATGACGATCCCCATGAGTTATCCAGGCCGTTGAGCCCATAACTGCCTTTCAGATCAAGCTGTGGCAGATTCTGGTTCTTCGCGTACGCCTCCCGCATTTTTTCACGATCAACAGTCCTGAGGGCGCTCTTGTACTTCGGGAAACTCTGATATGCCTTGACCAGGCTTTTCTCGTAATCTGTATCGACGCGGTTGCATTCCGGCGCATCCGTAGCCCTGATTGCGACCGGATTCAGGGATGAGTTGTATACGCCAAACATTGACAGCAGATTTCTTTTGGCCGTCAGCTCCGTCTGTTCCGCCGCTGCGACAAGAGCCTGGCGCAGCCGCAGCCCGGATTCCGCATCCAGCACAGCCGTGTAGTCGACTTTACCTGCATCGTACCGCTTTTTATTGAGTTTGAGCATCTCATCGGCTATCTCCATCGAGCGAGTCCTCATTCTCAGCTTCTCCTGCGCTCCGTAACACTGCCAGTAGAGCTGGACTGCCCGGGCAATATTCTCCACCATGGACTGACGGTACCCCTCGAAAGCAATGTCCGCATTCGCACGGGCGACACGTATGTTCGAGTTGGCCACGCCCGGTCCGGCTCCCTTCAGGAGAGGCTGGGTCAGGTTGACTCCGAGAAAGTTGACATACTCGATGTTGACATTGTAGCTGGCTTGCACGCTGTTCTGGAGCTTTTTCATATCATAACCGAACCGGTACTTTGCACCGGTAGGAACAAGGCCCTCGACCGATGCATTCCACATATTGTTCAGCTCCGAGTATTCAGATGCAAAATTCTGACTGAGCGCTTCTCTTGTGGTGTTCTTCAGATGATTATCCTCCCTGTTGAACGAGGCTTTCAGGGATGGTTCATAGATACCCCTGGCTGCATTGACCAGCTTTTCGTTTGACTGCCATTCCAGCTTCTGTATCTGTATGTCGTCGTTTCTGTCCATGACCTTTTCGAGAAAAGCCTGAAGGCCGAGCACCGACTCGATAACCTCGAGGCTGAAAACCCGATATCTGCTCTCGCCCTTGAGATCTGTCGCAATGACTTTAATCCTGATGGTTCCCACATCACCGGCACCGGGGATTCCGGTAAAAACCCCTTTCCCGGCGTCGAGCACAAGCCATGAGGGCAACGCACTGCCATTCTCCCTGCTGGCGCTGTAGCGAAGGACATCACCGGCATCGCTTTTCCGGAAGCCGTTCCCGAAGTCATACCGGAACGCAACTCCCTTCAGCACCGTGGATTCCGGAAGTTCTCCGACATA
>DATMYL010000083.1:0-6158 GCA_035560975.1 Chlorobaculum sp. | reverse complement strand
GCACCATCCGCCAGCTCTTTGCTGACAGCAAGGGCGAAAACATCGTCCATGGCTCCGACTCGGCAGAAAATGCCGCCATCGAAGGCGCATTCTTCTTCGCCGCCGAAGATGTCGTCAGGGTCGACTGATCCCGGCCGCAATCTCCAGTTATGAGGCTGTCTCAAAAGGGCCGTCGAAAATGAAAAAAGGGCTTCCTGAAAAGGAGGCTCTTTTCATTGGTGTCTGTAGGAGGCTGTCTCAAAAGAAAAATCAGGAACGCCAAAACCCTGGGAACGCCGAGCTCCAGCTCGGCAATTTATAGGCGAGCTCCAGATTAAGCAATGAAAGGATAGAATTTTTGTCTGGTCGCGTTGATGCAGAATCTTTTTGATTATCCATGATAATGCCAAGCTGGAGGTTGGCGCTCCCGGCAACGCAATGAACCAGCCTCATCTTGAATTATTAGACCGCCTCCTACGGAGAATTCCAATATGAGGGGCAACCAATACGGGCGGCTCACGAACCGCCCCTACAGATAAGAGATTCCTCCTGAACCCCTTATGTCCTTTTGGTCCCTTAAGTCCTTTTGGTCCTTTTCTTTACTCTTTTTGGTCCTTTTCTTTAAGTCCTTTCGGCACAAAAAAAAGCGGGCATCGCGGCCCGCTTTTTTTAATCGAAGGGAATCTGTCTCCTTACTGTTCGCCTGAATAGCGCTCGGGAGCCATCTGCCAGTGCTTGGGTGACATCCACAGCGTAGAGAGCATCAGTTCGCGGATATGGGTGAACTCCTTGGGAAGCTTGTCATACAGCTTTTCAAGCAGCTCCTCATGTGAAAAGAGCTCCTGCTTCCAGGCTTCACGGTCAACAGACATAAGTTTGGTGAACTTCTCCCTGTTGAAATCCTCCTGTCCTCTCCAGTCGATCGCCTCATATTTCGGCATCCATCCCAGCGGGCTTTCAACCGCAGCAGCACGTCCGTGAACGCGTCCGATGATCCATTTCAGGACCCTCATGTTCTCACCGAATCCCGGCCAGAGGAACTTGCCGTTCTCGTCCTTGCGGAACCAGTTGACGCCGAATATCCTCGGCGGATCCGACAGCGTGCGGCCGACCTGCAGCCAGTGGGTGAAGTAGTCGCCCATATGGTAGCCGCAGAAAGGAAGCATGGCGAACGGGTCGCGGCGTACGTCGCCGACCTTGCCCGCCGCAGCAGCGGTTTTCTCGGAACCCATGGTGGCGGCAAGATAGACGCCGTAATACCAGTTGGCTGACTGGTAGACGAGCGGAATGGTGTCGCCCCTGCGTCCGCCGAAGATGAAGGCGGAGATCGGTACGCCATCCGGATTTTCCCAATCGGGATCGATGGATGGGCACTGGCTTGCCGGCGAGGTGAATCTGGCGTTCGGGTGCGAGGACGGGCGGCCGCAGCCGGGTGTCCATTCCTTGCCCTGCCAGTCGATCAGGGAGGGCGGAGGCGTGTCGGTCATGTCTTCCCACCAGACGTCGCCGTCCGGGGTCATTGCCACGTTGGTGAAGATGCAGTTGGCGTAAAGTGTGGCCATGGCGTTCGGGTTGCTTTTCACCGAAGTGCCTGGTGCGACGCCGAAGAAGCCGTATTCTGGGTTGATCGCATGAAGCCTGCCGTCCTTACCGGATTTGATCCAGGCGATGTCGTCGCCGATCGTGGTGATTTTCCATCCCTCCATCTGCTCGGGAGGAATCATCATTGCGAAGTTGGTCTTGCCGCAGGCGCTCGGGAAAGCTGCGGCGACATAGTCTTTTTCGCCGTCGGGTGATTCGACGCCGAGGATCAGCATGTGTTCTGCAAGCCACCCTTCGTCACGGGCCATCGACGAGGCGATGCGGAGCGCGAAGCATTTCTTGCCGAGCAGGGCGTTGCCGCCGTAACCGCTGCCGAAGGAGACGATCGAGCGCTCTTCCGGGAAATGAACGATATACTTGGTGTCGTTGCAAGGCCAGGGCACGTCCTGCTGTCCGGGTTCGAGCGGAGCGCCGACCGAATGGAGGCATGGCACGAATTCGGCCTCTTCATCGAGGAGCTCGACGACCTGGCGTCCCATCCTCGTCATGATGCGCATGTTGGTTACGACATACGGAGAGTCTGATATTTCGATACCGATATGGGCGATGTGGGATCCAAGAGGTCCCATGCTGAAGGGGATCACGTACATGGTACGGCCCTTCATGCAACCGGCGAACAGTTTGTTCAGGGTGAGCTTCATCTCTTTGGGAGCGACCCAGTTGTTGGTCGGACCGGCATCTTTCTTGCGGATGCTGCAGATGTAGGTCCGGTCCTCGACACGGGCCACATCGCTCGGGTCCGAACGGCAGAGGTAACTGTTCGGGCGCTTCTCCTCCGACAGTTTGATGAAGGTCCCGCTGTTTACCATTTCGCCGCAAAGGCGGTCATACTCCGCTTCGGAACCGTCGCACCAGTAGACCGAATCCGGCCTGCACAGCTCGGCTGTTTCCTTGACCCATTGAAGAAGCTTCTGGTTCCTGACGTAGGCAGGAGCATTGATTTGGATCGATTCCATAGTGATAAATGATCGATTAAAGAGAGTGTTGACAGAAAAAAAAGCCTGAAAATGACACGCCCCGGCAGGAAAATCCCCCGGGGCCTTGAACTGAAGAACCTTTTCGATAGTCACTGGATGCGAACATCGCTGCTGACATGAGATCAACCATTATTTCCCTGGTTTACGGCTGATGGAGGTGTTGATGATCTTCTCGAACATCTCCTTGCTTCGAGGTCCGACCATGGCGTCGGTCAGGTTGCCCGACGAATCGACGACGAACGAGGTAGGAATCCCGGTGATTCCGCCATCGACGTATCGGTTGAAGGCGCCGACAAGGGCTGGTGTGGCCATGAGCACAGGGTAGGTGATCCCCTTGCTCTTAATGAAGCTCTTCACCGAAGGCTCGGTCTCGTTGACGGCTATGCCGATGAAGGTGAACCCCTTGGCCTCATAGGCTTTCTGGACCGCGACCATGTCAGGAATTTCGGCCCTGCAGGGGGGACACCATGTGGCGAAGAAATTGACGATGTAAGCTTTGCCTTTGAGCGATGCGGATGAAAACGGCTTTCCGTCGATCGTGACTCCCGAAAACGAAGGGGCCTGTGCCGGAGCACCTGCGGCTTTCCCTGCGGCCATCAGATTGGTGGCGAAAAGAATGAGGGCCAGGCAGCAGATGGCCAGTGATGATGTGATTTTCTTCATGATTGTTCCTTATGGCTCGGTAATGTAACGAAAGTTGCGATGTTTTAACCCTGAATCGATTGAACTTCTAATATATGAATCCCTGATTTTTTCCACCCTGATCTGCCTTGATAATTCTTTGTGTTTTGAAAACAAATAAACTATATTTGGGCTTAAATTTTCTTGCCTACGGGCATGAGCAGCCATTTTCAAGCCACCTTAGCTCAGTTGGTAGAGCAACTGTTTCGTAAATAGTAGGTCGTGGGTTCAAGTCCCTCAGGTGGCTCGCAAACCCCGTGAACCCGATCCGGGGAACAGAAACAGAGTCTAACTGCGGGATCGAGCGATCCCGGCCACAAACGTTTGATTGCAACTAAAATCCTATCCATACTGTCACAATGCAAGAAGGTAAGATTTCCCAGATCATCGGCCCAGTCGTTGACGTTGATTTCCCTGAAGGACAATTGCCCTCAATCCTCGACGCACTTACGATAACGCGTCAGGACGGTTCAAAGCTGGTGCTTGAAACACAGCAGCACCTCGGAGAAGAGCGCGTCAGAACCATCGCTATGGAAGGTACCGACGGCCTGGTCCGCGGTATGAGCGTTGCCAACACCGGCAGACCTATCCAGGCTCCTGTAGGACCAGAGGTTCTCAGCAGGATGCTTAACGTCGTCGGAGACCCAATCGACGGACGTGGCCCGGTCAATACCGCAAAGTCTTACTCGATCCATCGTACGGCACCGAAGTTCGACGAGCTTTCGACCAAAGCCGAAATGTTTGAAACAGGCATCAAGGTCATCGACCTTCTCGAGCCTTACTCACGCGGCGGCAAGACCGGTCTGTTCGGCGGCGCAGGTGTAGGCAAGACCGTTCTCATCATGGAGCTCATCAACAACATCGCCAAGCAGCAGTCCGGATACAGCGTGTTTGCCGGCGTCGGCGAGCGCACCCGTGAAGGAAACGATCTCTGGCACGAGATGATGGAATCAGGCGTTATCGACAAAACCGCACTTGTGTTCGGCCAGATGAACGAGCCTCCCGGAGCACGCGCACGCGTCGCACTGACCGGCCTCAGCATCGCTGAATATTTCCGTGACGAAGAGCACCGCGACGTGCTTCTCTTCATCGACAACATTTTCCGTTTCACCCAGGCCGGCTCTGAAGTGTCCGCACTTCTCGGTCGTATGCCGAGCGCTGTGGGCTACCAGCCTACGCTCAGCACGGAAATGGGCGAACTCCAGGACAGGATCGTTTCGACCAAGAACGGTTCGGTTACTTCGGTTCAGGCCATTTACGTTCCTGCTGATGACCTTACCGATCCGGCACCTGCCACCGCGTTCGCTCACCTTGATGCAACGACAGTGCTTTCACGCCAGATCGCTGAGCTCGGTATCTACCCGGCTGTCGATCCGCTCGACTCTACTTCACGTATCCTCGATCCGAACATCGTCGGTGACGATCACTACGACACCGCACAGGCTGTCAAGCAGATCCTGCAGCGCTATAAAGATCTCCAGGACATCATCGCCATTCTCGGTATGGACGAGCTGAGCGACGAGGACAAGCTTGTTGTCGCCCGTGCACGTAAAGTCCAGAGGTTCCTGTCCCAGCCGTTCTTCGTCGCTGAAGCGTTCACCGGTCTTGCCGGCAAGTACGTCAAGCTCGAAGACTCGATCAAGGGCTTCAAGGAGATCATCGCAGGTCGCCACGACAACCTTCCTGAAAACGCATTCTACCTCGTCGGTACCATCGAAGAGGCTGTTGCAAAAGCTAAAACGCTCTAAACCAACAGAAAGACATGGCCAGTTCAGAAAAAGCCTTAACGATTGATATCGTCACGCCACAGAAGCTTTTCTTTTCGGGAGAGGTGACCAGCATCATCGCGCCCGGCCAGGCAGGACTTTTCCAGATCCTCAAGGGCCACGCCCCGTTGCTTGCCGCACTCAAGAGCGGAAAGGTAAGACTTTCCCTTCCTGACAAGTCCGAACAGTCTTTCCAGATTGTAGACGGCTTCTTTGAAGTGAGCAATAACAAGGCAATCCTGCTTTCCGAGGACGTCTCTTAAGCCCCGGAAGCGCAACCAAGTCAAAACATCAGCAGTACAAAAAAGTGCTGCTGATGTTTTTTTGCTTCCATGAAAATCCTGGTCCCCAAAGCACTTCGAAGGGGAGACGTCGTCGGGCTGATCTCGCCTTCGTCGACCTGCGCCGAGCCTGAAAAAATTGAACAGGCTGTCACCTACCTGGAGCGCAACGGCTACAGGGTGAGGCACTCGCGTTACCTGAACAAGGCGGAGCACGACCCGGCACACACCGACCGTTACAAGCTTCACGACATTCACCAGATGTTCGCAGACCCCGAAGTCCGCGCACTCTTCTGCCTCAGGGGCGGAGCCGGAGCCACGCGCCTGCTCGACCGAATCGATTACGGGCTGATCGCAGCCAACCCCAAGATCCTCGTAGGGTATTCCGACATCACAGCCATTTCCCTGGCCATATTCAAACGGACCGGCCTCATCAATTTTTCAGGCCCGATGGTCGCCACGGAACTCTACGATCCCAGCGACTTTACCGAACAGCACTTCTGGGGGATGCTCACCGATCCCGGCTACTCAAAGAACCTGACAAATTTCAGCGGGCACCCGGTAACCTGTATTAAACCAGGTTGCGTCACAGGCAGGATGATCGGAGGAAATCTTTCGGTGCTTTCGTCGATGGTCGGCACTCCTTACCTGCCCTCGTTCAGCGGCAGCCTGCTGTTCGCCGAGGACATCAACGAGCCGGCCTACCGCATCGACAGGATGCTCTCCCACCTGATCAACGCAGGGCTTATCCAGAAGTGCCGCGGGCTCATGTTCGGACAGTTCTGCAAGAATCCGTCTGACGAAAACAGGGATTACCGTTTCGACAAGATGTTCGCCTACTATGCGGACAGAATGCACGACGGCACCCCGGT
>DATMYL010000082.1:0-16158 GCA_035560975.1 Chlorobaculum sp. | reverse complement strand
GTCATCGGTTTCCCTCCTTCCGATGGCCTTGACCGGGCAAAAGGATACGCACAGGCCGCAGTCTGTGCAGGATTCCTGTGCCCATTTGGGCTCTATGGCGCCCCGGATGCCGATATCGTTTTCGTTCGCCTTGGTGCAATTGTGCGCGCAACCTGTTACGGCAAGCTTGAATTTAGAAGGGGTCTCAGCCTTGAAATAGCGCGCATCGAGTTCGCGGGCCATCGCCTTGGTATCGATCACTCCCCAACGGCAGGTCTCATCACCAGGGCAGGCGACGATACTTCTCACGCGAGGACCGCAGGCCCCCATCTCGATACCCTCTTCCGCCAGGGCAAGCCGGGCCGCCTCAAGGTCGTCCTGATGGACGTAATGGATCTCGACGCCCTGACGGGTCGAAAGATGAACGAAACCCCGTCCATACTGTTCCGCTACGCTTGAAATGCGTGCAAGCTGACGGGCTGTGAGATCCCCGGCAACGGCCTTCAGCCGCATCACATAATATTCAGGCTGGATCTGGCGCATCATTCCCACCTTGCCCAGAGCCGCCTGATCCCGGTTGTTGTCCGACATGTTAATCGATTATTATTCTGTTCAGGTAACCCGGCACAGGCTGTGTCAGACGATGCCGGCGTCTTGTCATCAAGCGGCGACGGCAAGATTCGAACTTGCGAATGACAAAGGTTTTGCAGACCCTGGTTTTAACCGCTCACCCACGTCGCCGTATATTGTGATGCCCTGCTGCCGGAAAGTGCCGAAAGTGTTGCCGGCAGGCGTTTGGGAGCACATGCGATAAAAAACCCTGTAGAGGGCTGATAACCAACTTTATACCATATAAATACCATAAATGCGGTACCCTGTCCGGGTGCAAAAAGGAGGTCTCGATCACTGTCGGGAAAACATTTGGAAATGAGCCGCCGGAATGGTAAAAATCGTAAATCGTGATCTGGAGAAATCAATCCTCAAGTCCATGAACGCTTCGGTCTTCACACCGTTTATGACGTCGTGTCGCAGCTTCGTAACTCGTCATTCGTGACTGTGCGGGGCGGCCTTCTGACAGGGGTTCTCCTGGGAGCGTCTGATGTTCCCCGGCCGGTTCCTCCAGCTGAACCGGCTTTTTGCTATTCAATCCCGGCTGAAAAAGTTCCAAACCGGAATCCTGGAATCCGGATCAAGGATAAAAAGGGGATTCTCTTTACCTTACCCTAAGAATCGATAACGAATCAAAGTACCCATGCATTTCGAAACTCTCGCGATCCACGACGGACAGGGGCCCGACCCGCAAACAGGATCGGTAACCGTCCCGATATTCCAGACATCGACATTCGAGCGTGAAGACCTGGACCACAAACGGGAATTCTTCTATTCGAGGATCGGCAACCCGACCCGCTCTGCACTTGAATCCACGCTTGCGTTGCTCGAAAACGGCAAACACGGCCTCGCTTTCGCATCAGGCGTTGCCGCCATGACGGCTGCAATGCAGGTCCTGAAACCGGGCGACCACATCGTGGCAGGATGCGACATCTACGGCGGCACCATCCGCATCTTCGAACAGCTCCTGCGCCCCTGGGGAGTCGAAACGACCTACGCTGCGAACGAAGAGACGGAGAGCTACCTGGCGTGCATCCGCCCTGAAACAAGGATGATCTGGCTCGAAACGCCCTCGAATCCGCTGCTGCAGCTCTCCGACATACGTGCGCTTGCTGCGATAGCGAACGAACGGGACATCATCCTGGCTGTCGACAACACCTTTTCGAGCCCCTACTTCCAGCGTCCGCTCGACCTGGGGGCGCACATCGTCGTGCATAGCACCACCAAGTACCTCGGCGGACACAGCGACGTGATCGGCGGTGCAGTCGTCACCACGGACGATCGCCTCCACCACGCAATCAAAAATTATCAGGGTGCTGCCGGCGCAATCCCCGGCCCATGGGACTGCTGGCTGGTTCTACGCGGACTCAAGACGCTCAAAATCCGTATGGAGGAGCACCAGAAAAGCGCCATGCACCTTGCCAGGGCGCTTGAACAGCACCCGGCCGTGGAAAGGGTCTTCTACCCCGGCCTGCCTTCACATCCGCATCATGAACTGGCCGGAAGCCAGATGAGCGGATACGGCGGCATGCTGACCATCTCACTGAAAGAGGGGCTCCCTGCCGTCAGGAAGCTGATCGCCGGCACAAAGCTGTTCGTCCTGGCCGACAGCCTCGGCGGGGTCGAATCGCTCATCGCTTCGCCGGCCAAGATGACCCTCGGCGCCCTGACAGAGGAGCAGCGCCGGCTCCGCGGCTGCACCGACAGCCTGGTGCGCCTTTCGATCGGCCTCGAAAATGCCGAAGACCTTGAAGAGGACCTCTTTAACGCGCTTGCAACCATCTAAACACGGAACGCCATGGCTACCTTTGCAAACATTACGAGTACTGTCGGCCGTACGCCGCTTGTCCGCCTGAACAGGCTCGCAGAGGGCCTCGAAGCCGAGATTCTTCTCAAGATCGAATTCTTCAACCCCCTCGGCAGCGTAAAGGACCGAATCGGAAAAGCCATGATCGAAGCGGCTGAAGCAGAGGGCAAGATCGGTCCGAAAACGCTCATCGTCGAACCGACCAGCGGCAATACCGGCATAGCGCTCGCCTTTGTCTGCGCCCAGCGTGGGTACCGCCTTCTGCTTACGATGCCCGAAACCATGAGCATCGAGCGGCGCAAGCTGCTCCGTTACCTCGGAGCCGAGCTGGTGCTCACCCCTGGCCCGAAAGGAATGAAGGGTGCGATCGAGGAGGCCGAACGGATCATCGAATCTGAAAAGAACAGCTTCCTGGCCGGCCAGTTCCAGAACCCGGCAAACCCGAGGGTCCACCAGGCGACAACCGGCCCCGAAATATGGAACGACACCGAAGGCAGGGCCGACATACTGGTCGCCGGAGTCGGCACCGGAGGTACGATCACAGGCATTTCGCGTTTCATCAAACCACTCAAGCCCGGATTCAGGTCTATCGCCGTCGAGCCGGCTTCGTCGCCGGTACTCTCGGGCGGCGACCCCGGTCCGCACAAGATCCAGGGCATCGGTGCAGGATTCATCCCGGCCGTACTTGACGTGTCTCTGCTCGATGACGTCATTGCAGTCACCAATGAAGACGCCATCTCGACAGCCCGCGACCTGGCCTTGAAAGAGGGTGTCCTCTGCGGCATCTCATCAGGAGCGTCCGTTCATGCCGCCATCCAGATCGCCAAACGTCCCGAGGCCCGCGGGAAAACGATCATTGCCGTCATCCCAAGCACAGGGGAACGCTACCTGAGCACCGATCTGTTCCTCGGCATCGAAGGCTGAACCTGATCCCGCCCGGAGATCTCGCCACTCCACTGAAAAGAGCGGCGAGATACCATCATTCTGGTACTTGCAGTAGAAAGAAGCACATCATAATTTTGACTGCAACAAAAAATTGTATCGCAGGGAACATGTATATTGTCCTGCGCACACTCGACCCTTGAACCATTTTCCGAACAGGAGCGCACCATGTCCCTGATCCAGATCGCGCTTAACGGCGAAAAACGTGAGGTCCGTGAAGGATCTTCAGTCGCCGACCTCCTCGCCGTTTCCGGCGCAGACCGTCAGCAGGTGGCTGTCGTCGTAAACGAGCGGATCGTCCGTCCTGACGACCGCCAGAGTTGCATCCTTCAGAAAAATGACCAGGTTGACGTGCTTGTTTTTGCAGGAGGCGGTTGACCGTCTCCACCCCCCAGTTTTCAGTAAATACCGACCATGGATTCACTTCAGTTAGGTACATATACCTTTTCCTCACGCCTGATCATCGGGACAGGCAAGTTCAGCAGCATCCGTACCATGCTCGATGCCGTGCGCTCGTCCGGCACGCAGCTCGTTACCGTCGCCCTGAGGCGGTTCAACCGGGAACAGGCTGAAGACGACCTGTTCGGGCCGCTCTCTGAAATCGGGGGAATCACCCTGATGCCCAACACCTCGGGAGCAGCAACGGCCAGGGAGGCTGTCCGGGCCGCGCACATCTCGCGCGAACTCTCCGGAAGCCCTTTCATCAAGGTCGAGATTCATCCCAACCCGCACCACCTCATGCCGGACCCGATCGAAACGTACGAAGCCAGCAGGATCCTCGCGGCCGAAGGTTTCCTCGTCATGCCCTACATTCCGGCTGACCCGGTCCTCGCCAAGCGCCTGGAGGATGTCGGATGCACGTCGGTCATGCCGCTCGGCTCAGCCATCGGCAGCGGCCAGGGTCTTTCGACCGCCGGAATGGTGAACATCATCATCCGGGAAAGCGGCATCCCGGTCATCGTCGACGCCGGCCTGCGCTCGCCGTCCGAAGCATGCGCAGCCATGGAAATGGGGTGCGAAGCCGTGCTCGTCAACAGCGCCATCGCCGTCGCACGCGACCCTGCCGCCATGGCCGGGGCTTTCGCCCGCGCTGTCGAAGCCGGCCGCCAGGCCAGGATCGCAGGCATCATGCCTAAATCCGGCACCGCCGTCGCTACGAGCCCACTGACCTCTTTCCTCGGGGCCGCCACATGAACGCGCTTCCCGCATGGCTGACCGACAACGCGCTTTCGGCAGATCTCGAAACGCTGCTTGCTCCTGAAAAGGACGGCTCGCTCGAACAGCTTGCCGCAGATGCACAGGCCATAACCCTGCGCCGCTTCGGACGAATAGTATCGCTCTACGCACCGCTCTACCTCTCCAACTTCTGTTCAAGCGGATGCGTCTATTGCGGATTCGCCTCCGACCGCAAGGCTCCGCGCCGCCGGCTTGAATTCGATGAAATCGAAAAAGAGCTCGCAGCCATGAAAGCGCTCGGCATCAGCGACGCGCTGCTGCTGACCGGAGAACGTACCTCTGTGGCAGAATTCGACTATCTGCGCCGGGCCGTCGAGATCGCTGCAAGAGTCATGCCGCGGGTGGCTGTCGAAGCCTTCCCGATGACGGTGGCCGAGTACCGCGCGCTTGCAGAGTGCGGCTGTACCGGCATCACCATCTATCAGGAGACCTACGACCGGAAAAACTACAGTGAACTGCACCGCTGGGGGCCGAAACAGGACTTCCTTGAACGGCTCGAGACCCCGGAACGTGCGTTGCAGGGCGGAATCAGGAGCGTCGGCGTCGGAGCCCTGCTCGGACTCTCCGAGCCTGTCGGCGAAGCGTTGGCACTGGCTCGCCACGTCAGGCACCTCTGCCGCACCTGGTGGAAAGCGGGCGTCTCGGTATCGTTCCCTCGAATCCGTCCGCAGGAGGGCGGTTACCAGCCCGCTTATCCCGTCGACGACCGGTTCCTCGCCCGCATGATCTTCGCTTTCCGCATCGCCATGCCGGACATCGACCTGGTGCTCTCTACACGCGAAAGCCCGAACTTCCGCGACGGAATGGCCGGCCTCGGCATCACCCGCATGAGCATCGCCAGCCGCACGACGGTCGGAGGTTACCTTGATACCGAAACGCCGGGTGCGAGCCAGTTCGAAGTCTCCGACGACCGCTCCGCCGAAGCTTTCTGTCAGGCTCTGCGCATGAAAGAGATCGAACCGGTTTTCAAAAACTGGGATCCTGCATATAACGGCCCCCTAACTGAAGAGGAGTTGACATGTCGTTGAACAACGCACAAAAGCAGCGCTATGCGCGCCATCTTGTCCTGCCCGAAATCGGTGAAGCCGGCCAGGAGAAGCTTCTGCGGTCAAAAGTGCTCGTAATCGGCGCCGGAGGGCTCGGCTCCCCTGCTGCGTTCTACCTCGCTGCCGCAGGCGTCGGCATCATCGGCATCATGGACGGCGACACCGTCGAACTGTCGAATCTGCAGCGGCAGATCCTGCACACGACAGGATCCCTCGGCACCAGCAAAACCGAATCGGCCCGGAAGCGGATCAGCGCCCTCGACCCTTCGACCATCATCGTAACCCACCCGTCCAGGTTCACCGCTGAAAACGCCCAGGAGATCCTTGCAGGCTACGATTTCATCGTCGATGCCACGGACAATTTCGATTCCAAGTTCCTGATAGCACAGGCGTGCCATCAGGCCGGAAAACCCTACTCACACGCCGGCATCAGGAACTTCCACGGCCAGACGATGACGGTCGTTCCCGGCGTAACCGCCTGCTATCGCTGCCTCTTCCACGAAGATGGCGTCCCCGGGCCCGGCGTGCCCCAGGGGCCTGTCGGCGCCCTTCCCGGCGTCATCGGTTCCATCCAGGCGATCGAAGCCGTCAAGAACCTGCTCTCCATCGGCACGCCGCTCACCGACGCCCTGCTGACCTTTGACGCGCTCACCATGACTTTCAGGAAGGTGCCGGTCAGTCGCGACCCTGCCTGCCCTTTCTGCTCCTGAGATCAGGCCATATCAGAGCCGGCGGAACACGAGGGGATAATTCAATAATGGACCCGGCCGCGCTTTGATCGATCGGTTTCGAATCGTATCCTTCTCAAATACGCAGCCTGTTACCCGACCAACCATCCAGAGGACATTGTCGTGAAAAGCGCTCTCGCCCAGGCCGTCGGCCTCTCGACAGCCCCTGTCGCCGTCATCGAATCCAACGTTCTTCCGGATGGAGCCCTGCAGTTCAGGGAAGGTGTTTTCGGATGCGTCATCGCGTTCTTTAAAAGCGCCACAAACGGGAGGACGGCTGCATTCAGCCGCAGAACGTTCGGCTGCCCCGGAGGAGGAGTCGGGCTCGGGTTCGGCGACTGTTATGTGAATTTCCCCGGAGGCATCGAGCAGTTCCTGTCGACCGGTAATCCCGAGTTCTGCCGGAGCGAGTTCGGCAAGGCCGTTTCGAAAAACATGCCGGACCTCGAAGAGGGAGAACGATATTTCAAAAGCCCCGAAATCGCCCACAGCTTCGTCGAATCGCTTCCGATGACCGAGAACCCTTCCGAATACATCATCTTCAAGCCGCTGCAGGAGGTCAACGAGAACGAGGTCCCGAAAGTGGTCGTCTTCCTGGTCAACCCCGACCAGCTTTCAGCACTCGTCGTCATGGCCAATTATGGCCGCAACAGCACAGACAACGTCATTTCGCCGTTTTCCGCTGCATGCCAGAACATAGGTATCATCCCGTTCAAAGAGGCCGATTCGGAACAGCCGAGGGCGGTCATCGGCCTCACCGACGTCACAATACGCAGGATGTTCCCGAAGGAGAGCCTGTCGTTTGCGATGCCCTGGAAGCTGTTCATGGAGATGGAGTCGAATGTGGAGGGAAGTTTTCTCGAAAAGCGCCACTGGCAGCACCTCCTTGAGCGCAACAGGGAGCAGGGTGATTGAAATTCCGTATTCGGGCGGTTGAGCCTGCCGTTCAGGAATCCCCGCCGAAGGTACCGATCAGCTCAAGAAAGGGCTCGGCATAGCGGGCGAGCTTGACCTCCCCGACTCCTGAAATGGTCAGCATTTCAGCGGCGGTACGGGGTTTGAGCGAAGCCATCTCGTGCAGTGAGCGGTCGGAAAAAACGACATATGGCGGCACTCCCTGCTGGTCGGCAAGCATCTTGCGAAGTGCCCGGAGCTTCTCGAAAAACACTCTTTCTGCCGGTGTCTCATCCACGCTGCCGCTTTTGCGTGACGGCTTCGCAGCTTTCTTCTCGACGACCCTTGTCAGCTCGACCCGCTCTTCGTTCTTCAGGATCCTCACTCCTCCATCGAGCAGAAAAATGATCGGATAGAGCCCCTCCGACCTGCCGATGGCTTTCCGGGCGATGAGGTCGTCGATGAGCTGACGCCAGAACTTCTTGCCGTGCCCCTTGCCTGCGCCGTAAACTTTCAGCCGGTCATGGCCGAACTCCCTGACCTTCTGCGTGTCGCTGCCGGTGAGGATGTCCACAAGATAAGCCGCACCGAACCGAGAATCGGTCCTGACTACAGCCGAGAGCAGCATCTGGGCTTCGATGGTGCAGTCGATCACCTCATGGAGCCCGAGACAGACATCACACGACCCGCAGTTTTCCCTGGGATAGACCTCTCCGAAATGGTCGAGCAGCGTCTTCCGCCTGCAGACGTTCGTAGAGGCGAATGCGACCACTTTCGACAAGGCGTCGAGAGCCCTTGAGCGCTCCTCTTCATCGAGCATCGCATCGATGAAAAAGCGGACTTTGGGGATATCACCCTGCGAAAACAGCATGATGCACCGGGATTCCTCGCCGTCGCGGCCTGCCCGACCGGTCTCCTGGTAGTAGCTTTCGATGCTTTTGGGAAGATCAGCGTGGATGACGAACCTGACGTTGGACTTGTCGATACCCATACCGAACGCCACGGTAGCTACGATGATGTCCACTTCGTCGCGAATGAAGGAGTCCTGGTTTTGCTGCCGTTCAAGGTCGCTCAGCCCGGCATGGTATGGCAACGCGCGAAACCCCTTTTTCTGCAGCATGGCTGCCGTATCGTTCACGCTTTTCCGGCTCGTGCGGTAGACGATGCCCGCCTGACCCGAAAACTGTTTGAGGATGCCTGCAAGCTGAGCCTCTCCCTCCTTGAAACGCACCTCGTACGAAAGGTTCGGACGGTCGAACGAAGCCCTGACGACGAGAGGATCCCGCAGCCTCAGCTTCTCCATGATGTCACGCTGCACTCGATGCGTCGCGGTCGCGGTGAAGGCTGCTACGGGAATTTCGGGCAGGAGGTCGACGATCGATGAAAGTGAGAGATAGTCCGGCCGGAAATCGTGCCCCCACTCGGAAATGCAATGGGCTTCGTCGATCACCGCCATGCTGATTCGAGCGCGGTCGAGCAGCTCCCGGAAATGGTCGAGCGCGAGCCGTTCAGGAGCCACATAGAGCAGATCGAGCGAGCCTGAAAGCAATGCATGGATAACCTCGCCCTGCTCGGCAGGATCGATCGAGCTGTTCAGGAAGGCCGCCCTGATGCCGTTGGAACGAGCACCGTCGACCTGGTCCTTCATGAGCGAGATGAGGGGGCTGACCACAAGCGCCGTTCCGGGAAGCAATACAGCCGGTAGCTGGTAGCACAGCGATTTGCCGCCTCCGGTCGGCATGACGCCAAAAAGGTCGCGTCCAGCCAGGAGCGCCTGCACTATCTCCTGCTGGTTCGGTCTGAACGTGCTGAAGCCGAAGACCCTGTGCAGAGCCTCATGCATCGCGTTATGTTCGTTTGAAGGGGAAATGCTTGACATGCGTACCTTATCAGGGGCGGACAAAATGCTTCACCGCCGACGATACGGCATCGTCCGTCTTCGCGTTGCCCTGCTGCGTCACGGAACCATCCCCGGATTCGATCGGCAGCAGAAGGTCAGGCAGGATAGTAATCTCCACACCCTGCATGATACTGTCGAAAAAGACCACCAGGCGCTCTTCCCGTCCCTCTTTCATCACGACGCCCTCGAAGTCCTTGAAGGGGCCGGCCAACACCCGCACCTTCCTGCCGGTCGGAATGGAGGCAACGGTGCGCCCGACCGCATCGGGTTCACGCACCAGGCGTTTCAGCCAATCGATGTCCCGCTCGGCGATCACTGACGGATGTCTGCCGATGCCGATGAACCTGACCACGCCCTCGGTATCGAGTACGGTGACACACTCCTTATGGTGGTCGATCTTGACGAACACGTATCCACTGAAAAGAGGCGCGTCAACCTTTTTTTTACGGTCGCTCCACTGCCTGATCGTCTCGATCAGCGGCAGAAAGCTCGTCATCCCCTTTTCAAGCAGCTGCTGGTGGACCTTCTTCTCGTAGCGGGAACGTACGTACACCGCATACCAGCGGACATTCTCAACATGTTCCATGGATATCATCAATTGCTGACTGGATAAAAATGCATACAGGTCATCATCAGAGACCCCTGGCAGGCCGGTTCACAGGGGGAACGGGCATGAAAACGCGGCCACGAAACTCAATTGTTTGAAAATAACTGCTTTACAACTCATTCCATACCAAAAAAAGATTCCTGGCGACCTTGACCGGATGACGATGTGTTGAAGTCTTTCATACAACGCCTGACAAACCATGCACTAACGATCGTTGAAACCATCTGTGCATGGCATTCCGCCCTCCTCCAGTGCTGACACGGAGGAGGGCGAACCGGCTTTTACATGTTGAGCGCGCGGTCGGCGGTGGCCAGGGCTGCTTCCCTGATCACTTCGGACAGGCTCGGGTGTGGATGGCAAGTGCGGGCGACATCTTCGGCTGAAGCACGGAACTCCATGGCGAGGGCAGCTTCAGCGATAAGGTCTGAAGCGTCGCTGCCGATGATGTGCACGCCGAGGATTTCATCGGTAGTGGCATCGACAAGCATTTTGACGAATCCTTCAACGTCACCGAGCCCGAGAGCCCTGCCGTTTGCGATGAAGGGGAATTTGCCGGCCTTGTATGCCCTGCCTTCGGCCTTGAGCTGCTGCTCGGTCTTGCCGACCCAGGCGATTTCCGGAGAGGTGTAGATGACCCATGGCATGCAGTTGTAGTCGATATGGGGCTTCTGGCCTGCGATCTCTTCGGCAACCATAACGCCTTCATCTTCGGCTTTATGAGCAAGCATGGGACCACGCACCACATCGCCGATGGCGTAAACGCCAGGGGCCGCAGTACTGCACTGCGCGTTGACCGGGATGAAGCCGCGCTCGTCGGTCTTGAGGCCGATGGCTTCGAGGTTCAGCTTGTCGGTGTTCGGGATGCGGCCGATGGATACGATCATCCTGTCGCATTCGAGCTTCTGGCCTGCCCCCTGGGCATCGGTATAGCTCACGGTGAGGCCGTTCCGCCCTTTTTTCACCTCGTCGATCCTGATGCCGAGCACAATGTCGATCCCCTGCTTCGGGAACAGCTTGCCGGCCTCTTTTGCGATACTTTCGTCGCTTGCCGCCAGGAAAGTCGGCATCGATTCGAGCACGGTGACTTCAGCGCCGAGCCGCCGCCATACCGATCCGAGTTCGAGGCCGATGACCCCCGCGCCGATGACGCAGAGTTTTTTCGGCACGGTTTCGAACTTGAGGCCGCCTTCGTTGTCGCATATGGTGACGTTGTCCACTTCGAGATCGGGCAGATGCCTTGCCTTCGATCCGCTAGCGATGATGACGTTGCGCGCAACGACCTCCTCGTCGCCGGTCGGCGAGCTGATGACTACCTGGTATCCGTCGTCGGTCTTGCCGACAAATGAGCCGTGGCCCTTGATCAACGTAATGCGGTTTTTACGGAACAACAGCTGGATTCCGCTGGTCATGCGGGTTACGATGCCGTCCTTGCGCTTGATCATCTGCTTCACGTCCATCGTGACCGCCGTGGCCGTGATGCCGTGTTCGGCATACTGGTGATTCACCCGTTCGTAGGCCTCAGAGGAGGCGACCAGGGCCTTGAGCGGAATGCATCCCGCATTGAGGCATGTGCCGCCGAGTCGTGGCTCACCGTTCGGATCGTCATAGGATTTGGATTCGCAGCAGGCTACGGTGAAGCCGAGCTGGGAGGCGCGGATGGCGGCGATATATCCGCCGGGTCCGGCGCCGATGACAAGCACGTCAAATTTCTTGATCATGGTCTCTTATAGGATTAAAGGTCGAACAGTAAACGCGACGGGTCCTCGATGGCCTCTTTCATGGCCACAAGGCCAAGCACGGCTTCCCTGCCGTCGATGATGCGATGGTCGTACGACAGCGCGAAATAGTTCATGGGTCGGATAACGATCTGCCCGTTCTCCACGACCGGACGGTCCTTGGTCGCGTGTATGCCGAGGATCGCCGACTGGGGCGGATTGATGATCGGCGTCGAGAGCATCGAGCCGAAAATGCCGCCGTTGGAGATCGAGAAGGTGCCGCCGGTGAGATCTTCGAGCGACAGCTTGCTATCCTTGGCTTTTGCGCCATATTCGGCGATCTGCTTTTCGATGTCTGGAAAGCTCATCTGGTCAACGTTGCGCAGCACCGGGACGACAAGGCCACGCGGCGAACCGACGGCGATGCCGATGTCGAAGAAACCGTGGTAGAGGATGTCCGTACCGTCGACAGAGGAGTTCAGCACAGGATACTTCCTGAGCGCATGCACCGCTGCCTTGACGAAGAACGACATGAAGCCGAGCTTGACTCCGTGATCTTTTTCGAACTTGTCCTTGTACTTGTTGCGCAGGTCGATGACCGCCTGCATGTTGACCTCGTTGAAGGTGGTGAGGATGGCGTTCGACTGCTGCGACTGCAGGAGGCGTTCGGCGATCCTGGCGCGCAGGCGCGACATCGGCACACGCTCTTCAGGCCGGTTGTTGAGCAGCGAGGTGTCCATGACTGCTTCGACGGGCTGCAGGGCAGGCCGCATCGAGGCTTCAGGCGCCATTGGAGTCCAGGAGGGCGAAATGGCTACAGGTGCCGGTGCAGGCACTGCCGTCGGAACCGGAACAGGAGCCGGGACATGGGTCGTGCCTCCGGAAAGTGTCGAAATCACATCGCCTTTGGTGACGCGCCCACCCCTGCCGGTGCCGGGAATGGCGGCGGCGACAAGATTGTTCTCGTCGATAAGTTTGGCCGCAGATGGCATCGGGGCAAGACCGGGACCGGAGGCCAGCGGATAGGCTGGCTGTGGTTGCAGGTGTGGAGTCGGGATCGGCGAATGAACCGAAGCCGGCACAGCAAACTGAGCTGGTGCGGGAGCCGGTGCCGTAACAGGTGCCGGGGCTGCCTGCGGTGCTACCGTAGGCTCTGCTGCCTTTGCTTCAGTGTCGATGGAGGCCACACTCTGGCCGGCAACGACGATATCGCCGTCACTGGCTGTTATGGAGGCCAGGACTCCCGCTGCGGGAGACGGCACCTCGAAGACGACCTTGTCGGTCTCGATTTCGAACAGGGTTTCATCCTGGGCCACGGCGTCACCGGCTTTTTTTCTCCAGCCGAGCATGGTTGCTTCAGCTACTGATTCCGATAACGGGGGTATTATTACATCGACGATTGCCATACCAGATCCTTGGTGCCTTGAGTTTTTGTTATTTGCTGATGACTGATCCCTGAAGCTTTCCGAACGCTGCGTCGAGCAGAGCCTTCTGCTGCTCGGTATGCTTGCTGAAATAGCCCACTGCCGGCGAAGCCGAGGCTGGACGTCCGGCGTAGCCAAGCTTCTGGCCCTTCTGCATGAGATCCATGAGATACTGGAGCATGAACATCCAGTAACCCTGGTTCTGGGGCTCGTCCTGCGACCAGATGATCTCCTTGAGTCCGGGATAACGGCCAAGTTCGGCCTTGAGTGCCTCCTGGGGGAACGGATAGAGCTGCTCCATCCTGATGATCGGCACATCCTTCTTGCCGTTCTCCCTGCGACGGTTCAGCAGGTCGTAGTAGACCTTGCCGGAACAGAGGACGACGCGTGTCACCTTCTCCGGTCTCGGCGAATCGTCGCCTATGACCGTCCTGAACGTGCCTGCGGTCAGATCCTCGAGCGGCGAGATGGCCTCCTTGTGACGCAGCACCGATTTCGGGGTGAGGATGACGAGCGGCTTGCGGATCGTGCGGATCATCTGGCGCCGGATGAGATGGAAAATCTGCGCAGGGGTGGTCGGCTGGCAGACCTGGATGTTGTCGTCGACGCAGAGCTGCAGGAAGCGCTCAGGACGAGCCGACGAGTGCTCCGGCCCCTGGCCTTCGTAGCCGTGCGGCAGCATCAGTACCAGGCCGGATGAAAGTCCCCATTTGACTTCGGCCGAAGTGATGAACTGGTCGATGACGACCTGCGCGCCGTTGACGAAATCGCCGAACTGCGCTTCCCATATGACGAGCGTGTTCGGCTCGGCGATCGAGTAGCCATACTCGAAGCCAAGCACAGCCTCCTCGGAGAGTACCGAGTCTATGACCGTGAACGGCGCCTGGTTGTCGGCGACGTTCTGCAGCGGAATATAGGCGCCCATGTCCCAGCGCTCACGCTTCTGGTCGTGCAGCACTGCCTGGCGATGAGAGAATGTGCCACGCCCGGAATCCTGGCCGGTGATCCTCACCGCATAACCTCCGGAGACGAGCGATGCGAAAGCGAGATGCTCACCCATACCCCAGTCAAGCGGCAATTGCCCCTCACCCATCGATGCACGGTCGCGTATCACTTTTTCGACCAGCGGATGCAGCTTCATGTTGAGCGGTATCGAGGTGATGCGCTCAGATAGCCGCTTCAGTTCGGCGACGGGTACCCCCGTTTCGGCCTGGTCGGTCCATATCCGGTTACGGAACGGCATCCAGTCGACGGCATACTTGTTCTTTGCGTTCGAAAGCACTGGATCGACCGTATGCCGGCCGGCATCCATCGCCTTTCTGTACTCCTTGCTGAGCCCATCTGCAAAATCTTCACCGACAACCCCCTGCGCTTTCAGCCGATCGGCATAATAGTGGCGAGTGCCGGGATGCTGTGCGATCTTCTTGTACATCAGCGGCTGGGTGATCGAAGGGGTATCCTGCTCGTTGTGTCCATGTCTGCGGAAACAGACGATATCGATAGCCACGTCATGCCGGAAAGTCTGGCGATATTCGAGGGCGAGGCGCGTGGCAAGAATGACCGCTTCAGGATCGTCGCCGTTGACGTGCAGCACCGGTGACTTGATGATCTTGACGATGTCTGTGCAATAGATGGAGGAACGCGCGTCGCGCGGATCGGAGGTGGTGAATCCGATCTGGTTGTTGATGACGATGTGCACCGTACCGCCCGTACCGTAGCCGCGGGTCTGGGAAAGGTTCAAAGTCTCCATCACCACGCCCTGGCCGGCAAAAGCTGCGTCGCCGTGCACGAGGATCGGCAGAACCTGGTGGCCGTCCGCGTCACCGCGGTTCTCCTGGCGGGCCTTGACCGAGCCTTCGACCACAGGATCGACGATCTCGAGGTGCGACGGGTTGAACGCAAGCGACAGATTGACCGGTCCGTTGGGCGTCGAAACGTCGCTCGAGAAGCCAAGATGGTATTTGACGTCGCCTGAAGGCAGTTCGTCTCCGTGCTTGCCCTCGAACTCGGCGAACAGATCGGCCGGGCTCTTGCCCAGGATATTGACCAGCACGTTCAACCGACCGCGATGGGCCATGCCGATCACAACCTCTTCCACGCCGTATGCCCTTGCCGACTGGACCAGCTCGTCAAGCGAAGCAATGAAGCTCTCACCGCCCTCGAGCGAAAAGCGCTTCTGGCCGACATAACGGGTGTGCAGGAAGCGTTCGAACCCTTCGGCGGCCGTAAGGCGTTCGAGGATATGCTTTTTCTCGTCGACCGAGAAATCAGGCTTCGAGCGGCTTGATTCGAGCTTCTGCTGCCACCAGCGCTTGCGGTTGCCGTCGGTGATATACATGTATTCGACACCGATCGTACCGCAGTAGGTCTCGCGGAGGTTCTGCAGGAGTTCGCGAAGGCTCATCGACTCCTTGCCGAATCCTGTGTCGCTGGTGTTGAACACTGTGTCCATATCAGCATCGGTAAACCCGTAGAACGAAGGCTCAAGATCAGGAAGCTGTGGGCGCTGCTGGCGCTTGAGCGGGTCGAGATCCGCCCAGTGCGTACCGAGCGACCGGTAAGCCGCGATCAGTTTCTGGACTGAAACCCTTTTGCGGCCGAGATCGGTATCCGCCCCGTAAGCCACAATCTGCCGGATCGGACCGCTCTTTGCCCGTTCGGCGAACGAAGCCACGACAGGGGCATGAGCCACGTCGCGCGTATCGCTGCCGTCGACCGCAGGCACATGCTGCATGGCATCGAACCAGCTTCTCCAGTTGTCGGGAATGGAAGCAGGATCGTTCAGATAGGATTCGTAGAGATCTTCGATGTAGGGAGCGTTACCGCCGTAGAGATACGAATTGCGTAGGTACTGCGACATCATGGATGTTGTCACTTGAAAAGCCCGGAATAAATTTCAAATGCCCGCATGGGCTGTAAAGTCGCGCCATGCTTTTTGAAGTATTAATGTAACAATCGTCATCACAATATTTAAACGTCAATCGATTCAAGTTCCGATCGACAGGAGGAAAGATGGCTGATTTCCCGGGCTAACCTGTTCCATAAGCAGAGACTACCTTCAATCGGTACTCTGCGAGAATGGGAAGATCGGCTTCCGGAAAATCATATCCTGAGGCATCGTCAATGTTGATCCAGCGAAGCTCTTCATGATCATTGGCGACCGGCGAGCCTTCGACGATCCTGCATCTGAACGCGATCAGGCGGAGCGATCGTTCCGGATAGCTGTACTCGACAGGCGTCAAACGCTCGATGACCTCAACCCTGACCTGCA
>DATMYL010000081.1:0-14074 GCA_035560975.1 Chlorobaculum sp. | reverse complement strand
GGGGCAGCTTCATACAATCTGGATCTGCTGGATAGAGCCGCCGATCCGGATAACGGAGACACCTTGAGCGTCGGCGATGTTACGTATACGGTTGATGGCGTTGCAACAGGGAACAGCGGCCAGGATCTGCCGACAGGAGTGTCACGAACAGGCTCTACGTTGACGGTAGACCCGACCAATGCGGTTTTCAATTCACTGGCGGTTGGTGCACAGACCACGATCGTTGTGAGTTACCATGTGGTAGACAATCATGGAGCGATGAGCGTTCAGACCGAGACGATCACGATCAACGGCACGAATGACGCACCGACAGTGGTAGCAACACTGACGAGTAGCACGACTGAGGGCGATGCATCCTTTACCATCGATCTGTTGAACGGATCTGCCGATGTGGACAACGGAGACACTCTGGGTGTCAGCGGCTTTACGTATCTCGTGGATGGCGTAGCAACCGGCCACAGTGGTCATGATGTGCCGTCGGGGCTGTCACTCACCGGGTCGACGTTGACGGTCGACCCGGCCAATGCAGCATTCGATTACCTGGGTGATGGTGACCAAGAGACGATCGAGGTAAGCTATTCTGTGGCCGATGGTCATGGGGGAACAGTATCCCAGACCGAGACAATCACGTTCAACGGCGTAAACGATGCCCCTGTCAGTACTAACGACACGCTGACAATCCCCGATAATGCCAGCACAGTGCTGGGGTCGACCGATTTCGGTGTTTACAGCGATCCGGAAGGCGTGTCAATAAGTTCGGTCAAGATAACAGCGCTGCCATCATCCGGATCTCTACAATACAGCACCAACGGGACAACATGGTCACCCGTGACAGTCAATCAGGTGATTTCCGTTAATGATATAAGTGCCGGCTATTTACGGTTTGTACCGGTCAGCGGAATGACTTCTGCGACGATCGGCTTCGAGGTAAGTGATGGTCTGCTTCAAAGTGCGAATTCGTACACTCTTACCCTCACAGGTGAACATCCTACCACGCTTTCTGCAGGAAATGGACAGGTCATCGCATCCGGATCAGGTTCGACCATTTACACTGCCGATGTGCCGACGGGCATCTCCATCGTTTCAGATGCTCTGAATGGCTCAGGTTTATCACTGACCGATCAGATCAATGCCTTTGCGGATCACCTTCTTACTGACAATACCGTGTCCGACGAAGTACATGGTGTTATCGATTCCTATGTGGCCCGTCTTTCAAATCCGGCCAGTGTCGAGGTCCGGGCCATTACACTTGACGCGACAGGAGCTTTCGATACGTCACATCCCGTTGTCATTACCGGCAGTGCCACAGGCCAGGAGGCTCTGGTTATCGATGCAAGCAGTCTGCCCCACGGTACAGTGCTTAATCTGCACAATGTTGAGTTCGCGATTATCATCGGACCATCTCACATTGAAGGTGGAACAGGTAGCAATATCGTGGTGGCTGACGGGGCGGACCAGTATATCGTGCTCGGACCATCAGATGATACCATTCACGGTGGCGACGGCAACGATACGGTCGGTTCTCTCGCTGGCAATGACGTGCTTTATGGAGATGGAGGTAATGACACGGTGACCGGTGGTGATGATAACGATACGCTGTATGGCGGCACTGGAGACGATATCCTCAGTGGCGATGCCGGCAACGACTCCATCGATGGCGGGGACGGTGACGATACGGCGACGTTCAGCGGCAATCATACCCGTTACAGCATCAGTTACAATGAAGGAACTCACACTTATACGGTCGTCGATACTGTATCAGGAGGAGGAGATGGTACCGATCTTGTGACCGATGTCGAGCATTTCCAGTTTGCTGATGGCACTTATAATCCGACGGATACGGTCGATCACACAGCTCCGACAGTGTTGACCAGGACGCCGGTGGACGGAGCGACGGGAGTCGCCTTATCGGACAATGTCGTGATCAGGTTCAGCGAGGCGGTGCAACGGGGAACAGGTCTGATAGAAATTCACAGCGGCACGGCGACAGGGACGGTAGTGGAGAGTTTTGAAGCATCGAGCAGCTCGCATCTGTCAATTACAGGAGATACGCTGACCATCGATCCGTCGGCAAATCTGTCGAACGGCACAGAGTACTATGTGACGTTCGCGGACGGAAGCGTGCATGATTTTGCCGGCAACCATTACGCAGGTTCGACCGATTACAACTTCAGCACAGTGGCCGCTGCTGTAGCCGCTTCAGGTGGCAGCTCTTCGGGCGGTGTCGGCGTCGCGCTTGCTGGTGTGGCAGGGATCGGCCTTATTGCGTGGCTGGTATTATGATATTTTCAAACATTTAGTTTTTTTACATCGGAAGGGGCTTCGTCGAAGCCCCTTCGCTTGATTATAAAATGATCGAGTCCGATGTTCACGCCAGTAGTCGCTAATGATCCAAACAGATAAAAAGTCCGAATTACGTGAAGCTCTTTTCGGAATCGCCCCATGGTTCAATCGAGTTTTGGTGTTCAGCCTGTTGACCAATATCCTTGTTCTTACACCAAGCTGGTACATGCTCGAGGTGTATGACCGGGTTGTCAACAGTCAGAGCCGCCGCACACTTTTGATGCTTACCCTTCTGGTCGTAGGATTATATGCAATGCTTGAAGCGATCGAGTGGGTCCGTTCGACGATCATGCATGAGGCGAGCCGCAACTTTGACAAGCGGCTTCGTGAACGGGTGTTCGATTCGGTTTTATCCGCCCGGCTCAGGAATCTTCCTGCAGGGGCATCCGGTCAGGCTTTGAACGATCTGCGGATGTTGCGTGATTTTATCTCCTCGAATGTCATTCTTGCCTTTCTTGATGCACCCCTTGCCCTGATTGTGCTCGTTTTCCTCTATTTTATCAACCCGATACTATGCTGGTTTGCCATTGCTGGAGCAGTGGTGCAGTTCCTGATCGGTTTTTTCAACGAACAGCGTATACGGGAACCACTGATTCAGGCCAATAAAGGCGCTCTTGTTTCCCAGGTATATGCAGGAGGGATCCTGCGCAATGCCCAGGTAATAGAGTCGATGGGTATGCTCGATGCGTTGAGAACCCGCTGGATGGCACGTCAGCGGGATTTTCTGGTAAAACAGGCAGAAGCTTCCGACAGTGCGGGTACTAATGCTGCCTTGTCGAAGCTTACGCAGTCATTGTTGAGTTCCCTTATGCTTGGAATGGGCTGCTGGCTGACAATCAAGGGTGAAATGTTCGGATCAGGAATGATTGTAGGATCGATACTTGGCGGTCGTATTCTAAGCCCGCTTGTGCAGATTATCGGAAATTGGCGACAGGTGGAGAGTACTCGCGAAGCATACGTGAGAATAGACAGCCTTCTCAGGGATTGCAAAGAGGAACCATGGAGCCTGCCATTGCCGCCGCCGAAGGGCAATCTCCTTGTCGATAATGTTACTGCAGGTCCTCCCGGAAGTACGCTTCAGATTCTGAGGGGTATAGCCTTTCGGGTTGCAGCTGGGGATTCTGTAGCCATCGTCGGCCCATCCGCGTCGGGGAAGACCACTCTTGCACGTTTGCTTGTCGGTGTCTGGACGCCCATGAACGGCAAAATCCGGCTTGACGGGAGCGATGTTTCCACATGGAACAAGGCTGAACTCGGACCTTATATTGGCTATCTTCCTCAATCGATAGAGCTTTTCGACGGCACCATAGCTGAAAATATTTCCCGGTTCGGAACTCCCGATACGGAGAAAGTGCGTGATGCTTGCCGGCTGGTCGGTCTCGAGGAGTTTATCGAAATCTTGCCGCAAAAATATGAGACCTTGATCGGTGACGACGGCTCCTTTTTATCCGGTGGCCAGCGTCAGCGGATAGCTTTGGCGAGGGCTGTTTACGGGATGCCAACGTTTGTCGTTCTGGACGAACCGAATTCAAGCCTCGATGAGGCTGGCGACGTAGCGCTTATCGCTACCCTCAAACACCTCAAATCAGCAGGAACGACGGTCATCGTTGTAACGCATCGACTTCAGTTGCTTGAAGCGATAGAATATCTTCTTATTCTTGTTGACGGACAGATCAGGCAGTTCGGTCCGAGGGATCAGGTTCTTGCTGCGATGCAGCCTAAAACGGCTCCGGCGCAAGCTGAACCATCCGAAGGGAGGCACGCATGAGCCGGGCGTTTTTTGAGAGAAGTTCCCTGACCCGCCACCTCTTGCTTTTCAGGAAGGAGTTTCTTTGGGTAGGTCTGTTCAGCATGATTGCGAATCTGTTGATGCTTACGCCGACGATTTACATGCTGCAACTCTACGATCGGGTGTTCAAAAGCCAGAGCGAGCTTACGCTTCTTGTCGTCACGCTCATTATGGTCCTGTTTTTCGCTATTATGGCCGTTGCTGAGTGGCTGCGCTCAAGATTACTGGTTCGAGGTGGCGTTCGTCTTGACGAATCGTTGAACGGCTTGATATTCGATGCGAGTTTCGAGAAGAACCTGAAGCGTTCGAGTGCCAATCCGGCTGAGGCATTAAGTGATCTGACCGTCATTCGTCAATTTCTTACCGGCCATGGCATCTTTGCCTTTTTTGATATTCCATGGACGCCGGTCTATATCGCGGTCATTTTTCTGTTGAGCCCTTTTCTTGGATGGCTATCGGTTCTGTTTGCTTGTATCCAGCTTGTTGTTACGTGGATCAGCCATCGGGCGACAGTCAGGGAGATAGAACTGGCGTCGGAAGCCGGGCAGCTAAGCAGCGGATATGTGCAGAGCAAGTTGCGAAACATCGAGCCCATCCACTCCATGGGCATGACGCCACATCTGCGCAAACGATGGCTGGATTTTCATGAGCAATCCCTTGCTGTAAGCCGTGAGATGAATCACAAGCAGCATCGTCAGCAGGCAATTTCGAAGTTTATCCGATACGTCATGCAGTCGCTGACGCTTGGTGCAGGCGCTTTGATGGTTATTGAAGGGAAGATGAGCGCAGGAGGAATGATTGCTGCCAATGTGCTGATGTCGAAGGCTCTTCAGCCTCTTGATCTGGTCATCTCGGTATGGAAACCGTTTATTCAGGCAAAAGAGGCCTTCGAACGCCTCGAAAAGCTGATCGCCCGGCATCCGGAACGCAGCAGACCTCCATTACGTCCTGATCCGCAGGGTGATGTCCGGATCGATGGCCTTATAGCAACGGTGGAGGGGCGGCCGACCCCGATTCTTCATGGTCTCGACGCAACGTTTCCAAAGGGGAGCGTGATTGCCATACTGGGGCCTTCAGGCTCAGGCAAGTCGACGCTTGCCCGCTGTCTTGTCGGGGCATGGCCTGAAGTGAAAGGGAGCGTCCTGTATGATGAAGAGCCGATAGAAAGCTGGAGTCGGAAGAGTCTCGGAGCATTGACAGGATATCTGCCCCAGGATATAGAACTGTTCGACGGGACGATTGCGGAAAACATTGCCCGTTTTGGCGATATCGATGCCCCGTCGATCATCAGTGCCTCTCAGCGGACCGGCATACATGAGATGATCCTTCGCTTTCCCAAGGGATACAATACGCAGATCGGCGAATCTGGCGGTATGTTGTCCGGCGGGCAGCGCCAGCGTATAGGACTTGCCCGTGCGCTTTACGGCAATCCGTCAGTCATTGTGCTTGACGAACCAAATGCCAATCTTGACGATGCCGGTGAACGATCACTGCTATCAGCGGTTCGAGATCTGAAAGAACTCGGCAAGACGGTTTTTCTGATCACTCATCGCATGAATATCCTGGAAGTTGTAGACCGTCTGGTGGTATTGAAGGATGGACGAATTGAACATTACGGACCTCGTGATGGTGTTCTTGACGTGATGCGAGCCCAGGCTGCGCAGCAGGGTGGAACAAAAGTATCTGTTTAACAATGACAAGACATGGCCGATTTCAATGAACTTGAATAAGTTTTTCAAACCCCGGGCGCAACAGGAGGATACTGTTGACAAGCAGACCGCTTCCGATAATTATTCCGACACCAGGAAGCCTGTTCGTCTCGGTATTCTGATACTGATTATAGGTTTTGGCGGGTTCCTTCTCTGGGCGGGATTTGCCCCTCTCGACGAAGGGGTTCCCTGCCAGGGAATGGTCAGCATCGCAACAAAACGTAAAGTAGTCCAGAACCGCCAGGGCGGTGTTGTTGATGCTGTGCTGGTTCATGAGGGACAGCTTGTGAAAAAAGATCAGCTGCTTATACTGCTTGACAGGCAGACAGCGAAAGCTCGCTATGCCGAGGTGCATCAGCGGTATCTCAGCCAGTTGGCAGCCGAAGGGCGTCTGTTGGCCGAACAGCGCGGCAGTGATACCATCAGTTTTAATCCCGACCTCCTTTCGGATGCCGATCACAAGCTCACGGAGCAGTTGATGAGAAACCAGCGGGATCTTCTGCAGTCCCGTTTCCGGACTTTGCGGATATTGAAGGAGCAGCTTGCCGGAATCAGTACGCTCGTGAAGGAAGGGTATGCCCCCTTGAGCCAGCAGCGTGAGCTTGAAATCAAGATTGCCCAGCACAAGGAGGAGAGCTCCGCACAACTTGCGCAGGTTCAGAATGAGGTGCAGGCTGATGCCGAGAAGTCGAAGGCGCTTTTTAACGAACTTGCTGATACAGAAATCAAGTCACCGTCCGAAGGCCAGGTCGTCGGTTTGCAGGTTCAGACGGTTGGAGCGGTTATTCAGCCGGGGCAGAAAATCATGGACATCGTCCCGAGCAATGAAGGCCTGTTGATTGAGGCAAAAATCGCACCCCACCTGATTGACAAGGTTCATGCCGGACTTCTGGCGAATGTTTCGTTCGCATCATTCGCAAATTCTCCGCAGCTTGTCGTGAGCGGCCGGGTCGAGTCGGTATCCGGCGATCTCATTACTGACATGCAGACGGGAAACGCGCCGGTCCAACCCTATTTCCTTGCGAGAATTGCGGTTACTTCTGACGGCATCAAGATGCTCGGGCAGCATAGATTACAACCAGGCATGCCGGTTCAGGTGATCATCAAGACAGGGGAGCGTTCACTGCTGACTTACATTATGCATCCCCTGATCAAAAGAATGTCTGCATCGCTGAAGGAGGAGTGAGAAAGATGGCTCGTATCTCCCTTATGTCATTGCCGGATATTGCTTACAATGGCAGCGCAGGTTTCAACCGGAAGATTTGTGCTGCCGTGGGGACATTGTTCATCGTTTGCCTGCCCTCATGTGCATTCACGAAGCCACTTGACCTCAGTGAGGCCTATAATCATGCGGTAACCTACGATGCACAGATTCATTCCGCCGAGGCTGATCTGACCATTTCGAAAGAGGAGGTTTCCAAAGCCTATGCGGCATTTCTGCCGAACATCAGAGCCTCGACTTCGAGGGGCAGGAACAGGACTGAAAGCTTTACACCATATCGTCCTGAAGGTGATCGTATCTATTATAACACACTCAGTCACAGTGTCTCTCTCCGGCAACCGCTTCTGAACATGGAGAATATTGCCGCATACAAACAGGCAAAGGCTATCGAGGCAAAAAGCGAGTCGTTGTTTCATGGTGAGAACTCAGGACTTATGGTTCGCACGGCAGAGTCATTCTTTAACGTGCTGTACGCCGAAGAAAATGTGAAGTTCACGAACGCCCAGGTCGAGGCGACAAATGAACAGTTGCAGCAGGCCCGTCGACGTAACCAGACCGGCTTCGGTACCATAACCGAGATCAACGAGGCTCAGGCAAGTCTCGATATGGCGTTGGCAGAAAAGGCAAGCAGCATCACAGGATTAGAATACAGCCGACGTGAACTGGAACGGATTACCGGTGTTTATCCGGACTCGCTCTGCAGAATCGTGACTGAAAAAATTCCACTTTCCGGCATCGAGCCTCGTGATGTCAATGCATGGATAAAGCTGGCCGAGACAAATAATCCCAAGGTCGGAGCAGCACGGCAGGACATCCAGATTGCCCGACGTGAGGTGGAAAAAACGCGTGCAATGAAGATTCCCAGCGTTGACCTTGTCGCTGGAAGGAGTTATTCCGTCAGTGAAAACAACTACACGATCGGCTCGACTTATGACACCTGGTCCATCAATGTGCAGGTTAATGTTCCGATATACTCAGGCGGATACTCAAGTGCACAGGTTCGTCAGGCCGTTGCGAAAAGGATGAAGGCCAACGATCAGTACAACTGGCAGGAACGTGCCATCGTGTCGGATGTGCGTAAATATTATGATGGAGTGTTGAACGGTATAGTACAGATCAAGGCCTATGAGCAGGCGGTCAAGGCCAATGAAATAGCCCTCGTAGGAACCCGGAAAGGCTTTCTTGTCGGAATGCGGTCGAATGTCGACGTTCTTAACGCCCAGCAGAAACTGTTCGAAAGCAGGCGGAACCTGG
This sequence comes from Chlorobaculum sp., assembly GCA_035560975.1. Taxonomy (GTDB): domain Bacteria; phylum Bacteroidota; class Chlorobiia; order Chlorobiales; family Chlorobiaceae; genus Chlorobaculum. Next base: position 5,757 of record DATMYL010000081.1, on the reverse strand, counting down.
CAAAATCGAGATATCAATACATTTTGAACATGCTCATGCTGAAGGATGTTGCGGGAACTCTTGCTGTCGGAGATATACAGGAGGTAAACAGCTGGCTTGATATGGCTAACCGTTAAGTCAGCAACTGTTTCCTTTCTATGCGGATACTTTTCATACATCAGAACTTTCCCGGTCAGTTCAGGCACCTTGCCCCGGCCTTGCTCAAGCGCGGTCATGACGTGACGGCGATGACCATGATGAAGGCCCCACCAGCCCAATGGCAAGGGATCAAGCTGATCGGTTACCGGGCTCTCAGGAGCAGTTCCAAGGTGATTCATCCATGGATTGCCGACCTTGAAACCAAGACGATCAGGGGGGAGTCCTGTTACAGGGTAGCCATGCAGCTCAGGGCCAACGGATACAATCCGGACCTGATTGTCGCCCATCCCGGCTGGGGCGAGAGCATGTTTGTCAAGGATGTGTGGCCGGATGCGAAACTGGGGATCTATTGTGAGTTTTATTACAGTCTCAATGGAACCGATATCGGTTTTGATCCTGAGTTTCCGACCAGGGATCCTCAGAGCGACGCATGCAGGATCAGGATAAAAAACCTCAACAACCAACTCCATTTCACCATAGCGGATGCCGGATTGTCACCGACGAAATGGCAGGCCGACACTTTTCCTGAGACATTCCGTTCGAAGATCTCGGTAGTCCACGACGGAATCCATACAGGCATGGTCAGTCCTGAAGCTTCAGTATCATTTCCCATCGGAGGGGATCGGACGCTTACCAGATCCGATGAGGTCATCACTTTCGTGAACCGGAACCTTGAACCATACCGCGGCTACCACATTTTCATGAGGGCGCTGCCCGAAATCCTGGCGCGCCGGCCCGGGGCTACAGTCCTGATCGTCGGCGGTGACGCAGTGAGCTATGGTTCGAAACCTGTTGACGGCGGCAGCTGGAAAAAGATTTTTGCTGAAGAGGTTCGATCACAAATAAGCGATGCCGACTGGAACAGGGTGCACTATCTCGGCAAGGTCTCATACGACCGGTTTTTAGCCATTTTGCAGCTCTCCACCGTTCATGTCTATCTGACCTATCCATTCGTCCTTTCATGGAGCCTGCTTGAGGCCATGAGCGTCGGATGCGCCATTGTGGCCTCGGATACGCCGCCGGTGAGGGAGGTGATCAGGAATGACGAAACAGGATGCCTTGTCGATTTTTTCGATGTCAAGGCTCTCGCCGACAATGTCTGTTCGCTGCTCGACGACCCCGACAAGCGCTCTGCCCTCGGAAGTAAGGCGCGTCTTTTCGTTCAGGAGCGATACGATCTCGAGCGTGTCTGTCTACCCGGCCAGATCGCATGGGTCGAGCGAATGATGTCATGAAGAATATGATTCCATGTAGCTGGTATCAAAATCATATACGATTTGCCTGTTATTTCAATTTGTGTTATCATATGAGTAATTGTTCATATGACGAGGTCAACAATGACTGAAAAAGAGGCTGAGCTTTGTCAGCACACCTGCGATCACCCCGATGTGGTCGACGAAGTGCGTAAGGCAATGCCGGGGGAGCGGTTGCAGAAGGACGTCGCCCAGCTTTTCAAGGTGCTCGGTGACCACACCAGGATCCGTATCCTGAATGCGCTGTATCGCTCTGAGCTGTGCGTGTGCGACCTGACCTCGATCCTCGGCATGAACCAGTCGGCCGTATCGCATCAGTTGAGGGTATTGAGAGACGCCAAGATCGTCAGGTCCCGGAAGCAGGGTAAAAATGTTCTCTACAGCCTGGACGACAGCCACATTTCAGACCTTATCCGTCTCGGGTTTGAGCATGTCGAGCATTGAGAACCAATTTTTTTTGTCTCAAGTATGAACGAGTGATCATGTATTAATGTTTAATGGGTAAATAGGTAGTAAAGCTGTTGTAAGGAGGAAGTATCATGCAAGAAGCATCATTGGTCCTGATCAGTATTATCAAAGCGTCATGGAGTGTACTTCTCGATGCTGCTCCGTTTGTTCTGATCGGTTTTTTCGTGGCTGGCCTCGTAAAGGCATATCTTCCGGGAAACTTTATCGCTACCCATCTTGGCGGCGGCATCGGGAGCATCATCAAGGCTTCTGCGATCGGTGTGCCAATTCCGTTATGCAGTTGCGGAGTCATTCCTGCTGCAGCGGGGTTGAAAAAGCAGGGCGCCGGAAAGGGAGCTGTAGCATCGTTCCTTATCTCTACGCCGGAAACAGGCGTTGATTCCATAGCAGTCACCTATGCGCTGCTCGATCCCGTGATAACGATTTTCAGGCCCATCGCCGCTTTGGTGACGGCTATTGCGACCGGCATTGCAGTCTCATTTTCTGAAAAATCCGGAGGCGCTGAAGAGCCGGCCGAGCCGGTCGCCGCCAAATCTTCCTGCTCCTGCGGGTGCAGCCATTCAAACGAACCGAAGCCGAAACCGGGGGTTGTCGAGAAATTCAGGGAAGGGATGTCCTTCGCATTCGGCGATCTTCTCGGCGATGTGGGATTGTGGCTTTTTGTCGGTGTGCTGCTCGCCGGCCTGATTTCGGTATTCGTTTCACCGCAACTGATCGAGAAGTACCTGTCCAACGAGTTTCTGTCCATGGCCATGATGCTGGCCATTTCGGTGCCGCTGTACGTGTGTGCCACATCATCTACGCCCATCGTCGCGGCGCTCGCTCTCAAAGGGATATCGCCCGGAGCGGCACTGGTGTTCCTGCTCGCCGGACCGGCGACCAACGCAGCCTCTCTGCCGGTAATCTCCAAACTGCTCGGCAAGCGGGCGACAGGGGTCTATCTGGTAGTCATCGTCCTGATGTCCTTCCTCGCAGGCACTCTCATCAATGCCCTGTACGGATATCTCGGCCTCGACCTCAGGAACTGGGTCAGGACCGGGACACATGAAGAAGGTGGAATTATCGCCGTCGCCTCGGCGATATTGCTGACGGTGCTGGTAATGAGATCAGTCTTTCCCGCTCAACTGAAACGTTTCAGCAAGAATGGACACCACGATCATCACGATCATGATCACGACCATCACCACAAGCATTGAATTATTTATAAGGCTGTTGATCAATACGATGCCGGCATTGACAGGATGCCGGCATCGTTTCCGTCTATAAAGGACAGAAATTCGATATGGGACTGCAAGTGAACGGACAGTCTCACTGTTTGTGGCCTACAGGAGCAAGATAGATGGTGAACTCCTCATCTCTGTCCACATTGAGCAGCTTGTCCATCTCTTTCTGGTCGTAAGCCGCGATGGCGCAGGTGCCTGCCCCTATGGCTTCACAGGCAAGGTAAAGGTTCTGGCATACATGGCCGGCGTCGAGGGCTATCACCTTGTGGGCGGCCAGGCCGTATCGCCACTCCATTCGGTAGGGGATCGCAGTCCAGATAAACGTTACGGCGGCGTATCCCGGGTAAGGCTGGCCGAGAGCCGCACTGACGATCTTCCGCTCAAGGTTTTCCACCTCAAATTCGAACAGGAGCTGGTGTTCGAGGGGGAGGTAGCGGTAAATTCCCTTCTCCAGCCCGGTTACATTCAATACACACAGGTAAGTCTCGAACGCGTGACGGCATCCGGCAGAAGGGACGGTTCTCAGCGCGTGGCCGGCATCGAGTTTGAGCTTGACCCCCTGAGTCGCCCAAAGAAGGAAAGAGAGTTCTTCGAGGGAGATCGGATCGTCGCCGTAGACACGGCAGCTTTCACGTTTTGCTATTGCAGTCCGGAGGTCGAAGTGGCCGGTCTCCGTCAGTTGCTCGATTCGCGGAAGGTCAGTCAGCTTCGCGTCAGCCGCGCAGGGCTTTTCGATAGGAGGCGGCGGCATCCTGCGGTTCTGGTCGGTTTGGGAAAAATCTACTGAGGAGCGGATTTCGTCCTTGAGGAATGAACGGTACGTATCGAGGATTTTCTTGTCCATGGGTCAGAGTTTGGCGGTTTTCAGACGCAAGGAGTTGGTTACGACAGAGACGCTGCTGCTTGCCATCGCGATGCCTGAGAAGACCGGGTTCAGGAAGATGCCGAACAGGGGATAGAGAGCTCCGGCGGCAAGCGGGATGCCGATGACGTTGTAGATGAAAGCCCAGAAAAGGTTCTGCCGGATGACCCGCATCGTTTTACGCGACAGGGTGATCGCCTGGGCTACTTTCCGGATGTCGCCGTTGAGGATTGTGATGCCTGCCGATTCGATAGCGACGTCTGTGCCTGTGGCCATGGCGATGCCGACCTCGGCAAGGGCGAGCGCCGGAGCGTCGTTGATGCCGTCACCGGCCATGGCCACCTTGTGCCCTTTGGCCTGAAGCTCTTTGATAACGTCGGCTTTACCTGAAGGGAGCACTTCAGCTATTACCTCGTCGATACCTGCCTGGGCGGCCATGTAACCGGCAGCAGCGCGGTTATCTCCGGTGAGCATGATGACCTTGATGCCCTTGCTTTGCAGTGCTGCGACTGCTTCTTGTGACTCCTTCCTGATCGTGTCGGAAAGGGCCATGATTCCCTTTACCAGACCGTCCACTTCGAGTATGACCACCGTTTTGCCCTGTGCCTGCAAAGTTTTCACGTCGGGCAGGGCAGTATCCTCACCAGCCGGTTTCCTGATCCTGAAGGAGGACTCTCCGATAGTGCCCTTCACACCGACTCCTTCGAGCGCTTCGAAGGCGGTGACCTCCTGAAACGCCAAGCCTGTTTGCCTGGCGGCCTGCACGATCGCCCTTGCAAGGGGATGTTCGGAACGGTTTTCCACGCTGGCGGCAAGTTGCAGCAGCATATCTGGAGAGATGGAGCTGTCGGCTGGCTTGATGTCGGTGACTTCCGGAGTGCCGTTGGTTATGGTACCGGTTTTGTCGAACACCACGGTATCGACCGTGCTCAGCGATTCTAGGCTCTGGGCGTTCCTGATGAGGATGCCGTATTCGGCCCCTTTGCCGATACCGACGATGATGGCCGTCGGGGTTGCCAGCCCGAGCGCGCAGGGGCAGGCGATAACCAGTATGCCGACCATGCCCATGATGCCGTAGGAGAGGGCAACGGAAAATCCGAGCAGGGAACTGCCGATAGTGATCCACGCAACAAAGGTGACTGCGGCGAGTACCAGCACTGTCGGAACGAAGACTGCTGCGACCTTGTCGGCGACGTCCTGAATGGGCGCTTTGGAGCCCTGGGCATCTTCGACCATCCTGATGATTCTCGCCAATACGGTGTTGCTGCCGACGTTCGAAGCGGAAAAGGTGAAGGAGCCCTGTTTGTTGATGGTGCCGCCGATCACCGGGTCACCGGTTTTCTTGTCGACCGGCACCGGTTCGCCGGTCACCATCGACTCGTCGATAGAGGAGTACCCCTCCGCGATGGTGCCGTCCACCGGGATCTTGCCGCCTGGCCTGACCACGACGACGTCACCCCGCCTGACCTGTTCGACAGGGATCTCGACCTCTTTGCCCTGCCTCACCACTATGGCTGATTTCGCCTGTAAACCGATCAATTTTTCGATCGCCTCGCCGGTTTTCATTTTTGACCTGGCTTCGAGGTATTTACCGAGCAGCACGAATCCGATTACGACGATGGCCGCGTCGAACCATGTGTCGTGCGGGAGTCCGAGGGCGTCCCTGAAGTGTGGAAAGAGGGTGACGAAGGTGCTGTATGACCAGGCTACGAGTGTGCCGATGCCGATGAGCGTGTCCATGCTGGCAGCGCCGCTTCTGACGAACATCACGATACCGTGAATGAACGGCGCCCCCATGCGGAACACCATATAT
>DATMYL010000080.1:0-7943 GCA_035560975.1 Chlorobaculum sp. | reverse complement strand
CGATCCGACGATGTAGAAGGTATCTTCCGGATTGTTCATCCAGTCGCGGATCGCTTCGCTCGTTGCGTCTTTGAGGGTCCTTGTGCCGGCGCTGACCGGGCGGACATCGGCTCCGAGCAGTTTCATCCTCGCCACGTTCGGTGCTTGCCGGCGAATGTCCTCCTCTCCCATATAGACTATGCATTCGAGGTCGAACAGGGCACAGACCGTTGCAGTCGCCACTCCGTGCTGGCCGGCGCCGGTTTCCGCGATCACCCGTTTTTTCCCCATACGCTTTGCAAGAAGCACCTGGCCGAGCGCATTGTTGATTTTGTGCGCCCCTGTATGGCAGAGGTCTTCGCGTTTGAGCCAGATTGCCGCTCCGCCGAGTTTTTCGCTCAGCCGTTTCGCATAATAAAGGGGAGTCGGACGCCCGACGTAGTCACGAAGCAGGCTTTCGAGAGTTTTTTTAAACTCAGGGTCCTCTTTGGCCAGGAGGTACTCCTGTTCGAGATCTGCAGCGTTCTTTACGAGTGTTTCTGGAATGAATTTCCCTCCGAATGTGCCGAAATGGCCGAATTCATCAGGAGCGGAGTAGACAACCTTCGTCATGAAAGTTCAGAGAATATGGTTATTCAAGTGAAAAGGGCTTTGAAAATGCCAGGACTGTCGACCGGTTCCGGCTGTAACCGGGACGATCTGAGGCAGGGCATCATTCATTGAGCAATATAGAAACCTTTGTGGCATTTCTCCATGGCTGACTTACCGGGTACCATTTCCGTCGAGAGCTTTCGAAAGATGTTTCGATATAAGATCTTCGCCAGGATCAGGAATGGCTTCAAAAACGCAAAGGTTTCATATATTCACTATCAGGTTTTCTGTCTGTACGCTTCCTGAGCGCTCAGTAACACACCATTGTTTGCCCGTGAGATTTGTCCAGTCACTGAAAGTTCTGATCCTGATACTCCTCGTCAATTCGATAGAGGGGATCGTGCCGGCACAGGCAGGAAACGGCGGTTCAAAAAGCTCCGGTAAAAAATCGGGGGCTGCGCAGTCTGATACCACGAAACCGAAACGTGACGACCTCGATTCGACGGTCGTCTACACGGCACGCGATTCCCTGATCTACAATTTCGACAAGCGTACCATGGACCTGTTCGGCAAGGCGCGTGTCGATTACAAGGACATGCGGCTCGAGGGTCCGAGAGTCACCGTTGAACAGCTCGTTTCCACCATCCACACAAGGGCTGCGCTCGATTCGCTCGGCAGGCTGACGGAACTTCCGGTTTATACCGACAAGACCGGCTCGTTCAATGCCGAGGTGATGAACTACAACTACAAGACAAGGAAGGGCACGAGTTCGAATGTCTCGTCGAAGGACGCCCAGGGGATCTATTACGGTGAAGAGGTCCAGCGGTCTGCGACCGGCGTACTCTATATCCGCGATGGAGTCTACACGACCTGCGATCTCGATGAACCGCATTACTGGTTCACCGGCCACAACATGAAGATCATTCCGGACGATCGCCTCATCTCCCGTCCGTTCATCATGTACATTCATCCTGAACTGTTCAATCATCGTCTGCCGGTGATTCCGATTTTGCCGTTGCCGTTCATGTCGATGTCCATTTCGAACAAGCGCGCGTCAGGCTTTCTGTTCCCGCGGATCGGCAGCAGCAGCAACAGGGGGACTTACCTGTCGAATCTCGGTTATTTCTGGGCTATCAACGACTATTGCGACCTGAGGCTCGAAAGCGATCTGTCATTCAAGGGGGGCTGGCGTTTAGCAGAGCGTTTTCGATACAAAAACGGGAATCATTACAGCGGTTCGATCGAAGGTCAATACGAGACGTTCGAGTTCAACAATCCCGGCGATCCGAATTATGCCAGGTACAAAAACAGGGACTTCAGGATCATCCATCACCAGGAGTTCGATCCGACATCGAAGCTCGACGTCAACCTTCAGTACCTGGGGGGGGATCGTTACTATAATGTCAACTCGATCAATACGGAATCGATCGTTACAGAGCAGGCGACTTCGTACGCTTCTTTCTCCAAGTCATGGGATGACGGCAATCGGGTTCTGATAGCCGGTTACCAGAGAGTCGATAACCTGATCAATGACAATATCACCCAGGCTTTCACGACCTCGTTGTACCAGAGCCGCATCTATCCTTTCAGGCCAAGGCTTGGCGCTTCGCAATCAGACTGGACTTCTCGCTTGTCCATTCAGCCGGAGGTTTCCTTCGGAGGGCAGTTTACCAACGCGAGCGGCATCAGCACAGATCTTTATACCGGTAACGCAGGCATGGATATCGGGTTCCTGCAGGATTTCGCTCCAGGATACCGGGCGATGTTCACCCAGAAAATCACTTTACAGCAGCTGTTCAAAACGGCAACTCAGCAGGATGACCTCAGTGCCACCAGGATTCAGCTCCCGTTCCAGGTCCAGTCTACGTTGTTCAAGTACCTGAATCTCACACCGTCCCTGACCTTCAGCCACTACCGGGTCAACAGTACGGTCAGGAAGAGCTTTTCCAACGGGGGAGTGCTGACGGAAACGATCGACACGCCTGCCGAATACTCGACAGCAGTTTTTTCTGTCGACGCGCAGACGCGACTGTACGGCATCCTCAATACCGGTCTGCTGGAAAATATCGTCGGACTGAAGGCTATCCGGCACACATTCATCCCGACGCTAACGTTTACCTACAATCCTGATTACACGGGAAACGGTTACAACTATTACGGTTCCTATTACGATCCGGTCAGGCAGTCGATGGTCAAATACAACCGGTTCGAACAGTCCCTCTATTCAATTGTGCCGGAAAAGCAGCGTTTTGTAGGTATCAGTCTCCAGAATCTCCTCCACGGGAAGTTCCGGAACAAAGACGTGTCCGCGACCGCCGGCGACAAGACGGTCCAGCTGCTCTCCCTGACGGCGGCTACCGGATACAATTTTGCTGCCGATTCGCTGCGCATCGCTCCGCTGACCGTCTCGGCATCGAGCAACGCGCTCTCTCCGGCATTGATGATGACGGCGGGCGCTATCTATGACTTTTACACATACGATCCCAAGACCGGCTACAGGATTGACAAACTCTATGCAGACGAGGGGAAAGGGCTGCTGCGCTTCGTCAGCGGTTTCCTCAATGTGAGCATGAGCGTCAGCGGCAATCTCCGTTCGCGCTATGAGCCAATCGAGCGAAAGGCGGGGGAGCCGTCTATGGTGCGGAATGACGGCTCGGTGGTCGAGCAGGCTATATACAAGGAGCGCTTCAACAGCGACGAGCTCGTCAAGTTCGGTTCTCAACTGCCGTGGTCGTTGCGAACGTCTCTCTATCTGGTCGAAGACCGGAGCGATCCGCTTAACCCGACCACAACGGCGCTGCTGAACACTGCGGCCAAGGTTTCCCTTTCAAGAAACTGGCAGGTTGGCTTGAACACCGGTTATGATCTCAGACGGAAAGACTACATTTACCCCGCGCTTCTCGTTTACAGGGATCTACATGACTTTCAGTTCAGCTTCCAGTGGGTTCCAAGGGGGCAGTACAAGGGCTATCTGATTCAGATCGCCATGAAACCCCCGCAACTCAAGGACCTGAAATTCAAGGCAAGTTCAGGCTACGGACAGCCGGTGGCAGAGTAGGATCGGGCGTCGCAGAAGAGTTGTCAGTTCAATTGGTCGAGAATCAGCTCCAGCCTTCCATTAAACGCCTCAGGAGCATCGTGATGGATGCAGTGGGCAGCTTTCGGGATGATGAAAGCCCCGGCCTGCGGAAGCAGTTCCTGGAACTCCGGGATGATTTTATGCGGCGGCAGTGCCGTATCTTCGGCTCCCCAGACCAGCCATGCATCACCCTTGTAATTGCATTTTTTGATACTCTCGAGCATGAAATCGGCGGGTCGTCTCGACGGGGACAGGAAAGAGAATATGGCACCCCGGTCCTGAAGCGGCCTGGAAAACTGGTTGATCAGGTTGATGTCGACCTTTTTCTGGTTGTAATAGGTCGGCGCGAGACTCTGGCTGACTCCGACAGGGTTGGCGAAGGCGGCGAACAGCACCTCTCCGATCAGGGGTGAACCCACGAGCCCGAAGAACGCTTTAGCCATGCCGTCCATGCTGTCACCATAAAGACCGGATGGATTCGCAAGAATCAGGGCCCTGACTTTTTCCGGGTTCAGATGCGCATAGAGGATGCTGCTCGCAGCCCCCATCGAGTGTCCCACAAGAATGACCTTGTCGAGTCCTTTCAGGTGAAGGAATGCTTTGATCTGCGTGGCGAAAAGTTCAAGGCTGTAGCGGACATTGGGTTTTCCGGATTGACCGAATCCTATGAGATCCATGGCGTAAATCCTGTGCCTGCCATCGAACGCGGGAATATTGTCGTCCCAGTGTTCGATCATGCCGCCGTATCCGTGTATGAAGAGTAACGGCGTGAACGACGAATCAGCCGGTCCGTATTCACGGTACCGTATTTTTACCTCCTGATTCTCGCCGAGTTGCCAGATAAACCAGCGGTCTTGAGATTCGTTTTTCATGCGTGTTATCAGTCAGGGGATCTGCGTCTGATGCGTCCAGATCGTTTTAAGCCCGATGCCGGTTAGCGAAGATTGCCATGAGACAATATAGCTGTTGAAAAAAAGAATGAAAGTGCGTTATGGAAATTCATGAAATAGGTGTAAATTAATCCTGTTTTAATTTTACCCTTCCTTTATGTTACAAGTATCCAGAAAATTCGAATACGGTCTGCACGCAGTCACCTATCTTTCACTGAAAGGACCTGAGCGGGTCGTGACAGTCAAGGAGATGGCCTCTGACATCGGGTTTTCCCAGGTGTTCCTGGCCAAGGCCATGCAGAATTTGAAAAAAGCCGGCATTACGCGATCGGTGCAAGGCGTCAAGGGCGGTTATATGCTCGCAAAAAATCCGGAAGAGATCACTGTAGCGGATATCGGACTCGCCATCGAGGGAAAGCCGCGTCTGATGCGCTGTTCCCAGGAGAGCTGTGAGTGCGAGATCGAGTCGAATTGCAACCACAAGGGATATATGGTCAACCTCCAGATCAGGATTCATCAGCTTCTCGACGAAACGACAATCGCCATGCTCCTCGACAGGTACGGTAAACCTTGAGCTGTCCGTACCATTTTTTCAACTCTTCCTTCCGGTCTCTGCGACGGTTTACTTAAATTAGTCGACAGATTCACCTCCTCTCCATGCCAAACATTCAGAACAGCAGCGAACAACCTTTGGAACCGAACCCTTCTCACGACGCCAACACCGGAACAGGCAACACACTTCCCGATATCGTGCTCGGAGGTGTTACTACACACAATCTCAAGCATATAACGGTCAGAATTCCGAGGAACCGCTTTGTCGTCCTGACCGGTCTGAGCGGCTCCGGCAAATCCAGCCTCGCTTTCGATACCCTTTACGCCGAGGGGCACCGGCGATATGTCGAATCCCTTTCGGCCTACGTAAGGCAGTTTCTCGAGCGGATGCCCAAACCTGAAATCGAAACGGTCGAAGGGATCGCTCCGGCTATTGCCATCGAGCAGAAAGCCATTCCCAAGAATCCGCGTTCGACCGTCGGAACCGTCTCCGAGATTTATGACTATCTCCGACTGCTGTACGCGAGGATCGGCAAAATATACTCGCGTGACACCAACGAGCTGGTGCTGAAGCATACCCCTGAGGATGTGAGCCTTCAGGCACGCTTTTTCGATAACGGTACCAGGTTTTATGTCGGCTATCCGTTCCCGTGTCATCACGATGTCCAGCATCACGACTGTTCAGTTGCCGAAGAGATGAAAAACCTTCTGCAGAAGGGATTTTTCAGGCTACTCAGGGACGAGGCCGTGCTTGACATCTCCGATGCTGCCGTCCGGGCAGAGGTTGAGGCCATGGACCGGAAAGAGCTGATGGAGCTGCTCGTGCTGGTGGACCGGTTCGTGGCCAAACACGACGAGAAAGTCTACGGCAGGGTCGCCCAGGCGGCAGAGAGCTGTTTCATCGAGTCTGGCGGCAACGCAGTCATAAGAGTAGCCGGCGGCAAGGAGTATAGGTTCAGCGACAGGCTCGAAATGAACGGCGTCGTCTATCAGGATCCGTCGCCACAGCTTTTTGCCTTCAACTCGCCTATCGGGGCTTGCAGCGTTTGCCAGGGATTCGGCAGAATCGCCGGCATCGACGAGGATGCTGTCGTTCCGGACAAGTCGTTGAGCCTGGCTGAAGGAGCCATTACCTGCTGGAATTCAGAAAAGTACTCCTGGTATCTCAAGCAGTTGCTGCGAATCGCTCCCCAGGTGGGCATTCCGATTGATGTGCCTTACGAAAAGCTGGGGCACGTCCACCGGGAGATGATCTGGAAAGGGATCCCGGAACGGGATTTCAAGGGGTTGTGGCCGTTTTTCGAGGATATCGAGAAGGATGCCGGCTATAAGGTGCATTACCGCGTGTTCCTGAGCAGGTACCGGGGATATGCCACATGCTCGGAGTGCGAAGGGAGCCGCCTGAACGCCGATGCGCGCATGGTGAGGGTTTCCGGAAAGAATATCGGTGAAGTGACCAGGATGAACATCGCCGATGCGCAAGCTTTTTTTGCCAGTCTCGATATTTCGCCGTTCGACCGAACTGTGGCTGATGCCATACTGAAAGAGATCATGAAACGGCTCGGTTATATGCTCGACGTCGGGCTTGATTACCTGACGCTCGATCGTTTGACGCACACCCTCAGCGGAGGCGAGTTTCAGCGGATCAATCTTTCGACGTCACTCGGCTCGCCACTGGTCGGAGCTGTCTATATCCTCGATGAACCGAGCATCGGTCTGCATCAGAGCGACTCTGCCAGGCTGGTGGCGCTGCTCAGGCGACTGCGTGACCTGGGCAATACCGTGGTGGTCGTCGAGCACGACCGCGAAATCATCGAGGCGGCCGATGAGGTCATCGATCTCGGGCCCCGGGCAGGACGACTTGGCGGAGAGATCGTTTTTCACGGTCCACCGGCAGCCATGGCGACTGCCGAGGGGTCACTGACTGCTGACTATATGTACGGGAGACGGCATATCGAGGTCCCTGCGACGAGGCGTAAACCCGATTTCTCCTCCTGCATCGAAATCACCGGCGCCATGCAGAACAACCTTCGCAACATCGATGTGAAGTTTCCCCTCGGCGTGATGACCTGCGTTACCGGTGTGAGCGGCTCCGGTAAATCGACCCTTGTGAACGACATCCTCAAACTCGGCATCGTCCGTGAAAAGGAGGGATCGCGGGAAAAGGTGGGAACGCACCGAGCCATATCCGGCACCGAGCTCATCAATGCCGTCGAGCATGTCGATCAGTCGCCGATCGGTAAATCGAGCCGCAGCAATCCGGCCACCTATCTCAAACTTTTCGACGACATACGCCAGCTGTTCGCCTCCACCCGGGATGCCCGCGACCGGGGATGGAAACCGGGTTACTTCTCGTTCAATATTCCCGGTGGGCGTTGCGAAGCCTGTGCCGGCGAGGGTAGCGTCAAGATCGAGATGCAGTTCCTGGCCGATATCGAGGCAGTCTGTGAAGAGTGCGGGGGTAAGCGTTACAAGCAGTCGACGCTCGAAGTGAAGTATCGCGGGCTTTCGATTGACGAAGTCCTCGATCTGACCGTTCAGGAGGCGCTCGACTTTTTCAAGTCGGAGAAGTCAATCCAGAGGAAACTGCAGGTACTCCAGGAGGTCGGCCTTGACTATATCCGGCTCGGGCAGTCATCCAGTACGCTGTCGGGCGGGGAAGCCCAACGCCTTAAACTGGCGCATTTCATTTCCAGGGCCGATGTCGTCAATACACTCTTCATTTTCGACGAGCCTACCACCGGCCTTCATTTCGACGATATCGCCAAGCTGGTCCAATGTTTCGAGAAATTGATGGCACAGCACAATTCGCTGGTCATCATCGAACACAACCCGGACATCATAAAGCAGGC
>DATMYL010000079.1:0-4287 GCA_035560975.1 Chlorobaculum sp. | reverse complement strand
AAACTAAATCCCCGTAGTAGTGAAACAGACGTTTGAGGTCGATATCCGGCGGATCGCCGAATTCCAGAAGAACGAGATTACCGAGCATCACATCTACAAGAATCTGGCCACACGGGTCAGCGGGGTGAAAAACCGCAGGATTTTCGCCCAGATATCCGACGACGAGATGCGGCATTACAACGTCTGGAAGAACTATACCCGGCAGGATGTCGCACCGAGCCGATTCAGGATCTGGTTCTATTCGGTCATCAGTATGCTGTTCGGGTTCACTTTCGCCGTCAAGCTTATGGAGAACGGCGAAAGGACTGCCCAGCTTAACTATGAGCGCATGGCGGGCTCATGGGATGATATCAGCGGTATCCTCAAGGACGAAGAGGAGCATGAACAAGCATTGCTCACTCTGCTCGACGAAGAGCGTTTGCAATATACCGGTTCCATCGTACTCGGCTTGAACGATGCACTCGTCGAGCTCACCGGCGCGCTGGCAGGTTTGACTTTCGCGCTGCAGAACAACAGGATCGTGGCTCTTACAGGGATGATCACCGGTTTCGCGGCAGCCCTGTCGATGGCCTCATCAGAGTATCTTTCCACGAAGACTGAGGCCGGGTCGAAAAGCCCGGTCAAGGCGGCTTTCTATACGGGTATCGCCTACATCCTGGCCGTTACGGTGCTGATTACGCCATACCTGTTCCTCCAGAATATCTACCTCAGCCTCGGGATGGCTTTTGCGGGCGCGTTCATGATCGTCGCGATATTCAACTTCTACATCTCTGTTGCCAAAGGGGTGCCGTTCCGGAGCCGTTTCCTTGAGATGGCCGGACTGATCGTCGTGGTCGCCGGTATCAGCTTCGTGGCCGGTCTTGCCATCCGCTTCTTTTTCGGAGTTTCTGTATAGACTCTGCAGAGAGATTGCGTGCGCTTATCGGCTTAATGCCGCGATCAGCGCGTCAAGATCCACTTCGCCCTGTGTGTCAATTTCGATGCACAGGGCTTTTTCATCTCCGTCAGGTGGTTCGTCAGATCTCATCTGGGCTGCAAGTACGTCGATGTCCGCCTCGGAGGCGTCTCGCCCTTCCTCATGACGGGCCAGGACCCTTGCCCGCAGCACTTCGGGTGGCGCCTGAAAGCAAAGGATGCGACATCTGCAGTTCATCCCTGCGGCCAATCTGGTGAACATGTTCCTCTGGCTCTTCTTGAGGAACGTTGCGTCGACGATGATCGTGCAGCCGCCGGCAAGAGCTGACTTGGCGGCATCGAGCATCGTTTCATAGGTTTTGCGGGTAGCCTCCGGGCTGTAGATGTCGAGGCCTTTCAGGGCGCTTCTCTCATAGCTTTCGATTCCGAAAAGTCGTTTGCGTTCTACATCGGAACGGATGTGCGCGAAACCGCCCCGGTCTGCCAGGCGCGATGAAAGATGCGATTTGCCGCTGCCTGACAGGCCGTGTGTGACAAGGAGCATCGGTTCGCCCGGTCTGGTATAATCGAGAGCGAGCTTCAGATAGGAGCGGTGCTCTTCGAGGATCGCTATTTTCCGATCTTCGTCGCTCTCCTGGGTCAAACGGATGGAGGTGACCTTGGCCCTCACCATGGCCCGGTAGGCGCTGTAGAACCTCAGCACTCGAAGGCCGGCGTAATCACCGCTTCTTGAAAGGTAGGCGTTGAGGAAGTGCCATGCGAGCCCGGGGCGGCCGGAATGGTCGAGATCCATGAACAGAAAGGCGGCGTCGCTCATGACGTCGATGACGCTGAGTTCCGGATTGAACTCGATGCAGTCGAAGATCATGATTTTTCCATGCCAGATCACCATGTTGCCTGTATGCATGTCTCCGTGGCACTCGCGAACCATTCCGCCTGACTTGCGTTCCCTGAGGATTCCCTCGATCCGTCGCTCTTCGGCGTTCGTCCAGAGACGAATTTTCTCGATGTCAGCCATCTCGTCTGTAGACCGGGCAATCTGTCCGGTCAGCTCCAGATTTTCAAGCATCGGCTTCAGAAGCACTTCCGGGTTTCCGAAAACGGAAGTCGGATCGGTACTGGGAGTCGAAGCATGGAATGATGCTATGATCGATGCGGCATCATCGAGTTCCCGGAAGGTCAGTTCGCCGGTACGTAGCAGGCGGTCGAGCTCGAAAGCCCTGTCGAACTGAACCATCCGGACGACATAATCCACGATGTGGCCTTCAGTACCGATGCGATAACCTTCCTGTGAAGCGGTGACCGGCAGAACGTCGATATACAGATCGGGGCAGAGCCTCCGGTTCAGGCGCAACTCTTCGAGGCAGCAGTGCCGGCGGCGTTCGAGAGTGGAAAAATCAAGAAATCCGAGGTCGACCGGCTTCTTCAGTTTATATGCATAGGGCCCTGTCAGGAATATCCAGGAAATGTGGGTTTCTACAACATGGATCTCAGTAGCGACAGGGTGGGGATACGTTTCAGGATGACGCAGTGCTTCGGCTACCGGGTTCATATTGTCTGGTCGGCTTGTCGTTGAAGCTCGTCGCAAGAGGGGACTCAGGGTGAAAACTACGCTAAAAAACGGAGATTGCCAGATCCGAAGGAAAGTTTGAAGAAGAGGGGCGATTCTTTGCGGCGCCGTTGACCGTGCGTCGGGCAGGATCGGGGATTCTTAAAAAAAAATTGTAAATTGGAAGTTCTTTACCAGCCAATTTTTATCGCTAAAATACCAGTA
The DNA here is from genome assembly GCA_035560975.1 of Chlorobaculum sp. Lineage (GTDB taxonomy): Bacteria > Bacteroidota > Chlorobiia > Chlorobiales > Chlorobiaceae > Chlorobaculum. Next base: position 1,598 of record DATMYL010000079.1, on the reverse strand, counting down.
ATAAGAGCGTAATCGATGATACAGCTTTCCAAAATCCTGTGCCCGACAGATTATTCAGATTCTTCGGACAAAGCAGTCCGCTATGCAATAGAATTTGCGCGACGCGTCAATGCCCATGTCAGGTTTCTCCATATCCAGGAACCGGAGGGTCTCGTGCGCAAATCCGGGAGCGAAGAGTCACCGATGTCGGACAATTTCACGAAGATGCTTCTTGCTGAAAAAAAGAAAGGCTTGCAGGCCGATGTAAAGATCGTCAGCGGCGTACCCACTGACGCTATCATCAAACACGCTCACGAGTGGTTTGCAGATCTGATCATCATGGGCTCGCATGGCCGCAGCGGCCTGATCAGGCTGATGATGGGCAGTGTCGCCGAAGCGGTGTTCCGGTCCGCGGCCGTACCCGTACTGCTCGTCAAGCAGGATGCCGTCGATAAGGCGATTCCCGGATAAGCCGTCACCAATTATCATTCACATACAGCAGTCAGAATTATTATGAAACATTTCAGGGATTCCATGATAGCCTTGATCGGCGAGACCTCAGCGAACCTTCCGAGCGACGTCCGGCGAGCTATTGCCGCGGCTTTCGAAAAGGAGACGCCGGATTCGAGGGCAGATCTCGCAATGTCGACCATCACGGTGAACATCGATATGGCCGTAGACAGCAACGGTCCTGTCTGTCAGGATACCGGAATGCCGACTTTTTTCGTCCATACGCCCAGAGGGGTGGACCAACTGGCCATGAAAAAGGATATAGAGGCAGCGGTCACCGAGGCCACCAGGACCGGCAAGCTTCGCCCGAACGCGGTCGATGCCTTTACCGGAAAGAACTCAGGCACCAACCTCGGAGATCACTTTCCCGTCATCCATTTCGAACCTTGGGACCGGGATGAGGTCGAGGTGAAGTTCATCCTGAAGGGGGGCGGTTGCGAGAACAAGAACGTACAGTATTCGCTTCCAGCTGAAATCCCCGGACTCGGTCGCGCAGCCAGGGACATCGATGGTGTCCGTAAATGCATCATGCATGCGGTATTCCAGGCTCAGGGCCAGGGATGCAGCCCGGGATTCCTCGGCGTCGGCGTCGGCGGCGACAGGACCAGCGGTTATGATCTCGCAAAGAAGCAGCTCCTTCGTTCCGTTGACGACACGAATCCCGATCCGGATCTCGCAAACCTGGAACAGGAGATCCTCGACAGTTCGAACAAACTCAATATCGGTCCCATGGGGTTTGCCGGTAAAACGACCCTGCTCGGCTGCAAGATCGGCAAATCGCACAGGGTTCCGGCCAGTTTCTACGTCTCTGTCGCATACAACTGCTGGGCATACCGCCGTCTGGGCGTGATCATCGATCCGACCGATGGCTCCATAGCTGAATGGCAGTATCGTGAGCCCGACGAAATCAAACGCATGGCGCGAGGCGCAGGTATTCCGCTGACCGGAAGGGAAGTGGTTCTCCAGGCTCCGGTAAGCGAAGAGGCCGTAAGGCAGCTTAAGGTCGGCGACATCGTCATCGTCAACGGTGAGGTCCATACCGGACGTGACGCCTTCCACCATTATGTGATGCATCACGACCTGCCGGAAGAGCTCGATATCCGTGGCGG
>DATMYL010000078.1:0-26443 GCA_035560975.1 Chlorobaculum sp. | reverse complement strand
GGACCGCAGCAATCAAGCACAGCGTACTCAAAGGGGGAGTGAACGGCAAAGGCAGGGGAGAGGCAATGGCCGCGTTGGCAACATGAAGCAAAATACCTTTCACCCGGACTATTTCAAAATATCTCATCAGGCAGAAGGATGTTGGGATGAATGATGAATGATGAATGACGAATGACGAATGATGAGTGATGAGTGATGAGTGATGAGTGATGAGTGATGAGTGATGAGTGATGAGTGATGAGTGATGAGTGATGAGTGATGAGTGATGAATGATGAGTGATGAGTGATGAATGATGAATGATGAGTGATGAGTGATGAATGATGAATGATGAATGATGAGTGATGAGTGATGAATGATGAGTGATGAGTGATGAATGATGAATGATGAATGATGAATGATGAATGATGAATGATGAATGATGAATGATGAATGATGAGTGATGAGTGATGAATGACGAATGATGAATGATGAATGATGAATGATGAATGGTATACGTGAATAAGGCGTATATTTGGTTGGGAGTTCTCAAGCCATGTGATGTAACCTTGCCCGGTAATGGAACCATATCGGTTGAATGGCCGATTATAAGAGTATGCAACTGGTTCGAGATCCAGTTTTCGATATACCTTCTAACGCGATTGAAATACAGTTCGTAAGCATTCGATTTAAATCCAGACTGATCCTCCCATGAAACTCTCGGAAACGGCTGAAAAAGCCATCGCTGCTTATGGTGGCCCTGAACTCTGGCAGAATGCCGGGTCGGTTGAAACCGAGGTGAGCGCTGACGGGTTGGCGTTCGTGCTGAAACGGCGTCCCTTTTTCCGGCATTCGAAAATGACCATGGATGCTCACTCTCCCGCATGCCGGTTTACACCTATCGGCCGTGATCCGGCAATCACCGGAGTGCTGGATGGCGGAGATGTGCGATTGGAGAATGAGCGTGGCCAGGTGATTTCGGAACGCAGGGATGCCCGTGACTATTTCACGGTCGGCAGGAGGCTTTTCTACTGGGATGACCTCGATATGAGCTACTTCGCCAACTATGCCTCATGGAACTACTTTACGTTGCCTGCACTGCTCATGCGCGAAGAAATCGCCTGGAGCGAAACCGGGCCGGGAGTGCTGCAGGCCCGCTTTCCAGAAACTATACCCACGCACAGCAGGGTTCAGAAATTCAGGTTTGACCCCCAGAGCGGCCTGCTGATTCAGCACGACTATACCGCAGATATCATCAGCCCGCTGGCAAAGGCCTCCAATGTTGTCGTCAGGCATTCAACAAACGTCAATGGGCTGGTTTATCCATCAGAAAGGGTGGTAACCCCGAGGAGTCCGAATGGAAAGCCTCTGCCTGGGCCGGTGCTGATTCATCTGATTCTTCATGATTACAGGGTGATTGCCCGATAGACGGACTTTTCAGGCATCTGCTTTTGGGAACCATCAGGGCTCATTGGTTCATTATATTGTTAATGGTTGCGGATTTAGGAACTCAGATCCGACAGACGATGCAGGCAAATACGCTCAGGTTCCGGTTAGTCGGATTGCTGCCGGTTATGGCGGCGGTCCTGTGCCTGGCTTTCAGCCCGGTATGCGGAGCATCGGCAGAGATCAGAAGCATGTCTTTGAAGGGGAGCGTGAATCCGGGCAGCGCGGTCTACTTTTTACGGGTACTCGACGAGGCGAATCGCGATGGCGATCGGTTGCTGCTGGTAGAGCTCGACACGCCTGGCGGCCTGGTGAGTTCTCTGCGTTCGATGGTGCAGGGTGTGATGGCTTCACGGGTACCGGTTGTGGTATATGTCTCTCCATCTGGAGCTCAGGCGGCATCTGCAGGTGCGCTGCTTCTGCTCTCTTCGCATGTGGCGGCCATGGCGCCGGGTACTGAAACGGGTGCAGCCCATCCGGTAGGTATCGGAGGGAGCACGGAGAAGGGGAGCGTGATGGGGACGAAGGTCGAGAACGACCTGGCGGCTTTTGCCCGAAGCCTCGCCCAGAAACGAGGCAGGAACCCGGACTGGGCTGAGCGTTCCGTTCGTGAAAGCATTGCCTCTACGGCGACTGAAGCCCTTAAATCGGGCGTCATCGATACTGTGGCTGCCAGCAGGAAGGAGTTGCTTGGATTTCTTGAAGGCCGGAGGGTCATGACGGCCTCTGGCGAGGTGACAATACATACTGCTGGCGTGCCGGTCAGGGAGGATGGACCATCTTTCGGCGAACAGGTGATGATCACCATCGCAGATCCTAACATCGCGCTATTCCTGCTGCTTCTGGGCATCGCGGGCCTCTATTTCGAACTCTCAACTCCCGGTGCGATCTTTCCCGGCGTTGCAGGGGCAATCTCTCTTCTGCTCGGCGCTTATGCCCTTCAACTCCTGTCGGTAAACACGGCAGGCCTTCTGCTCATGCTTCTTGCGCTTGTCTTTTTTACGGTTGAAATCTTTGTGGTCAGCAGCGGCGTTCTGGCCATCGCCGGCCTCATATCCCTGTTCATCGGATCGATCATGGTTTTCAATGCACCGGAAAGAGGCCTGTTAATAAACTGGTGGTTTTTTCTGCCGCTTTACCTTTCATTTTCCGCCGGAGTCCTGTTACTTGTTTTTGTGGTCGTCCGTTCAACCAAACGCAAACCGCTGTCCGGTCAGGAAGGGCTTGTCGGCGAGACGGGCAGGGTCAAAAAGGTGATCGAGGAGGGACGGCCCGGAAAGGTTTTTGTGCATGGCGAGATGTGGGACGCTACCGGAAACGGGACGTTTCCTCCGGATTCTGAGGTGACCGTTACGGGGGTCGATGGTTTGAAGTTGACAGTTAAACAAAAAATCAAGGAGCAGTGACATGCTGGAATTGAACTTTCTTGTAGTGGCGGTGTTGGCAGTCGCTTTTCTGGTTTCCTCGGTCAAGATCATGACTGAGTATGAGCGGGCTGTGATATTTCGTCTCGGTCGGATCATAGGCGCCAAGGGGCCGGGGTTGATCATTCTTATTCCCTATATCGACCGGATGGTCAGGGTGGACCTGAGGACGGTGACGCTCGACGTGCCGCCGCAGGATATCATCACCCGCGATAACGTGTCGGTCAAGGTGAGTGCTGTGGTCTATTTCCGGGTAGTCGATCCTATAAAAGCGATCATCGATGTGGCCGATTTTCATTTCGCCACTTCCCAGCTGGCCCAGACGACTCTCCGAAGCGTATGCGGGCAGGGGGAGATGGATAATCTGCTTGCCGATCGGGAAGAGATCAACGAGCGGATCCAGAATATTCTCGACAAGGATACCGAGCCTTGGGGTGTGAAGGTCGCCAAAGTCGAGGTCAAAGAGATCGATCTGCCGGAGGAGATGCGCCGGGCAATGGCCAAACAGGCCGAAGCAGAGAGGGAGCGCCGGTCAAAGATCATCAACGCAGAGGGCGAGTTCCAGGCTGCCCAGCGCCTCTCTGAAGCAGCTGCCATCATCGCTGTAAACCCTGCAGCCCTGCAGTTGCGGTACTTGCAGACACTGCAGGATATTGCGACAGAAAACAATTCGACAACCATTTTCCCGGTGCCGATCGATCTTTTCAAGGCGTTTTTCGATAAAAAATCGTGAGTTGGCTTTCTAAACAATACAAGTTACGACCATGATTAACATCCAGTCTATTCTGTGCCCCATCGATTTTTCCGAAGCTTCAAAAAATGCTTTTCGCTATGCCTGTGAATTCGCCAAAGCGATGGGCTCGAAGATCATTCTCCTGAACGTTATCGAGCCGCGTCCGATGGCTGCAGACATGACGCTGAACTACATTCCCCTTGAAGAGGATCTGGTCAACGCCGCCAGGGAGGACTTCGAGCCACTGGTACAGGAGGTAAAAAGCAAGGGGATTGCCGTCCAGGCTGATGTGATGATCGGTGTTCCTGCCGATATGATTCTCTCTCAGGCGACCGATTTCGACGCGAGCCTGCTCATCATGGGTTCGCACGGCAAGACAGGCCTGAGTCGCCTCCTTATGGGCAGCGTTGCCGAGGCGGTCGTGAGGAAGGCCAAAATTCCCGTCCTGATAGTGAAGGCAGAGGAAAAGGAGTTCATATCGTGAGGAAACGGCCGACAGGTAAGCGAACTCGATAATGAAGCCGTCTCATAAGTCAGGATGATGCCGGCTCCGTTGCATCGCCGGGAGCGCCAAGCTCCAGCTTGGCACTGTTTTGGATAACCAAAATTACTCAGCATCAACGCCACCAGACTATGGTTTTACCCTTTCAATGCTTAGTCCGAAACTCTCGAAAGAATTGCCGAGCTGGAGCTCGGCGTTCCCGGGACATGAAGTGGCGCTGCTGCATCATTATTTCCTCTTGAACCCCTTAAGTCCTTTTGGTCCTTTGCGTCCCTTTGGTCCCTTCTCAATCGTCGGTCCCTTCTCGTTCTTTGGTCCTTACAATTTTATCCAATAAAACAGTAAGAGGCAGTCCGGGTAGCAATACTGGGACAGCCTTGTCTTGGGTTCTGCGATTCGTGATGATCAATGTGCCCTGAAGGCGTCCAGAAGTTCCAGCGCTCCGCTGAATGGGCTGAGTGCACCTGATATCACCTGCTGTTCGACCGAATTCCTGATCGATGCAACGGCTGGACGGTTGAAAAACTCCCGCTTCAAACGGTCTTCGGCGATCGCGTAGAGAAGCAGGCGCAGCTGTTGCCGCCGCTGTTCGTCCCATGTACCGTTGTTTCGCATGGTTTCAGCGAACTCCAGGATGTTTCGCCATACGTCAATGATGCCTGTGCCTTCCAGTGCGGAGGTCAGAAGTACCTTCCGTTCCCATCCGGGATGCTTTTCGGGAATCATCCTGAGGCCTGCTTCGAAATCGGATTTCGAAATCTGGGCGATGCCGCTGCGCTCGCCGTCGGCTTTGGTGATTGCCACGGCATCGGCGATCTCCATGATGCCGCGCTTGATGCCCTGAAGTTCGTCTCCCGATCCGGGCAGCATGAGCAGCAGAATGAAGTCCACCATTGAGTTTACCACAATTTCTGACTGGCCAACGCCGACGGTTTCGACGATAATGACATCATATCCTGCAGCTTCGCAGAGCAAAATGGTTTCGTGGGTGCGGGGAGAGGTCCCGCCGAGGTAACCTGATGATGCGGTAGGTCGGATGTATACAGCAGGTTCTACGGAGAGTTTTTCCATTCGGGCCTTGTCGCCGAGGATGCTGCCGCCTGAGCGGACGCTGCTCGGATCGATTGCCAGCACGGCCACCCGCAGACCAGCACGCACGATTTCGAGCCCGAGTGATTCGATGAAGGTGCTTTTGCCGGCGCCGGGAGAGCCGGTTATGCCGATGCGGATCGACCGGCGGCCTGCGTCGAGGCACCGGTCGAGGATTGCATGGGCTGTCTGTTCATGGTCGGGTCTGCTGGATTCGACCATCGTTATCGCCCGGCTCAGGATGTTGCGGTTTCCGCCCCTGATGCCTTCGACAAACTCGTCGACGGTAAGTTCATGCCGGCGTTTGTGCGTCATCCCCAGAGTTCCGGTTTACGATTCGTGCTTCTGGAGCAGCAGGGCGAGAAGCTTGATAGCCGCTTCAGCGATCACTGTGCCCGGGCCGAATACGCCGGCCACTCCACGTTCATAGAGATAGTCGTAGTCCCGTTCAGGGATGACTCCACCCGCGATGACGAGGATGTCTTCCCGGTTCAGTTCGCGCAGCTCTTCGACGATCTGCGGAATCAGGGTCTTGTGGCCTCCGGCCAGGCTGGAGATGCCGACAAGATGGACGTCGTTGTCGAGCGCCTGACGCACGATTTCGTCCGGCGTCTGGAAGAGCGGGCTGATATCGACGTCGAAGCCGATGTCTGCAAACGCGGCTGCGATCACTTTCGCACCGCGGTCATGGCCGTCCTGGCCGACCTTTGCAACGAGGATCCTCGGACGCCGTCCTTCGAGCTCAGAAAATGTGTCGGCAAGTTGCCGGGCTTGCTGGAAGAGGCTGTTGTCCTGCATCTGAGACAGATAGATTGTGGTGTTGAGCTTGACCGTTGCCCGGTACCTGCCGTACACGGTTTCGAGGGCCGACGAGATCTCGCCGAGGGTAGCCCGTTTGCGGGCGGCGTCGACCGAGAGTTCAAGCAGGTTCCCGACACCCGTCTCAGCGCACCGCTCGATGGCTTCTAGAGCGGCCTGGACATCGGCGCTGTTTCGGCTCTCCCTTACCTTTTTCAGGAGGGCGAGCTGCTGGTGAAGGACGGAGGTGTTGTCGACTTCGAGCAGGTCGATTTCAGTCCGGCTCTCGGTCCTGAAGGCGTTCACTCCGACGATGATCTCCTTGCCGCTGTCGATGCGGGCCTGCTTACGTGTCGCGGCTTCCTCGATCTGCATCTTCGGAAGTCCCTGCTCGATGGCTTTCACCATACCTCCGCTCGCCTCGATTTCGCTGATGATCGTCCAGGCTTTTTCAGCGAGCTGGCGGGTGAGCTCTTCGACGTAGAAGGAGCCGCTCCAGGGGTCGATGGCGCGTGTGATGTCGGTCTCTTCCTGCAGATAGAGCTGGGTGTTCCTTGCGATGCGGGCCGAGAATACCGAGGGCAGGGCGATGGCTTCGTCGAGCGCGTTGGTGTGGAGCGACTGGGTATGGCCGAGAGCTGCTGCCAGCGCCTCAACGCAGGTCCTGGTGACGTTGTTGAACGGATCCTGTTCGGTAAGGCTCCAGCCGGAGGTCTGGCAGTGCGAGCGAAGCGCCAGTGATTTAGCGTTTTTCGGGTTGAACTGTTTGACGATTTTCGCCCAGAGCATCCTTGCTGCGCGAAGCTTTGCGATCTCCATGAAGTAGTTCATGCCGATGCCCCAGAAGAACGAGAGGCGCGGGGCGAAGGCGTCGATGTCCAATCCGGCTTTCAGGCCTGTGCGGATATATTCGAGGCCGTCGGCGAGCGTGAATGCCAGTTCGAGGTCTGCAGTGGCGCCGGCCTCCTGCATGTGGTAGCCGGAGATGCTGATGGAGTTGAACTTCGGCATCTTCTCGCTGGTGTACCTGAAGATGTCGGCAATGATCTTCATCGACGGTTCCGGCGGGTAGATGTAAGTGTTGCGCACCATGAACTCCTTGAGGATGTCGTTCTGGATGGTGCCGCTCAGCTTTTCCGGAGGTACGCCCTGCTCTTCAGCTGCAACGATGTAAAAGGCCATCACGGGGAGCACGGCTCCGTTCATGGTCATGGAGACAGAGATGTCGCCAAGCGGGATCTGGTCGAACAGGATCTTCATGTCCTCGACGGTGTCGATGGCCACACCGGCCTTGCCGACGTCGCCTACGACACGCGGATGGTCTGAGTCGTAGCCACGGTGGGTCGGGAGGTCAAAGGCCACAGAGAGCCCTTTCTGGCCGGCCGCCAGGTTCTGGCGGTAGAACCGGTTCGACTCTTCGGCCGTCGAGAACCCGGCGTACTGACGGATGGTCCATGGCTTGCTGGTATACATCGTGGCGTAGGGCCCGGCCGTAAACGGCGGAAATCCCGGAGCGAAATCGAGATGGTCTGCGCCTTCGAGCACGGAGCTGTCGTACCGTGCGTGGACTGGAATCCCTTCCAGTGTCGCCCATGCTGAATCAGAGCCTTTCCGGACGCTGGTTTTATCTGTCTTGTATGGTTCGATAGTAGAAAAATCGGGTCTCATAACACACCGGTTTTGTGTTGCAATGATAGCAGTGAGCTGTATGCGTCACAGCCTGTGTAGATGAACTGGTCCACTCCCGCCTTGAGCAGGTCTCCGGCATTCTCCGGAGGCTTGGCGGCCATGATGACGACGGTCTCCTTGCGAAGCTCCTGGATCGTGGCGCAGATGGCGGGCACCGAACCAAGGTCTTCGTCGCCGGTCCAGCAGAATACGACGATATCCGGTTCATCAGCCAGAATACTGCGACATGATTTCGTTACGAGATCAAGGCTCACGCCGTTTGCGACTTCAAATCCGCCGCAGCGCAGGAAGTCTTCGGCGAAGGCCGCGACCCGGAGAGATTTCGATGGATCTCCATGCAGCCACAGGGCGGCACGTGGTGTCACACCGGTTCTTGCTGAGTTCGTAAGGAGTCGCAACCTGAGCTGTTCGAACGAAAGCGCTTCACCGGTCTGGGCCGCTGCTTTGACGGAAGCCTCAACGACGTCGGCTGCCGGCGGAACCGTGTAGCGGTTGATGCCGATAAGGGAGCGTTTGCGCGTGTGGAGAGCCTTTTTCTGTGCGTCTGCCGCAGGAGCGATCATTGAGGCGACAAGGCCGTTCGATTCTGCCTGGAGAAGGCCTCCGGCTGTTTCGATCTGCTGGAACAGCTTCCAGGCCTCGCGGCAGATGGAGGCGGTCATGGTATCGATGTACCAGGATCCGGCTGCGGGATCGACGACACGGTCAAGTCCCGACTCCTCTTTGAGCAGGAGATGGATGTTTCTGGTGATCCTTTCGGATAACTCCTCCGAGACAGAACCCGCAGGGTCGAACGAGTCGAGCTGGAGTGTGTCGCATCCGCCGAGGATGGCAGAAACGGCTTCAGTCGACAGGCGAAGGATGTTTGTATAGGGATCGAGCATGGAGGACGCCCTGTGTGACGCACGAACGTAAATCCGCGGCTCGGGACGACTGGAAGTTATGCCGTAAGCATCGAGCAACTGCGGCCACATCGCCCTGAGGGCTCTCAGCTTTGACAGTTCAGGGAAGTGGCTCGTACCGGCAGCAAAGACGATCTCCAGGGTTGCAGCCGCTTCACCGGCGTCGATGCCCTGATCCGTCAGCCTGCTGAGATATTCGCTGACTCCGGCAAGCGCTATGGCGATCTCCTGGGTGATCGTCGCCCCGGCTTTATGGAATCGGGTCGTGTCTACTGCAAGCGTACGGAACCCTGCAGGCCGGAGTCCGGCGGCTGCAAAAGGAATGGTTCCCTGGTCCGCGGTCAATGCATCGTGAAGGATACCGCCGCTGTTCGATGCGAATCCCGGCAGACCGGACAGATTTTCAAGGAGCGATGGGGCGTTGCCGATCGTACCGGAAAAGTAGACCGGCACCTTTGCCAGGTCGACATGCTGCAAAAGGAGGGCAAGTCTGGCTGCATCGTAATTTACATCGCTGTCGAAAAGGAATTCGATGGCATCGGCACCGCCTGACAGGGCGGCTTCAGCTGCTGCTGAGGCTGTGACAGGATCGGTAACGGTTATTTGCTGGCAGATTCTCCAGCGGTTTGAGGAGCGGTCGAAAGGTACGGCAGGTGAGGGCAGGGCAGTCTGGCGGTTATACCACGGCTCCATGGCGAAGCCTTCGGGGGTTTTCCAGACTATTTTTGAATAGTCTGCGCCTTTGAGTTCTTCGAGAACTCTTGATTTCCACTTGCCGTTATCGACGGCGGGAAATCCTGAAAAAAGAGGTTCGGCCTGGGACATTGATAATGATTTTCTGCTGGTTCATGCTTTCAGGCATCTCCGCCGGCCTGCCGGTCGAGGCGAGGTGATCGGCGCGCCCGATGCGGACGGCAGAGATGCCCTGGTGTTCAATGGGTCGGGTAGGCTTCGATGATCTCCCTGATCCGCGCTTTCAGTAGGAGCGGATGTGCGACCAGGGTAGCAAAACCTTTGGTCTCGAGCCATCCGGTAGTCTGGAACCCCTTGGAGGTATCCTTTCCGGTGTACTGCTCGATAACCCGCTTGCCCGAAAAACCGATGTTTCCTGCATTATGTTCGAATATCCTGATGCCACGCGATCCAAAGCCGATAGCTACGCCTCCCAGCGTCGGGTCGGTGACGATCGTGATGACGGGCAGGCCGGCCTTCTGAACGCGGGAAATGGCCAGATGGATTTTCGGGAGGCTGACCATCGAGGAGCAGCCTTCGTGCATGCGGGCGCCTCCGCCGGCAGCCTGAATGATGAGGGGCACCTTTTTTTCGATAGCGATCCGGCAGGCCTGCCAGATCTTTTCACCGGTCGACATGCAGAACGATCCGCCGAGAAAGCCGAAGCTGGTTGCGCAAACGACGACTTCGTGTCCATCGAGCAAACCGTTGCCGGTGATGAGAGCTGTGGACATCCCGTTCTTTTCGCGAGCCTCGACGATCTTGTCGCTGTAATCGGGGAAGTTCAGGATGTCGCGGTCGACGATGTAACGTGTTTCGGCGTGTTCTGCGAACGTATCTTCGTCGACGATCAGGCCGATATAGTCATGAGCAGTGAGCCTGACGTAGCGATGACCGCAGGTATCGCAGACAAAGTTGTCGGCCAGCAGCTTGCTGTAGAGCACAGGATCGGCGACATGCCTGTTGTGTTCGTTACGGCAGCGCTTGTGACGGAAAACGAAACGATTTTTCGGCGGTTTATGCAGGAAGTTGTAGACCGTTTTTTCATAGCTGCTGATAGCCTCTTCGGTAGTCGTATCCCACTGGCCGATAACATGCCAGCGTTTGATGCGACGTTCGAAAACCTCATCCAGAGGTTCGCTGCCGAGTTTTTCGATCCAGCGTCCGACAACCTCCCGGAAGGATTCCCGCGCTTCATCGGGGAACCTGTGGGCTGGTCCGGCCGATTCGGGAATGATTTCGTCGATGATACGGTTATTCAGACCCTTTTTTGCGGTGATCTGCGAGATCTCAGCCGCGAAATTGGCTTTTTCCCTCGTTCTGAAGAGGATTGAGGAGCACGCTTCGGGCGAGATGACCAGATAGGTCGAGTTCTCCATGGCGAGCACGGCGTCACATCCGGTCAGAGCGATTGCGCCGCCGCTGCATCCGCGATTGAGGATCACAGAGATCGTCGGAACCGTTGATTCGGCCAGAGCCTGCATACATCGGCCGATTTTCCATGCGATGCCGCCGGACTCGGACTCCTCGGTCGGGTCTGCGCCGGCTGTATCGATCATGGTGATGACGATGCGGTTCTCGCTTTCGGCGATCGCAATGGCTTCAATGGCCTTTTCGAAAGCGGCCGGAGTCGGCATGCCGTGATTCCACCTGACGACCTGATGGTGATCTTTCATGACCCACTTCAGCTCCTCGAAATTGGAGGTCGGTCCCGACTGCTGGCCGATGAGCATTACCGGCCAGATCTTGCCGCCGTGACTGATTTCAGCGCGGTGCGTCTGGATCAGGCAACTGCCGTGGAGGTCGTTCTGAAGGATCTCTGAGACATTGTCGAAGACGGGGAGGTAGTCGAGGTACTTGGGGCGTTCAGGGTGGTAAGAGAGCTGGTATTTTTCGAATTCTGACAGGTTTTCGATGGACTCTGCCGAATAATTGAAATGCTCTTTTTTCTCGAAAGGCAGGAAGAATTGTTTTACGGTATGTTTCACGGTAATGGTACGTAAGTTCTTAGTGGGAGTGATGCTTGGGTTCCACCAATTCAAGAAGAACACGGTTGGTTTGACGAGGGTGGAGAAAAACGATTTTTTTCCCGCCTGCGCCTGTCGAAGGTTCGCCGAGCGGATTGAGGCCAAGGGCGGTCACCCGCTCCGTTTCATCTCCGATGTTGTCGGTCGCCAGTGCGATATGGTGCATTCCTTCGCCGTTTTTGGCGATGAATTTCGAAACCGGCCCGTCTTCTCCGAGCGGCTCGAGCAGCTCAATGTGGCTCTCCCCGATAGTGATGAATGCCACCCGTACCTTTTCTGCGGGCACCTCTTCGATGACGACTGAACCCGGGTCGCACCCGAGGACGTTGAGAAACGTCCCGAGTGCGACATCAAGATTCTGAACAGCAATGGCGATATGGTCGATCCTGTTGATCATGGTAATGCTGGTTCAGTGTTTCAAGAGCGTTTTTTTGCGTAGCCGATGGTTTGCAGCGCCTCCTTGATCTCGTCGAGGATAGCCGGGTCGTCGATTGTCGGCGGTACGGTATAATCCTCGCCGTTGGCGATCTTGCGCATGGTGGAACGAAGGATCTTTCCCGAGCGGGTTTTAGGCAGCCTGTTGACGATGACGACCTGCTTGAACGACGCAACCGGCCCTATGTTCTCGCGCACATACTCTACCACGTGCTTCATGATGAGTTCCGGAGCGGTATCGACGCCGGACTTGAGCACGAGGAATCCCATCGGGATCTCGCCTTTCAGGTCGTCCGCCACACCGATGACTGCACTTTCGGCAACGTCCGGGTGCTCGCAGAGTTCGGCCTCGATTCCACCAGTCGACAGACGGTGTCCGGCAACGTTGATGATGTCGTCGGTTCTCGACATGATATAGATGTACCCGTCCTCATCGATGTATCCCGCGTCGCTGGTCTGGTAATAACCGGGATAGTTCTTCATGTAGCTCTCATTGAAGCGGTTGTCCGATTTCCACAGCGTCATCATCGTGCCGGGAGGAAGCGGGAGCTTCACGACGATTTCACCCATCTGACCGGCAGGCAGCTCTTCGAGTTCAGCGTTGACGACCTTGACGTCGTAACCGGGTACAGCCCTGGATGCCGAACCGTACTTGATCGGCCCGGGTTCGATTCCCTGACAGTTAGCCGCGATGGCCCATCCGGTTTCAGTCTGCCACCAGTGGTCGATAACCGGGACCTGCAGCTGCTTCTCGGCCCATCTGACCGTATCGGGATCGGCGCGTTCGCCGGCCAGGAACAGGGCCCTGAAATTCGAAAAGTTGTAGCGGCCGATGTATTTGCCCTGGGGATCCTCTTTCTTGATAGCCCTGAATGCGGTCGGAGCGGTGAACAGCACGGCAACGTCATGCTCGCTGATGATCCTCCAGAAGGTTCCGGGATCCGGGGTGCCGACCGGCTTGCCCTCGAAAATGACCGTCGTGCAGCCGTGCAGAAGCGGAGCATAGACGATGTAGGAGTGCCCGACGACCCAGCCAACGTCGCTGGCCGCCCAGAAAACCTCTCCGGGCTTGACGTTGTAGACGCTTTCCATCGTCCATTTCAACGCTGCCATATGGCCGCCGTTGTCGCGGACGATGCCTTTTGGCTGGCCGGTGGTGCCGGAAGTGTATAGAATATAAAGGGGGTCGGTCGATTCGACGGGGACGCACTGGGCGGGAGCGACGCCGAGAAGGGCCTGTTTCCAGGTCATGTCTCGATCTTCGTTGAGTGGTGCCTTGAGCTGCTCGCGCTGGTAGATGATACAGATTTCAGGCTTGAAGTGGGCGAGCTCGATGGCGAAGTCGAGAAGGCGCTTGTAGTCGATGAGCTTGCCGTGTTCGATGCCGCATGATGCCGAGACGATCACTTTCGGTTTGCAGTCATCGATACGGACAGCGAGTTCATGCGAGGCAAATCCGCCGAAGACGACCGAATGGATCGCGCCGAGCCTTGCGCAGGCCAGCATGGCCACCACGGCTTCAGGGATCATCGGCATGTAAAGGATAACACGGTCGCCTTTCCTGACGCCACGGGCCTGGAGGGCGCCGGCGAAGAGGGCTACCTTGTCGCGGAATTCGCGGTAGGTGTACTTCTCGATAGTACCGGTCACCGGGCTGTCGAAGATGACGGCGGTCTGGTTGCCCCGTCCCTCATCGACATGACGGTCGAGTGCGTTGTAACAGGTATTCGTTATCCCGCCGGTGAACCACCGGTAAAAAGGAGGATTCGAATCGTCGAGAACCTTGTCCCATTTGGTGTACCAGTGGAGTTTTTCCCCAATTTCACCCCAGAACTGTTCTGGATTTTCGATCGATTGCCTGTGAACTGCGCTGTAAGATTGTGACATACTGCAAGCCCCCTTGGAATATGATTTTAATGATAGGAAGGGAGAATCGGACTGTTGTAAGACAAAAGCGGTACGAAAAGAGGTACGAAGAAGCGATGCTGCTGTAAATCACGCATACACTGAAAAGGACTGGTTTTGAATGAAAAGTCAATGTTAACAAAAATTACGTATTGAACAATGAAACGATTTTCAAACTGACGCTCAACAGCCCTGTTTTTATCTGCGCAGTCATTCCTGTTCCTCCTGCTTTGCAGGGCGAAGGAGGCTAAAAAGGCGGATCAGATCCTCGATGGACAGAGCTTCAGCCCTCAGTTTGAGTGTCTCTTCGGGGACCGATGAGATATCGTAATCGTTCTTCAGGTTGTTCAGGATCGTTTTTCTTCGCTGATGAAAAATGCAGCGGACGAATATCCTGAAACCTTCGCTGTCGGCGACGGGATCGACAGGCTTCGGCACCATCCGGATGACCGCACTGTCGACTTCAGGCCGGGGCTTGAAGACCGCACGTCCCACCTTGAACAGGTAGGTGACGTCGCAGAACGCCTGCATCTGGACAGCCAGGATGCCATATTCCTTAGTGCCAGGTGAAGCCGCAATGCGAAGCGCGACCTCGTGCTGCATCATGAGGGTGGCCGACGAGATCAGGTGACGGTTTTCCAGCAGCTTGAAGAGGATCGGGCTGGTGATGGAGTACGGGATGTTGCCGAGCACGGCGAGTTTGCTGCCGGCGGCGACAGGTTCGAGCGGTACCTTGAGGAAGTCCCCTTCGACAAGTTCGATCTGCGGATGTTCCTGCCTGATAAATTTCGCGAGTTCCGGGTCGCGTTCTATAGCGGTGAACGACGGCACGACTTCGAGTATGGCTGAGCTGAGGGCGCCGAACCCCGGACCGATTTCGAGCACTCTGTCACTTGCAGAAACCCCTGACTCACGGACAATTTTCCTTGTTATGTTCTTGTCGGTCAGGAAGTTTTGGCCCAATTTTTTTTTTGCCGCTATATGCGTATGCTTATATTCAACTCTTGTCATCGGCCTGGGTATGGGGAACTGCTGATCCGGGTGGAAGTACTTTTCACAATTTAAGTTATTCTGTCATTAATGGGAGATAAAAATACCATCGAGGAGACCGTGAAGTACGCTTCCCGGGGCAACAAGGCCACCCGTACCGGGTTTGGCGAAGCGCTACTCGAAGCGGGACGTGAAAACCCTTCGATCGTCGCCCTTTGCGCCGACCTTACCGGGTCGCTCAACATGAACCTCTTTCGTGATGAGTTTCCTGACCGCTTCATCCAGACAGGCATCGCCGAAGCGAATATGGTCTCCATGGCAGCAGGTCTTGCGACCACGGGAAAGATCCCCGTCGCATCGAGCTTTGCCGTTTTCGCGACAGGGCGCGTTTTCGACCAGATCCGCCAGTCTGTCTGCTACTCGAACCTCAATGTCAAGATCTGCGCATCGCATGCCGGCCTGACGCTCGGTGAAGACGGCGCTACGCACCAGATCCTCGAGGATATCGGCCTGATGCGGAGCCTGCCGAGGATGACTGTCGTGGTGCCCTGCGACTACAGCGAAACCAGGCGTGCCACCAAAGCGATCCTTGAATATGAAGGCCCGGTATACCTCCGATTCGGCCGTCCGAACATTCCAGACTTCACGACCGACGAGGACGGATTCGAACTTGGCAAGTCCATCGAGCTGCACCCGGGCACGGACGTGACCGTGATCGCCTGCGGCATCATGGTATGGAAAGCGTTAGAGGCTGCAAGGATCCTCGAAAAGGAAGGGGTTTCGGTACGCGTCCTCAATATGCATACCATCAAGCCGATCGATACGCTTGCCATCGTGAGGGCTGCCAACGACACAGGCGCCATAGTGACCGCTGAAGAGCACCAGATGTATACAGGATTGGGCGAGGCAGTGGCCAATGTCTGTGCCAGGAACATTCCCGTGCCGATCGAAATGGTCGCCGTCGAGGACTCATTCGGTGAATCCGGCAAGCCGGACGACCTCCTTGAGAAGTACAAGCTGACCACCGGGGATATTCTCGAGAAGATTTACCTGGCGCTGCGCAGAAAATGCTGACATGCGGGTCGATCAGCCTGTAGTGTGATTCGATTGCTTCGTTGTCCCGAAATGTGGGGAGTCCTGAATGCAGGAGGCTGAAACCCGGGGTAATTGAATGAACGATTTCACTATCCCTTTTCCAGTTGCCCCGGACTTCAGTCCGGGGATAGCTGATTCCAAAAATGATCCGGACTTCAGTCCAATGTCCTGGATTATACAGAAGACAGATTGTCGTTGAGTGAGAAAAGGGGAGATATTGGACTGAAGTCCGAAGAGTATTGATTGACTATATCTTCCTCCCCGGGTTGAAGCCCGGGACAGCTGAGGAGGGAGAAGACCAGAATGTCCGGATTCCCGACGAGTCGGGACTCCTGAATGTAAAAGGCTGAAGCCCGGGGCAATTAAGGAGGGAGAGGAGCAGAATGTCCGGATTCCCGACCAGTCGGGAGCCCTGAATTTAAAAGGTTGAAACCCGGGGTAATTGAATGAACGATTTCACTATCCCTTTTCCAGTTGCCCCGGACTTCAGTCCGGGGATAGCTGATTCCAAAAATAATCCGGACTTCAGTCCAATGTCCTGAATTATACAGAAGACAGATTGTCGTTGAGTGAGAAAAGGGGAGATGTTGGGCTGACGCCCGGGGCAACTGAGGAGGGAGCAGGATGGAATGTCCGTTGTCCTGATTTGTCGGGAGCCCTGAAGAGAAGGCCGGTTCCTGCGTTCCGTCTGCCTTGTACCCGAGTCGCTCACGAAGTTATTTTATTGCTTGTTGTAATAAATTTGAAAGGAGTCCATACGATGGGGATGCCTAATTTGGGTGACATGATGAAGCAGCTCAAGGAAGCTGGAGATAAGATGCAGGACGTACAGAAGCAACTTGAAAAGCTTATATCCGAAGGCGAAGCCGGCGGCGGCATGGTCAAGGCGAAGGTGAACGGGCGCCAGAAGCTCCTTGAGCTGTACATCGATCCGGAAATCATGGACGATGCAGACATGGTTCAGGACCTTGTCGTGGCGGCAGTGAACAACGCGCTTGACGCATCGGCCCAGCTCGCCCAGAACGAGATTGCGAAAGCTGCAGGTGGAATGATCAATCCTGCCGATCTGATGAAACATTTCGGTCAGGGAACCTGACGCCCCTCCATGCGATATACCTCAGGAGCCGTCGAGGCGCTGATAGAAGAGTTCTCCAAACTGCCCGGAATCGGCAGGAAAACTGCACAGCGTCTCGCGATGCATATATTGCAGGAGCGGCGCCCGGAGGTCGAAAAGCTTGCGACGGCACTCATCGATGTCAAGGAGAAGGTGATTCGCTGTTCGGTCTGCCAGAACATTACCGACCTCGGCACCGATCCCTGCCTGGTGTGTACCTCCACCGGGCGTGACCGCACGGTCATCTGCGTAGTCGAATCACCCACGGAAGTGCTCGCATTCGAAAGAACCGGCCATTACAAGGGTCAGTATCACGTGCTTCACGGGGTCATCTCCCCACTCGATGGAGTAGGTCCTGACGACATCAAGGTGCGTGAGCTTCTTTTTCGCCTTAATCCCGGTTCGTCCGGTGAGGTGCGCGAGGTGGTGCTCGCGCTCAATCCTACCGTCGAAGGCGAGACCACATCGCTTTATATCAGCAAACTGCTCAAACCGCTCGGGATCAACGTAACCAGGATCGCCAGGGGCATCCCTGTCGGCGCCGAACTTGAATTCATCGACGAAGCGACGCTCTCCCGTGCAATGGAAGGCCGGTCGTCGATGTGATCGCGTGTACAGCAACAATGGAATCGATACAGAACATCATAATTATCTGATGAACGGAGAGAATAAAAAGGTACTGATCATCGGAGGAGGGCTCGCCGGCCTGACCGCCGCAAAGAGGCTTGTCGACAGGGGATTCCAGGTTCGGGTCCTCGAAAAACGCCCCATATTCGGCGGTAAGGTTTCTGCATGGAAAGACGAGGAGGGGGACTGGGTCGAGTCCGGGACCCACTGCTTTTTCGGTGCTTACGGGGTGCTGTACGACCTGATGAAGGAGTTGAAAACCTACCATGCCGTTCTCTGGAAAGAGCACCAGCTGACCTATACGCTCGATGGCGGAAAGAACTTCACGTTCAGTACCTGGGATCTCCCGAGTCCGCTGCACCTCATGCCGGCCATAATCAAAAACGGGTACTTCACTTTCGGTGAGATGGCGGCATTTTCCAGGTCGCTGATTCCTCTTGCCGTCAAAAAGGACAAGTACCCTCCGACGCAGGATCATCTGACCTTCGCCGATTGGGCCGAACAGCGAAAATTCGGGCACCGCCTCATGGACAAGATGTTCAGGCCGATGGCCCTGGCGCTCAAGTTCATTCCTCCGGAAGAGATCTCGGCCAAGATCATCCTCGATGTTACCGAGACATTCTACCGTATTCCCGACTCATCGTGCATGGGTTTCCTGAAGGGATCGCCCCAGGAGTACCTGCATCAGCCGCTCATCGACTATTCACAGCAGAAAGGGGCAGTTTTCCAGACCCATTCGCCTGTCGACGAGCTGCTCTTCGACGGCAAACGCATAAGGGGGGTGCAACTGCGCAACGGCGAGATACTCGATGCCGACTATTATATTTCAGCCCTGCCGATCCATAATCTCTGCAAGGTGCTTCCCCCTTCGCTCAAGAAGCACGACCGATTTTTCAGCGACCTTGACAGGCTCGAAGGGGTCCCGGTCATCTCGGTGCAGCTCTGGTATGATCGCGAAATCACCGCGGTCGACAACGTCCTGTTCAGTCCTGACGGCGTCATCCCGGTTTTCGCCAACCTTGCAAGGACAACACCCGATTACAGGAGCCTGAGGGGAGAGAAGTTTGAAGGCAAGACTCGCTTCGAGTTCTGCGTCGCTCCGGCAAAAGAGCTTATGGAACTTACGAAAGAGGAGATAATCCAGAGGGTCGACCGTAGCGTCAGGGCGAACTTTCCGAAAGAGTCCCAGGGTGCGAAGATCCTCAAATCGACGCTCGTCAAGATTCCCCGGTCGGTTTATGCTCCGCTGCCGGGTATGGAGCAGTACCGTCCGACACAGGTTACTCCCGTCAGCAATCTCTTTATCGCCGGCGGCTTTTCGCAGCAACTCTATTACGACTCGATGGGCGGTGCCGTCATGAGCGCCAATCTGGCCGTAGATGCGCTCGTCCGGGAAGCCTCGAAGACAGATAGATAACAAGGGGGGCATATTTGTCCGGGAAACTTTTCCGGACTCATAAAAATTGTTCTTTTTCTCGATTAAATTCTTATTTTTGCAGACCTGATTGAATGATTGATCCCAGGTTCAGCAGGCCCTTGTAGCTCAGTGGATAGAGCAGCAGTTTCCGGAACTGAAGGTCGGCAGTTCGAATCTGTCCAAGGGCACAAGTTCGATCAAAGTATTCGGGGTGTGGCTCAGCTGGTAGAGTGCTGCGTTCGGGACGCAGAGGTCGTGGGTTCGAGTCCCGCCACCCCGACAAAAAGGCGGTTACAGCAGGTACTGTAGCTGCCTTTTTCTTTTTTCCCTCCATTTCCACTATCTTCTCTTTCTTCTTCCTGATACCAATCTGATATTTATCTGATATTTTTAGCGTTTTTTAAGGGAAATTAAAGACTTCTTTAAGCTATTCCTATTTACATTATACCTCTGTAATAAGATTTATTACTGTTGAGCTCTCCTTTATCCTCCTGTTGCCGAAGTTTTAAAAAAATCATTCCGAAAGGAACATCGGGCTTATGGCACCTGTTTCCCTCGGTAAAAAAAAGAGGTTCAGAGACGTTCTTCATGGTGGGGCGGGATACGCGGTTTTTGACCTTTTTTTGATTTAAGGGTTAACAATTGTTAAGAGTGCAGGCAGGAATTTCACTCTTCATTGAAACAACAAAACCAGAAAGCATGATTATTCCAGATCGCAAAATCATGAGGGGATTTCTCCTCGCAGTCCTGCTGTGCGCCGGGCTTCCCTTGAGGGCGTCAGCCGTCGATACCGGTGAAAAGGCTCCAGGATTTGAACTTCAGGGACAACAGGGTGTCGTGCGCTTATCAGACGTCGCCGGCTCGGTCGTTTATGTCGATTTCTGGGCCTCATGGTGCGGGCCTTGCCGCCAGTCGTTTCCCTGGATGAACCAGTTACAGGAAAAATACCGGGCTAAAGGGCTCAAAGTCATAGCAGTCAATGTTGATGCCAGAACCGAGGACGCAAAAAAGTTCCTTGCCCAGAACCCCGCAGCATTCACAATCGCATTCGATCCTAAAGGAGCGACACCGGCAGGTTACGGCGTTAAAGGCATGCCGACGAGTTTTCTTGTCGGAAAGGACGGAAAGGTCATTTTCAGGCATCAGGGATTCAATCCTGCTGAAAAAGAAAAAATCGAGAACGAAATAAAGTCCGCACTGGAGGCAAGAAAATGAGAAAAAGCATTATTCGAACGTTGGTGGCTCTCGGCTGCCTGATCGGTCTGACAAATTTGTCCGGTTGTGCTACAGTGCAGCCCTGGGAGAAGCAGAACCTTGCCAAACCCGAAATGACCTTCGAGGGCGACAAGCTTGAAACCGGCTATACCGAGCACATCTACAGCAGCAAAGAAGCGGCATCCGGAGGCGCTGGTGTAGGCGGCGGCGGTTGCGGCTGCAATTAAGGATAACTCATAATCATCAGGACCAATCTATGAAACCGGCATCCACAATAAAGACCCCCAGGGTTATCGGCGCTGCCCTCACAGCGGCCGCCATGTTCCTGCCTTCGGTTCATCCTGTATTTGCCGATGCGGCACCCGAGCGCGGCATCGTTGCTTTCAAGTATCTCAACTACGGGGACAGCCAGCCTGGAGTAGATCGTATCGACGTCAACGCCTATTCGGTAAGGGCCATGGCGCCGATTGCCGGCAAATGGGCGATCGACGTCACCGGTGTCCACGATTCCGTGACCGGAGCTTCGCCGCATTACCATACCCATTTTGACACTGCCAGCGGTGCTTCAAAGCTGAATGGAGATACGCGCAAAGCCGTCGATCTGAACGTGACCCGCTACTTTCCTACAGGCAGCCTGACCGCAGGTACCAGCTATTCGGAGGAATCGGATTACATCTCCAGGAGTTTTTCCTTGCAGGGCGCTCTTTCCACCCCGAGCAAGAACACCACCGTGACTCTTGGCGGTAGTGTCACGACAGACACCATAACCCCGAACAACTTTCCCCTGACAGATCATAAAAAGATCTATTCATGCCTCGTTGGACTTACCCAGGTTATGTCGAAGAACGATATCGTCCAGTTGAACCTGGGTCGTTCAATAGGAACCGGCTACTATTCCGATCCATATAAGACCCTTGACGAAAGGCCGAGGCATCGCAACAGTACGACTTTCATGACGAGGTGGAACCATTATTTCGAGTCGACTGAAGGCGCCGGGAGGTTTGCTTATCGCTATTATACCGACACCTTCGGCATCAATGCCCACTCATTGAGCGCAGAATATGTCCAGCCGTTGTCGAACGGGTTCACCGTGACGCCTTCCGTGAGGTACTACACACAGACCGCCGCCGATTTTTATGTGCCTGTCGGACCTGACGAGAAGCTCACGGGGGATGCGACCGATCCCGGGTTTGCCGTATTTTATTCCGAAGATCAGCGTCTGTCGGCTTTCGGTGCCGTGACCCTCGGAATCAAGGTCTCGAAGAGGTTCGCCCAGGAATGGCTGGTCGACGTCAGATATGACCATTACATGCAGCGAGATAACTGGGCGTTAAGCGGAAAAGGGGACTCCGGCCTGGCTGCATTCAACGCAAATTTCATTCAGGTTGGCCTGTCGAAGGAGTTTTGAGTCGATTTGTTTTTACCGTCAGCAGGGCACAATGCCTTGCTGACACTTGACCGGGGAGCTTTGCTTTGCATCCCGGTCAACCCCTGATAGACCGGCAGCAGCACTTAAACGACGCTCATTCACGCGATATGATGGAAATGTATCGATTCGGTTTCGAGGCGATGGGCTGCGCTTGTGAGGTTGTTGCCGCCTGTTCGGGCAAAGCATTGGCGTTATCAGCTGCAGAGGCGGCCATACATGAAGTTACGAGGATCGAACAGAAGTATTCGCGTTACAATCCTGACAGTGTAGTGTCAATGATCAACGCACAAGCCGGTATCGGCAGCGTCGTATGCGACCAGGAGACGATTCTTCTCGTGCGGTTTGCCGGTGAGCTTTTCGAACGAAGCGGCGGACTGTTCGATGCCACCTCAGGGGTTTTGCGCAGGGCATGGGATTTCAATAAGTCAGAACTGCCGGGGAAAACAGTGCTTGATGGGCTGCTTGAACTGGTAGGTTGGGACAAGGTCGAATATGATGACAGCGAGATCAGGCTTGTAGAGAAAGGAATGCAAATCGATCTGGGCGGCATCGGCAAGGAGTATGCATCCGACCGTGCTGCCGAACTGCTGCATGAAAAGGGCATCATGCACGGGTATGTGAACATGGCGGGAGACATCCGGGTCGTTGGACCCAAACCTGATGGAGAGCCCTGGACGATCGGCGTCAGAGACCCCCAATCCAATGAGAAGATGTTCGCATCGCTTCCCCTTTACAGCGGCGCTCTTGCTACCAGTGGAGATTATGAACGATTTTTTGAAGTCGATGGTCGCCGTTACTGCCATATCCTCGATCCTCGCACGGGATACCCCGTGGATTACTGGCGCTCCGTCACTGTTGTTGCTCATTCGGCGAGTGAGGCAGGGAGTTGTACTACAATTGCTATGCTGAAAGGGCCTGAAGGCCTCGATTATCTGGAAACATCCGGTTTGATGTATCTGGCTGTCGACCAGTCAGGAAAGATTTATCACAGGGGTTGACCCCGGGAACAGCCTTATAGAACACGATACAGACCCAGAGAACAATGATACACGTATCACTCAGGCGGAGCCTTGCTTTTTTGGCCGTTTTAATGACCCTCTGCATCAGGTTCGGCACGGCCGGTGCCGCAGATTTTCTCGATCCGGAGCAAGCTTTCAAAGTCAGTTCTGAACTGACCGGCAGCCGTTCGATAGCCGTTCAATGGCAGATTGCCAAAGGATACAAGCTCTACCGTGACCGGATCAGGGTGAGCGTCGAAAGCGGTGATGCGAAGTTGAAAGCGCCGTTGCTCCCGGCAGGTATCGCAGTGGTCGATCCGTCGACCAGCGAAAAAGTTGTGATCTATCACGACCATCTCGCAATCGAAGTTCCAGTGGAGAATGCGTCGGCTCCATTCAAAGTCAATATCGAGTACCAGGGATGTGCCGAGGATGGCCTGTGCTATCCTCCGATGAATCGTGTGTTTAACGTCGATCCTGGCAAGCCGGGTTCTCTGGTTGCTGACGCCGCCCCTGAAGGCGTACCCGCGGTACTGCGGAGCTCTTCTTCGCCTGCCCCGGCAATAGAGAATAAAGGTGGAGATGATTTGTCGCTGGCCAGGGCAACCCTCGAAGGCGGGAGCCTGTTGAAAATTTCTGTGGCGTTCCTGGTGTTTGGCCTCCTTCTCTCCTTTACCCCCTGCGTACTGCCGATGGTACCGATCCTGTCATCGATCATCGTGGGTGAAGGGGATGTGACCAGGGGAAAAAGCTTCCTTATGGCTTTGGCCTACTGTCTCGGCATGGCGCTGGTCTATACCTCGCTTGGTGTAGCGGCAGGCCTCGCCGGTGAAGGTCTTGCCGGAGCGTTGCAGAAGCCATGGGTTCTGGTGACGTTCGCACTGCTGCTGGTGCTGTTGTCACTGTCGATGTTCGATGTCTACCAATTACAGGTTCCGGCCTCGCTTCAGACCCGACTTAACAAGACGACAGGGAACCTGAAGGGTGGCAGATTTGCAGGAGTTTTCTTCATGGGCGCCATCTCGGCGCTTATCGTCGGCCCATGTGTTGCTGCGCCGCTCGCAGGGACTCTGGTCTATATCAGCCAGACCAAAGATGTTGTGATTGGCGGCCTGGCTCTGTTTTCCATGGCCATGGGCATGAGTGTGCCGCTTCTGCTGATAGGTCTTTCTGCCGGAAGCCTGTTGCCGAAGGCCGGCGCATGGATGATCAGTGTTAAATATGTGTTCGGTCTCCTCCTGATCGGTGTGGCGATCTGGATGGTTTCGCCGGTGCTGCCGGCGCAGGCGGTAATGATCGGATGGGGCGGATTGGCGATCCTGTGCTCGGTGTTTGCCGGTTTGTTCGGTGCCCCGTCAGAGAAAGCCACCATTTCAGGCAAGTTTGCAAAAGCCCTTGGCCTGCTGCTTTTCGTGATCGGTGTGCTTGAACTGGTCGGTGCGGCGTCAGGAGGTATCGATGCCCTTCAGCCTCTGTCAGGCCTGCATTCCTCAGCGGGAGCCACGGAGAGCGAAGGCAGAAAGCTTGCGTTCAGAAGGATCCGTTCAATCGAAGCGCTCGATGGTGAACTGAAACGGCCAGGGAAGCCGATGATGCCCGATATTTATGCTGACTGGTGCGCGTCGTACAAGGAGATGGAGACGTTTCCCGCCAGTGATCCGACGGCGCAGGCTTATATGGCCGACATCTCGCTTGTTCAGGTCGATGTGGGCGCAAACACTGCTGACGACCGTGCCCTCATGAAGCGGTTCAGGCTTTTCAGCCCTCCAGCCATCAGTTCTTCGATAATCCAGGAAATGAGATGCCTGACAACAGGGTCGTCGGATTCATCGAGGCAACTCCGTTCATGAGGAATTCTGAGGGAGTCCTGTGAGGAAATACAAAAAATCAGAACGAATCGCATTCGCTCAGATGACCATTATCTACTCGTTGAATTAACATAATCGCGAAAAGGAGCAAAACATTATGGCTGGCACGTATAATAAAAATGGCACGACCGGGAATGATTACTTTACGTTTACTTCTGTTGGGGGCAGACCTGCATCCAATAACATCTATAATCTGAATGGAGATCTTGGAACTGACACGTTCCGTTTTGATGAGTCGGCATCTTCAACAAAATATATCGGTGCTTTTCAAAGCGGCAACTTCACGATTCAGCCTGTCAATGCAAACGGGGTAATCGTCGTCACCGGAGCGAGCAACGGCGGGACTTTCCTGACGTTCAACCTCACCAGCGTCGAGCAACTGGTATTCGGTGATAAAACCGTCACCCTCACCTATGCACCTTCAGATTCGACACCCCCGACAGCCTCCGGATTCAGCCCTGCGGACGCTGCGACCGGAGTTGCGGAGACGGCCAATATCGCGGTTACTTTCAGCGAAGCTATCCAGAAGGGGACGGGGACGATCGCTATTCATAGTGATTCGGCAACCGGCGCTGTACTGGAAAGCTATGACGCGGCTACCAATTCGGCCAATCTCTCGATTTCGGGTTCGACGCTGACGATCAACCCGACGGCCAACCTGGTCGGCAACACGCACTATTTTGTGACGTTCGATGCGGGTACGATCAAGGATCTTGCCGGCAACAGTTACGCCGGTACCACGACCTATGATTTTACGACCGCAGACACTGGCGCGCCGACTGTTACGCAGTTCAATCCGGCTGACGGTGCGACTGGAATCACAGGATCGAGCAACATCGTGGTGACCTTCAGTGAAACGGTCCAGAAAGGTAGCGGCACGATAGCTATCCACAGCGGTTCAGCAAGCGGTACTGTCGTTGAGAGTTTCGATGCGGCCAGCAGCGGCAGGCTGACCATAGTGGGCAACACTCTGACGATAGATCCCACGAACAATCTTGCTGACGCAACCCAGTACTTCGTGACCTTTGATGCCGGCACGATCAAGGATCTTGCCAACAACAATTATGCAGGATCCGCGACTTACGATTTCACCACGGTCGATAACATCGCTCCCACGGCGTCGGCCTTCAGTCCGCTTGACGGCGCGACAGGAGCGGTCGAGTCGTCCAACATCGTGGTGACGTTCAGCGAAGCTATCCAGAAAGGCTCGGGAACCATCGCCATCCACACCGGTTCGGCAAGCGGTCCTGTCGCAGAGAGCTACGATGCGGCATCGAGTCCCAACCTTACGGTATCCGGCAACACATTCACGATCAATCCGACCGCCACCCTTGCGAGCGGAACGCATTTCTTTGTCACCTTCGATGCCGGCTCGGTCAAAGATCTTTCAGGGAACAGTTATGCAGGCACAACGACCTACGATTTTACTACAGGAGACTCTGTAGCACCGACTGTGACGCAATTCAATCCTGCCGATGGCGGGATCGGCGCAGCCGCAGCGAGCAATATCGTGGCAACCTTCAGTGAGGCGATACAGAAAGGGAGCGGTACCATAGCCATTCACAGCGGGTCGGCAACCGGCCCTTTAGTTGAGAGCTTCGATGCGGCCACCAGTGCCAGAATCGCCATATCTGGCAGTACGCTGACGATCGATCCTACGAACAATCTTTCCCTCAACACGCAATACTTCGTGACCTTCGATGCCGGCACAGTCAAGGATCTTGCCAACAACAATTTTGCAGGAACAACGACCTACGATTTTGCCACTGTCGATACTATTGCGCCGACGGTTTCCAGTTTTACCCCGACCTCAGGCGCGACCGGTGTCGCTGTCTCGGACAATATCCTCCTGAGGTTCAGCGAAACTGTGCAACGGGGCACAGGCCTGATCCAGATCCACAGCGGTTCGGCGACCGGTACACTGATCGAGAGCTTCGATGCGGCAACAAACACTCACCTGTCCATAACCGGAGACACGCTCACTATCGACCCTACCGCCAACCTGGCCAATAACACCGATTATTACGTGAC
>DATMYL010000077.1:0-31486 GCA_035560975.1 Chlorobaculum sp. | reverse complement strand
ACTGCTCCAGCCCGGCACGAAAGTGGCCGGCATGGTTGACCTGTCAAAGGTACGGATCAAGTCTGCCGTCCCGGAGAAACAGGTGTCGAGGCTTTCGGAAGGTTCGCCCGTACTTGTTACCACCGACGTCTATCCTGGACGAGTTTTCCATGGGACCATCTCGACCGTCAGCGCAAAATCCTACCGCGACCACACCTATCAGGTCGAAATTATCATGGACAATCCGAAGGATACCCCTTTCCGGGCAGGGATGTTCGCCCGTACGGCCTTTGTGGCCGGAACAATGCGGGAAGCCCTGATCATCCCGCGCCAGGCTCTTGTAGGGAGCGTAAGGAGCCCGGAGGTATTCGTTGTCAGCAAAGGTATCGCCCGACTCAGGAAAGTCGCGGTCGGCCAGGAGCTTGGCGGAAACCTTGAGGTCATCCAGGGGGTCGCTCCAGGCGACAGCGTCATCGTCAGCGGCCAGAACGAACTCAGCGACGGCCTGCCGATCATCGTAGTAAAAAAGGCTAGCATCACCGGATCATGACGTTAACCGGCCTTGCCATAAAACGGCCGACTCTGGTCGTCGTGCTGTTCTCGATCCTGGGAATCCTCGGATATTTCAGTTACCGCCAGCTGAAATACGAGCTTTTGCCGAAAATGACCCCTCCCGTCGTGACCATTTCGACCGTCTACGAGGGAGCTTCGCCCAATGAAGTGGAAACCTCTGTGACCAAACCGGTCGAGGAGGCGGTTTCGGCAATCGAAAAGATCTCGACCATCAACGCCTCTTCAACCGAAGGACACTCGCTGGTCACTGTAGAGTTCAGCAATTCCGCCGATATCGACAAGGCTCTGCAGGACGTACAGCGCAAGGTCAACGAATCGAGAGGCAAGCTGCCCGACGAGGTCAAGGCTCCGATAGTCTCCCGCTTTGCTCTTGACGAAACCCCGGTGCTGCGCATCGGCGCTACATCGAACCTTTCCGATACGGAGTTCTATCAACTGCTCAAGAATGAGGTCAAACCTGTCCTTTCAAGTATCGATGGAGTAGGCCAGGTAACCATCCAGGGGGGGCGCGAACGCGAAATCCGGGTCAATCTCGACATCCAGAGGCTTGAAAGCAACGGGCTTACCGTCAATGACGTGCTCAATGCGGTCCAAAAGGCGAACCTCGATTTCCCGACAGGCAAGGTGGATGCCGCCGACCGGCAGTTCGTGCTGCGTCTGGCCGGCAAATTCACCACGCTCGATGACCTCCGTAATCTCGTAATTCGTTCGTCCGGAACTTCCGGGTCGGTCTATCTCAGGGATGTCGCTGAAGTGCAGGACACCTTCAAGGAGATCAGGACCATGTCGCGGGTAAACGGCCGCAACTCGGTCGGCATCGTGATCATGAAACAGAGCGACGCCAACACGGTCGATGTCAGCAGGCTCGCACGTTTGCAGCTGATAAAGCTCGAAAAACTCTACGCAGACAGGGGGCTGAAGTTCGAAGTAGCCCAGGACGCATCCACCTTCACGTTCGATGCAGTCACCGCCGTCCAGCACGACCTGTTCCTTGCCATTGTGCTTGTGGCGCTGGTCATGCTTGTGTTCCTTCACAGCCTGCGCAACTCGCTGATCGTGATGGTCGCCATACCCACCTCGCTGGTTACCACCTTCATCGGCATGTACCTGTTCGACTTTTCGCTCAACCTCATGACCCTGTTGTCGCTGTCGTTGGTGGTTGGCGTACTTGTCGACGACTCCATCGTAGTGCTCGAGAACATCTACCGGCACCTCGAGCAGGGCGATTCTCCCCGCGATGCCGCCCTGAAAGGCAGGAACGAGATCGGCTTCACGGCAGTTTCGATCACGATGGTCGACGTGGTCGTCTTTCTTCCGCTCTCCCTTGTCAGCGGCCTGGTCGGCAACATCCTGCGCGAATTTTCGGTCGTGATGGTGATCTCTACGCTGGTGAGTCTTTTCGTATCGTTCACGGTCACTCCGCTGCTCGCATCGCGCTTTTCGAAAGTAGAGCACCTGTCTGGCGACACTTTCGGCGGGCGAATCGCTCTCGGCTTCGAACGCCGGTACGCACAGGCTCGTGACTGGTACCTCAAACTGCTCGCATGGGGCCTTCGTAATCCACGCAAGGTGATCCTCGCTGCGGTTCTGCTGCTTTTCTCCTCATTTGCCCTCGTCGCCAGCGGTCGCATCGGCGGCCAATTCATGGAAGTCTCCGACAGGGGAGAGTTCTCGGTTATGCTCGAACTCGAACCTGGAACCAGCCTCCAGGAGACCAACCGCCTCACAAGGCAGATCGAAGAGCGCCTGCGCAGCTACCCTGAAGTCACCAAACTGCTGGTCAACGTCGGCGTATCGAGCGAAGGGTTGCTTGACCAGTCGGCCGATAATGTCGCAGAGCTCATCGTACACCTCGTACCCAAGGGCCAACGCAAGCGTACTACTGATGAGATCATGAACAATATCCGCAGGAACCTTCAGGATATTCCAGGCCTCAAGTTGAGCATCAACCCTATCGGCATCTTCGGAACGGCCAACGAGACTCCCGTTGCAGTAATCATCAGCGGACCGGCACGAGCATCCGTCGCCCGTGTCGCAACGGCCCTCCAGGACAGCCTGAAGCGCATACCTGGTACCGTCGACGTGCGTCTCTCCTCCCAGGTCGGGAGTCCCGAGATGCGCATCAATGTCGATCGCGAGCAGATGTCGTCGTTCGGGCTGACCATGTCCGACGTTGGCGCGGCCATGCGCGTCGCCTATGCAGGGGAGGATGTCGGAAAATACCGTGACGGCGCCGACGATTACGACATCCGGGTGATTCTCGATGAGCTGTATCGCCGGAAAACCGATGAGGTCGGCGACCTCACATTCCGGTCGGGAAGCGGCGACCTGGTCCGGCTTGGCCAGTTTTCCACGCCAGAGCAGTCCCGGGGTTACTCGGTGCTTCAGCGCAGGAACCGCAACAGCTCGATATGGGTAAAGGCGCAGGTGGTCGGTCGCCCTGTCGGAAGCGTCGGCCAGGATATCGAACGGACCATTACAGGCATGAAACGCGCGGGCATCATGCCGTCGACCGTAACGCACTCCTACGAATCGGATCTCAAGCGTCAGGGCGAATCGTTCTCAACGCTGCTCTATGCGTTCATGGTTGCGATCATTTTCGTCTATCTGATCATGGTCGCGCTTTACGACTCTTACGTATGGCCCATGGTGGTCATGTTCTCAATTCCGCTGGCCATCATTGGTGCGCTCTATGCCCTTGCACTGTTAGGCAAATCGCTGACCATCTTCACGATCCTCGGCATTATCATGCTCGTAGGTCTTGTCGGCAAGAATGCCATCCTGCTTGTCGATTTCATCAACAAGTTCAGGGAGGAGGGGATGGAGATCACCGACGCGATAGTCGAAGCCGGCAAGGACCGGCTCAGGCCGATTCTGATGACGACCCTGACTCTCGTATTCGGTCTCATGCCCATCGCCCTGTCGGCAAGTTCGGGCTCCGAATGGAAATCAGGCCTTGCCGTGGCCCTGATCGGAGGCCTGTCGAGCTCCATGTTCCTGACGCTCCTGGTCATTCCCGTCGTCTATGTCTGGTTCGACAAACTGCAGGGCAGGCTGAAGAACAACCGGTAATACTTCTCTTAACATATTATGAGCCGTCTGTTTGTCGGCTCATAGGTGTATTTGCCCTGTAACTGTTATCTTAGGGTATATCACCCCGAAAATATTTTGTCATGAATCTGTTTTCCCGTCAGGCGCCGGCGCTGCTCATCAGCCGCATTGTACTTGCCTTTGCCTGGATCTACCAGGGGCTGGTGCCAAAGATCGTCTGCAAGAGCCCGGGCGAGGTGAATCTGATAGCCCCTGTCGCGCCTGTCTACCAGATCGCCTGCAATCTGATTACCTATATGGGCTTTGGAGAGATCCTGTTCGGCCTGGGGATTCTTATCCTGGCAAAACGATGGATGTTCCAGCTCAACATCGTCGTGCTTGTGGTACTACTCGGCTATGTTGCCCTTGTTGAACCGGGCATGTTTACGCTGCCATTCAATCCGCTTACATTGAATGTCGCGCTTGCGGGACTCTCGCTTGTAGCGCTGCAGGAGATGAAAAAAACGAATTGTGACTGAACCGGACATGAACGTATTCAAAAAAGCTGACGACGCAGAGTTCACTCTGCGCGATATTTCGAGACTGTTCCTCTCTTTTTCGGTGATGGTTATCGTCACGGCTGTTCTTGCCGGAGCGTTCGGCTCGATGACAGACATCGCGTTCCTGAAAAAGGTTCACCCTTACATATTTTTTACCGGCTTCGGCAACGCGGCGATCCTTCTGCTCAATCGTTACCTGACCGCTTCGATCTATCCGGAGCTGAGGATCAATCCTGTCCGGCAGCGTCTCTACCTTTTTGCCGTACTGTTCGCGCTCGTCCTTGTTACGGGATCGGTACTTTTCGACCAGCCGCTGCTCAAAGCTGCAGCTGGATTTCTCCTGATGACCGTCGTGATTCAGCCGCTCACTGAAATTCTTTCCACGCTGTCGCTGAAAAAGATATGGGGGGACGTCTCCGGACGCTACTACATTTTCGACGTGATCTTTCTGTTGAACGCCAATCTCGGCCTCTGCACCCTCGGCCTGAAGGAGGCGTTTCCATCGAACGGCATCATTCCGTTCTTCGTCACGCAGTCAGCCTATTTTCTCGGTTCCTCGTTTCCGTTGAGCATCAGCGTCATGGGGTTTCTTTACACCTACGCATGGCGCAGGACCCCCAGAATGGAGCTGGCAAAAAAACTGTTCAGTATCTGGTTCGACATCTTTGTCGGTGGGGTGCTTTTCTTTCTTGTGGTGATTCTTATGGGAAACTACCTGAGCATGATGCTCATCAGCCACATCCTCACATTCGGAGTGGCAGCACTGCTCGTCACCTTCGCGGTTTTCCTGAACAACTATTTCCGAAGGAATTTCGCCCATCCTGCTCTGGCATTTCTTCTCAGCGGACTGGCCTTCCTTTTGGCGACGAGTTCATTCGGCATCCTGAACATCTATTTCGGCAAAGGGATTTTGTTCGGGACCTATCCTCCCGTCAGGGCGGACAAAATGTGGATCTACCACTCCCACACCCACGCGGCGCTGCTCGGGTGGATCACCCTTTCGTTCACCGGTATGATCTATATCGTCATTCCTGCCATCCAGAAGCAGGGTTCCCTGGAGCTGCTACAGTCAGGAGACCCTCTGGAGCAGTTGCTTGACCGCTCCACCATGGCGAAGGCTTTCGTGCAATTGACGGTCATGCTGTTTTCGGCGACAACCATCATACTCAGCCTTTACACCGGAGACAAG
Source organism: Chlorobaculum sp. (assembly GCA_035560975.1). Classification (GTDB taxonomy): domain Bacteria; phylum Bacteroidota; class Chlorobiia; order Chlorobiales; family Chlorobiaceae; genus Chlorobaculum. The sequence goes on along the minus strand of DATMYL010000077.1, from coordinate 26,155 downwards.
CTCACTCTTGGCATGAGCGGCATTGTTTATGCGGCAGCGGTATATTATATGAAGGTGAATTTTATGCGTGACCCTGCAATCAAGATCAATAAAAGACTTTTATGAAATGTAATCCGTTGAGAATCAGTGTTTTTGCAACAGGCATGGCGATGATCCTGTCCTGCAATTGGATTGATTCCATGGCTGCCGACTCATCTCAGCTTGCGGTGTTACGCAAAGGAGCGGTAGAGTGGAACACCATGAGAAGGACAAATCCCTCTGTTTTGCCGGACCTTTCAAAAGCCGACCTGAAAGGGCGGCGTCTTCGAGGCATAAATTTCAGCAAGGCAAACCTTGCCGAAGCCAATCTCAAATTGTCAGACCTTGGTCAATCCGATTTTCAGGAAGCTGATCTCCACTCTGCTGATCTGTCAGGGGCAGCACTTTCCGGTTGCCGTTTCATCGCTGCCGAGATGAGTGAAGTCTCATTGCTTGGCTCATCATGTGTGAAGGCTGATTTTTCCAGGGCAAAGCTCATCTCATCTATCCTTCGCCGTGTCGATTTTTCCAGGGCAATATTGAGTGGTGCCGATTTGCGGGGCTCAGACATGAGGGAGACCGTTTTGCAGAACACCGATCTACGTGGTGCCGATCTACGTGGTGCCAATCTCTGGAGATCCAATGATGGAGGAATGCTCGTTGACGGTGCCATCGTATCCGAAGAGACCATCCTGCCTACCGGTAAACAGGGTTCAGCAGAGTGGGCTGCCGGAAACAGGGCGGTTTTCAAAGGAGCGAACGTATCGGTCGGAACGCCCGGTTCAAGGGTATCGTCCACATTACCGACATCTGAAAAAGAGCCTCAGCTTATTGATGTCACCCCATCACGAAGCCGAAAACAGGATGATCGTGCCCCTGAGGAGGCCGTGATGCCGGCTACTGTCAAGTCATGGCAGCCCAAACCCAAGAGTGCGCTTTATGATTCAGTTCAGCTTGATCTTTTACAATCGAACGCACTGAAGTGGAACACCATGCGCAAGGATCATCCGATCCTCAAGATCAACCTGAAAGGAGCAGATCTTGACCACAAAAATCTGGCCTACGCGAATCTGAACGGTGCTGATCTTTCAGGGGCATCCTTAAAAAACGCTGATCTCAGCCGATCAAAATTGCAGAAAGCGCTATTGCGATGCGCTGACTTGAGTAATGCCAATCTTCATAAAGCAGACCTGCGTGAAGCTGATTTGCGCGGAGCGAAACTGTGGCGCGCTAATCTCGATCGCGCAAATATCGAGGGCGCCATTGTTTCGGAAAACACTGTGCTCAATACAGGGCGCAAGGCAACGACCAGCTGGGCATCTGAAAATAAAGCTCATTTCAACCCTGATGGTGTTCCTGCAAGATGACACGATGTACACAAGTATAAACGTATGATCAAAACCGCAACACCACTGGTAAGCGTCGCTATTCCGCTTTACAACAACGAACGCTTCATAGCTGAGACCATCGAATCGGTACTCTCACAGAGCATGCCTGATTTCGAACTTCTCATTTACGATGATGCCTCCACGGACAACTCACTTGAAATTGCCCGTTCCTTTACTGACAGTCGAATACGGATTGTCACCAGCGACAGAAACCTCGGTCCCGAAGGCAACTGGAACCGGGCGATCAGCGAGGTCAGTGGCAGATGGGTAAAGCTGGTCTGCGGGGACGACATCATCTATCCGCAGTGCCTCGAAAAACAGATCGAGGTCTTCGATCGTCCCGACAACGCCGGTGTAAGTCTGGTCTCCTGCCAGCGCACCATCATCGACCCGGAGGGCAAAACGCTGATCAAGAAGGTCAATTTCATCGACGGCGGTCGCAAGGAGCCGTCGGACCTGGTCAGGAAAATGGTCCGTATGGGCACGAACATCATCGGTGAGCCGGTCTGCGGTCTTTATCCGTCGGTGCTTATCGGCAAGACAAGGGGGTACAGCGCCCGAATTCCTTACACCATCGACCTGGAGTTCTGGTCTCAGCTTCTCCGGCTTGGCGACATGTGGATGATCGACGAACCGCTGTGTGCTTTCAGGATCTCTGATACGTCATGGTCATCGAGGATAGGGGAGATGAGGCACGAGCAGTTTCTTGCCTTCATAGAAGACGTTTCGGGGGTGGAGCAGTTCAGGGTCAACGACCTGGACCTGTTCATCGGCCGGTTCAATTCTGCAGTCCAGTCGATGACGAGCCTCATGGGCTTCAGGCTTTTCGCCGGTTCGTCGGTCGACAGGAAGGAGGCTGTCGAAGAGTAGGGAGAGACAGGAAGAAGGTCAATTATATGTGGACGACAATCAGAACATTAAATTGAATCCGTCATGAGGCTACAGGGGAAGACTGCGCTGGTTACCGGAGCTGCCGGTGGAATCGGAGGCGCCACAGCGCGCTGCTTTGCACGTGAAGGCGCTACGGTGGTGCTGGTTGACATCGATGAGGCACGCTGTGATGATGTGCTCAGTCAAATCGTTCGGGACGGCGGCGACGCCTCCCGTGCCATCGTCGATCTCACCTCCGAACAGCAGGTCGTCGAACTCTTCTCAACCCTTCGACGGGATCACGGCCGTCTTGACATCCTGGTCAACATAGCCGGCGGAGACTGCGAACCGTCCGCTTCAGTCGAAGAGATCGATCCCGAGCGTGCGATGAAAAACCTCGACATGAACCTCAAGTCCTGCATGCTCTGCTGCCGGGAAGCTGTAAAGATGATGAAGCCCCAGGCTTATGGCCGCATCGTGAACATGAGTTCGCTCGTCTATCGCGGCAGCCCGAACCAGTTCAGCTATTCGGCGTCCAAAGGCGGCATTTTCTCCTTTACACGCTCGATCGCCATCGCTCTCGGCAGCTTCAACATCACTGCAAACGCACTTGCCCCGGCTCTCGTCGAGGTCGATGCCTTCGTCCGGGCCCTCGGCCCCGATAGATGGAAAGCCCTTGCCGAAGCTTCAGCCGAGCGTTATCCCCTCAAACGCATCGCCTGGCCTGAAGACGTCGCCAACGCCGCGCTGTTTTTTGCTTCCGACGATGCGGCCTTCATCACCGGGCAGATTCTCGAAATATCCGGAGGCGCGAGGCTCTGATGCTTTCCAGGATTGCAGCCGACCTCATTCTCATGCTGCACGCCGGTTTTATTCTTTTCGTCGTTTTTGGCGGGTTGCTCATTTTCAGGGACGGAAGATGGGCTCTTGCACATTTGCCGTCAGCGATATGGGGTACGATCATCGAACTGACAGGATGGATCTGCCCTCTGACTCCGCTCGAAAACGCTTTTCGCAAGACAGGCGGACAGGAGCCATATTCCGGGGATTGCATCGACCATTACGTGATGCCGCTCATCTATCCCCCGGGTCTGACGCACAGCCTCCAGATCGCTATCGCGCTGTTTGTGCTTGCACTAAACATAGTAATTTATGGATATTACACCTACAGACGCAGCAAACGCACCGGGTGATCCCGGGCGAACGTTTTGAACTCCAAAATAACGAGGCCGTTATGTCACACTCATCAGCCCGCGCCTTTCTCGGAAAGATTATCGACGAGGAGGGATTCCGAAAAAATCTTGTCGCTGAACTGTCGAAAAAACGCTTTGAACTGATAAGGGAGGCCGGGTTCGATTTTTCCGAAGAGGAGCTTGAACAGGCCAAGGCCGATTTTCCGCCCGGAGCGTTCGGCCATGCTGCAGGATGGTTCTGCAACGTCGTTACCGATCAGCCTTCCAAAGGCGGTCACTGCTGCAGCAGCGGCCTCTGGCATTGAACAGTCAGAAACTTCAGTTCCAGCCAGGACTCCATCTGCGTTGAATGAGTCACTGCGGAAATGAAATGAAGAGCTCATTCAGATTGACACGGCGGCCGGCAGAGTCATTCATTGAACCGGAACGACGTTTGACCGATATTGACACTTCAGTTTATCAACATCAAAGAGCGGAGAGATCATGTACCCCATCCAGATCGGCAATTACAGTTTCAAAAGAATGTATCTATGGCTGCAGTACTCGAAATCGTTACCGAACTTCACGGAAATCGTAATCGAGGTTTTTTATCCGAACGACTGCCAGGCAGAGGGGCTCGTCATGTTCAACCATGGGTTCCTGATAGGCACCGATCTCTCTTTTTACCCGAAATACATCTACAGTATACTGATGGGGTCGGATAGCCCGCTCTATCAGATCAACCCCTCCTGGTACTACAATTATTCGGATGCTGCCATAAAAAACCATTGGGCGCTGGCATTCGTCACTGCCTGTCATCAACAGGTCAACAGCATGCCCTGGACCGATTTTGTCGGCAATCCGAGGGTCGGGCAGGAGGCTTATGCCGCAGCATCCTATCTGTTGCGTTACGGGGCGACCTACAGGTATAACGATTCTGACCAGGTCAAGGCGTCGCGATTCCTGAAAAAAAGCGCCATGCAGAACAAGGTCATTTTTGCCGGTCATTCCGTCGGCGGAGCTCACGCACAGGCCGCTGCGACAGGTTTCGACAATCTCCAGCGAATCGGAGACGATCAGTGGATGCCATTCGACCCCGTGTTTTACAACCGTGAAGTCTGTCCTGTCAGTACCCCGCCCATGTCAACCTGGGATGCCAACCAACGCGCAAAACCGGTCGGTCTCCTTCAGCTTTCACCCGTCGACAACAAAATACCGGTTCTCTTTCCCGGCATGGAAAAATACCGCAGGCAACTCGCAACGATGCCCCTGCCGAACCTGTTGGTCACAGGGCAATGCGACTATACCTGCCTGAAATCGTCAACACCGCCCGCATGGATAAAGGAGAGCGACAGGACCGACAGCCAGTTCGCCCAGATGGCTTACGGAAGCAGTCAGTCATGGGCCGCGACGTGCATGATCGAAAAAGGCAGTCATAGCGGTTACCTGAGGCACAACAACGATTTGTGCAGCCAGGCGGACAAGAACGACTGGAAATGCGACGGATGCAAGGATGTCACACCCTATCCGGCAAAAGTAGAGCAGTATACGTTCACCAACGAATTGCTGGATCGTTTCATAAAATTCTCGTCGTCAGCCAACCCCCAGGGCGGCTCATTCGATGAGTGGAAGAACGGAAGCCTTGTCAAATGGCTCAATAACAGCAATCCGGCAGGAACGGGTATCACATTGAACAAGTTTACGGACGGTTACGTCCATTTTGCCTGAATCCGGGTTCGTTTCGCTCCTTAGGAACAGATGATGTTGATTCGCTGTTGATCTGATATGTATAAAGCTGTACGAGATAATCGCTCAGACTGCCATATCATGAATCAAGCTTTTTATGCCATCTCTCCGGAGGAGCTGTTTCGCCGACTCGAAACCTCCTCCGGCGGACTCAGCTCGGTGGAAGCCGGATCTCGCCTTGAAAGCCAGGGCCCGAACAGAATCGAGGCAACCCGATCCAAAAGGCCCTGGCAATTACTGCTTGACCAGTTCAGGAACGTCCTCATCCTGACGCTGCTTTTCGCCACGGTACTTTCTGCATTCCTCGGCCACGGCATCGAGGCTGTGGCAATTTTATTTATCATCCTGTTCGCTGTTCTGCTCGGTTTCTTCCAGGAATACAGGGCTGAAAAGGCTATCGATGCCCTTCGGGTCATGGCCGCTCCCAACGCCAGGGTTATCCGCGACGGGCATGAACAGTTGATACCTGCCTCCGGAATCGTGGCCGGCGACGTCATTCTTATGGCGGCAGGCGACAGAATACCGGCTGACGCGCGTCTTCTCGAGTCGGTAAATCTTCGTATCGAAGAGTCCTCCCTGACCGGAGAGTCCGTTCCTTCTGAAAAATCGAGCGAATCTTTGCTCCCGGAGGACACTGGGATTGGCGACCGCTCGAACATGGTTTTTGCCGGAACATCGGTTGTCTACGGCAGAGGCAGGGCCGTTGTGACCTGCACCGGGATGGGCACGGAGATCGGGCGTATTGCCGGTATGCTCCAGACTGTTGAAGCCGAGAAAACCCCTCTCCAGAAAAACCTCGACCGGGTCGGTGCATCTCTGGCAAAGGCGGCGCTGGTGATCGTACTTATCATCGTAGCCTTTGGCGTCGTGCGAGGTCAGCCACTGGTCGATATCCTGATTTTCGGTATCGCTCTTGCCGTCGCTGTCGTTCCCGAAGCCCTGCCTGCAGTCGTCACCATCTCACTTGCGCTCGGTGTCCAGCGCATGACCAAGCGTCATGCCCTCATGCGGCGCCTTCCTGCAGTCGAAACGCTCGGCAGCACCACAGTTATCTGTTCAGACAAGACCGGCACCCTGACACGCGACGAAATGACCGTGCGAGCGCTTTATGCTGATGGCATGCTTGTAAGGATAGCCGGTTCGGGATACCGTCCGGAAGGCTCCATTTCGTTACCGGAGGGCGAGTCGGTGCTCCCCTCTGTTTTTCGACAGTTGCTTGAAGCGGGAGCGCTGTGTAACGATTCCAACCTTGAACGGGACGAGGCGGGGGAGTGGAGTATCAGGGGTGACCCGACGGAGGGAGCCCTGATCGTCGTAGCAAGAAAAAGCGGGCTCGATGAATCCGATCTCAGGAAGCGCTATCCGCGTATCGACGAGCAGCCCTTTTCCTCGGAAACCAGGCGAATGGTGACGGTTCATCGTAATGGCGACGATGTCATGGCCATCGTCAAGGGGGCGCCGGAGGCTATTCTTCCCGCATGTAACCGTCGTTTCGGTGCAGATGGCATCGCTCTTCTTGATGGGGCAGGACGGGAAGCGATCATGAAGCAGGCCGAAAGCATGGGCAGGGAGGCCCTGCGCGTGCTCGCCATCGCCAGGAACGATGGTGCCGGCCTGGCCGAAACGGACGACGGGCTTGTTTTTCTCGGTTTTGCCGGTATGATCGACCCGCCGAGAAGCGAAGCACGCGAAGCTATCCGGAAGTGTTTCGAGGCAGGGATACGTCCTGTCATGATCACCGGAGACCATCCGGTAACGGCGGAGGCCATTGCGCGTGAGCTCGGAATCCTGGTTGAGGGACGGGTTTTGAACGGCGCTGAGCTGGAACGAATGGACGATAACGAGCTCAAAAAAATAGTCGGGAGCATCGATGTTTTCGCAAGGGTTGCGCCAGAGCACAAACTGCGGATCGTCGAAGCCTTGCAGTCGAACGGAGAGATTGTCGCCATGACCGGTGATGGCGTCAACGATGCTCCTGCCCTGAAAAAAGCCGACATCGGTATCTCCATGGGCATCAACGGCACCGACGTGTCACGGGAAGCATCGGCGATGACCCTGACCGACGACAACTTTACATCGATCGTAGCAGCAGTGGAAGAGGGGAGGGGAATTTATGACAATATCAGGAAATACCTCACGTACCTGCTCTCGTCCAACATCGGCGAACTCGGCCTGATGGCAGGCGCAACCATACTTGGCCTCCCCCTGCCGCTCACCGCGGTACAGCTTCTCTATGTGAATCTTGCTACCGACGGGTTTCCCGCCCTTGCCCTTGCCGTAGACCCGGCAGCACCCGGGATCATGAAACGACCTCCATCCGATCCGAAACAGGGCATTTTCACCCGCCCGCTGATAGCCCTCATGATGGCAGGAGGAATCTGGTCGACCATCGTGAACATCACACTTTTCCAATGGTCGAGAAGCTCTGGTCGCCCGCTCATCGAGGCTATGACCATGACATTTGTATCGCTCGTGCTGATACAATTTTTCAAAGCCTATAACTTCCGCTCAGACAAGGAACCTGTTTACAAGGCTCCGTTTGCGAACCGTTGGCTCAATCTCGCGATCCTCTGGGAACTGATCATGCTGGCATCGATCGTATCTTTGCCATTTTTGCGTGTACCGTTCAGCACGTTCCCGATGACTTTCGGAGACTGGCTTATCGTGACACTTTGCGCATTGACCATCATTCCGGTGATCGAGGCCGTTAAGTGGTGCATTCGAAAAGGATTGTTTGGGTTCAAAGCATAATATTATCGTAATTTGCATTCATAACTAATCATTCATCACTCATCACTCAGCATTCATAATTCAGCATTCATCATTAATCCTTCACTTTCATATCTGTGAAAAACAGTTTCAGGAAAAAGCCGCTTTCCCTCCTGCTCGAAGAGATGAAAGGCGAGCACAGGCTGAACCGTGTTCTCGGACCCGTAGCCCTGACAAGCCTGGGCGTAGGGTGCATCATCGGTACAGGCATTTTTGTACTCATCGGCGTTGCCGCACACGACAAGGCAGGCCCTGCCGTCACGATATCGTTTGCCCTTGCTGGCCTGGCCTGCGTGTTTGCAGCCCTCTGTTATGCTGAATTCGCATCCATGGCTCCCGTAGCCGGCTCGGCATACACCTATGCTTATGCCACTCTCGGGGAGCTGTTCGCGTGGATCATAGGTTGGGACCTGACTCTTGAATACACCGTTGCTTCAGCCAGCGTAGCTCATGGCTGGTCCCACTATTTTCAGGATTTCATAGGCATATTCGGACTGTCCTTGCCTGCGATCTATTCACGAGCGCCGATAGACTTCGATACGTCGACCAGTATGTTTACCATGAACGGAGCGCTGTTCGACCTGCCGGCTGTCGTGATCACCTTTATCGTTACGGTGTTTCTGGTCAAGGGCATACGTGAAAGCACCGGCTTCAATACCGCCATGGTCATCGTTAAGGTAGCCGTAGTTCTGCTGGTCATCGTCCTTGGGGCAATGTATGTCAAACCGGCCAACTGGCAACCATTCGCTCCGTTCGGCTATTCCGGTCTCAGCGTGTTCGGACACACCATTCTTGGGCAGGAAGGATCGTCAGGTGCACCAGTCGGAGTACTTGCCGGCGCAGCCATGATTTTTTACGCTTACATCGGCTTCGATTCTGTTTCGACTCATGCCGAAGAGGCTCGCAACCCTCAGCGAGACGTGCCGATCGGTATTGTCGCCTCCCTTGTCATCTGCACCGTGCTCTATATTGCCGTATCCGCAGTCATAACCGGTATGGTTCCTTATGACCGCATAAGCATTGACGCTCCAGTATCCGATGCTTTCAGGCAGGTCGGTCTCGGCTGGGCGCAGTTCATCATCTCTCTTGGTGCCATTGCAGGCATCACTTCAGTGCTTCTCGTGTTGATGCTCAGCCAGCCCAGGATTTTTCTGGCCATGGCGCGTGACGGGCTTCTTCCGAAAAGCTTTTTTGGCGCAATCCACGAGAAGTTCAGGACCCCCTGGAAATCGACCATTCTGACTGGCTTTTTTGTCGCGTTGCTCAGTGCAGTCCTGCCGCTTCGACTGCTGGCCGAACTGGTCAATATCGGCACGCTTTTCGCGTTCGTCATCGTTTGTGCGGCCGTGCTTATCATGAGGAAAACGAATCCGGATGCTGATAGGCCGTTCAGGGTACCCCTGGTGCCATTCGTTCCTATCGCCGGCATATTGACCTGCCTGCTGCTCATGTTCTCCCTTCCTGCAGAGAACTGGCTGAGACTCATTGTCTGGCTCGCCATAGGCTTCTGTATCTACTTCTTTTACGGACGCCACAACAGCATACTCACCAGGTATAAGGAGTAACTGACCCTCTGAATGTTACAGCGAGAACCCTCCGGAATCAACGGAGGGTTCTTGCTGTGTGGGCGGTAAATGGTGCCGGGGATAGCTAAGTTCTTTGCATGCGTTTAGTAGTAAACAACGTCGAACAAGATTCTGTGTAACAAAACCTCACAGAGTTTGATTATATTGACCACCGGATTTTTTTGCAACATACGTAAGCTACTCAATCCCTATCCTCAGGAGGAAACTCATATGCAGACCATTTATGCTGACGGCATCGCCAACATGATCCTTATCGACGGTGTCGTACGCGTCGACCTCGTCAACATCACGCAGATCGAGAAGGACACGAGCAACGTCCGCCCTGTCGGGACTCTGGCATTTTCTGTACCGGCTCTTATCCGTACCCACGATCAGCTCGGCAAAATCATCGAGAAGATGGTTGAAGACGGCATCCTCACGAAGAACGATCCACAGGACAACTGAGCGGACGTCATCAAGGCTCGCCGGCAACAGTAACGTTTCCGGACTGACACATTCAAACCCCTGCACTTCTTTTATTGCAGGGGTTTTTGTTTTTTTCTTTACCAGGGACCAGCCCGCCGGATTGCTCCATCCGGGCTCTGAATTGATTTGTTCCGTCAAATACAGGGCAAACCCGATGCGGAACCGGTTTAAACGCTGAAAGGAAAGGGATCGTGCCGACATTGAACGAAGTGCCCTCCGGCTTGAGGGCGGACGAGGTAAAAGAGCGACTTGAACGTGACGGATGGAACGAGCTTCCCTCAGGGAGGCGGCGTTCGTTTCTGGTGATACTGTTCGATGTCGTTCGTGAACCGATGTTCCTCATGCTGATAGCCTGCGGGCTGATCTACCTCGTGCTCGGAAGCATCGAAGACGCGCTGATGCTGATGGGGTTCGTGGTGGTCATCATCGGTATCGCCATTGTTCAGGAAGGACGGACGGAACGCGCGCTCGAAGCATTGCGCGACCTGTCGAGTCCCCGGGCGCTTGTCATACGGGAAGGAAAACAACAGAGGATTCCTGGCCGTGAGGTGGTGCAGGACGATATCATACTGCTTGCCGAGGGCGACAGGATTCCAGCTGATGCGGTGTTGATTTCATCAAGTGCAATCAGTACCGACGAATCGCTCCTGACGGGCGAATCCTTTGCGGTGCGTAAAGCATGCCGTGAGGGGATGACGCCGCCTGCAGTGCCTGGTGGCGAAGACCTGCCGTTTATATACTCGGGTACGCTCATGGTGAAAGGCCGCGGCATTGCCCGAGTCCTGCAAACCGGCCCACGCACACAGATCGGGAGGATCGGCATGGCACTTGGCTCCCTCAAGCCCGAAGAGGGGCTTCTCCAGCTCCAGATGCGAAGCATAGTACGGACGATCAGCATGTACAGCGTCGTTCTTTGCCTCATCGTTGCCGTTGCCTACGGTCTGACCCGACATGACTGGCTCAACGGGTTGCTCGCAGGCCTGACCCTCGCCATGGCGACCCTTCCCGAAGAGTTCCCGATGGTCCTCGTCATATTCCTCGCTCTCGGCGCCTGGCGGATCTCCCGCTTCAACGTGCTGACGCGGAGGGTCCCTGCGGTCGAGATGCTCGGTGCGGCCACGGTGCTGTGCGTTGACAAGACCGGCACCCTCACTGAAAACCGCATGACTGTCCGGCAGGTGTATGCTGATGGCTTGATTCATGATGTGGACGGAACGGGCGACAGCCTGCCCGAAGCCGTGCATGAAGCTGTCGAATACAGTATCCTGGCAAGTCCGCCGGACCCGTTCGACCCGATGGAGAAGGCCATGCGCGATCTCGGTGAAAAGGCTCTCGCCAATACAGAGCATCTGCACAGGGACTGGGAGCTCCAGAAGGAGTACCCGCTCTCGGACCGGTTGCTGGCCATGTCGCATGTGTGGCGATCGAAAGCGGGAAGCGGATATGTCATAGCAGCCAAGGGCGCACCGGAGGCAATTGCCGATCTTTGCCATCTGGGCGAGAAGCAGACCGCCGCCCTGCATTCTGTGATCGAGACGCTCGCATCCGGGGGGATGAGAGTTATAGGCGTTGCCAGGGCAGCTTTCGGAAGCCGGCCCCTGCCCGAGGAGCAGCACGATTACGACTTTACCTTCGTCGGGCTGCTGGGCCTCGAAGATCCGGTTCGGGAAGGGGTGCCGGAAGCCCTCAGGGAGTGCCAGGAGGCGGGCATGCGCATGATCATGATCACCGGGGATTATCCCTCGACGGCACGTCGTATCGGCGAGCAGATCGGACTGAAGGGGACGGACCGCATAATTACCGGGCCGGAGCTCGATGGCATGGGAGACGAAGAGCTGAACGGGCAGATCGACGGAACCTCCATTTTTGCAAGGGTGCATCCGGGCCAGAAGCTGCGCATCGTCGAAGCCCTGAAACGCAGGGACGAAGTAGTGGCGATGACCGGCGACGGGGTCAATGATGCGCCTGCTCTCAAGGCGGCCCATATCGGCATCGCCATGGGCGCCCGAGGAACCGACGTGGCCCGCGAGGCCGCATCGCTGGTTCTGGTCGACGACCACTTCGACTCGATCGTCGGAGCGGTCAAGATGGGCCGTCGAATCTACGACAACATCCAGAAAGCGATGGCGTTCATCCTGTCGGTGCACCTTCCGATAGCCGGTATGTCACTGTTACCGGTACTCCTGCACTGGCCCCTGGCCCTGTTGCCGGCCCATATCCTCTTTCTCGAGCTGATCATCGATCCCTCCTGCAGCATCGTCTTCGAAATGGAAAAGGAGGAGCAGGGAATCATGAAACGCCCTCCGAGAAAACTCCATGAAGCGCTTCTCGGCCGTAAAGTCGTCATGCGTGCAATGGTACAGGGAGTCTTGATCTTTGTTATGGTGCTGGCGACCTATGCCCTCATGCTCGGTAACGGATACGGCGAGGCCGAATCGAGGATGATCTCCTTCGCAGGGGTGGTGGCCGGTAACATCGGTCTCATTTTCGCCAACCGTTCATGGAAAGAGTCCATGTTCAGGTCACTGAGGGTGCCCAATCCGGCGCTATGGTGGGTGACCGGCGGGGCGCTTCTTTTTCTGGGCATTGTGACAGGTGTGCCGCTCATGCGGGATCTGTTCAGGTTCGCATCCCCTGAGTGGCACCACCTGCCGCCGGCTGTGTTTCTCGTCATCGTCTGTTTCCTGCTTCCCGATATCGTCAAGCGCCCCCTGTTCCGATCTCTTTTCCCGTCAATGGGGTGAAGCGAGCCCCGACAGGATTATTTATTGACAGCTGCACCCGGGTTCAGTTTGCGCTGTGTGGCCTTGGTTTCGAGCTGCGGCACCTGGGTGTAATGAGCCGCCTTGAGGTCTGCCGCTACCTTTTTAAGGAGATCAGCCCGTGAAAGGCTGTTGTTGCATGCACGCAACTCCTTGCAGAAAAAGTAGGTGAACGCACCGTGCCAGTTTCCGTCGATATGTGCGTCGGCGCTGGTCTGATTCGCGCGGCATGCCGCCCAGAGGATCTGTTGAGTCACCCCTTTTTTGAGCAGCAGGTCGTTCAGTTGCCTGGGCGAGCGCTGCTCGACGTTCAGGAACGCCTCGAGCGACGGAGGAGGCAGATACCTCGGTCGTCGCTGCAGAAGCATATCTATAGCCTTCAGCCCGGTCCCGCTGTGGCAGGTGTCGAAATAGACCTCGAACAGCACGTTTGTCGGGAGCTTAATGAACAGGTCGTGCAGTTCGTCGTCCGTGATGACATGTTTCGGATCCCAGATGTCGCCTGCTTGTGCGAGGTCATGAGGGCAGAACGCCTCGTCGACCTTGTCCGGTTCGTCCCCGCTGGTATCCGGAACCTGCGTGCCGTGGCTCGACAGGGAGAATACCAGATGGTCATACTTTCCCTTTATTGCCCCATCGACCATCGCGTTCAGGTTTTTCATGATCGCCGCCTTTGTCGCCGCCGCATCGGTGAGCACCTGGATCTCCTTGTCTGTAAACCCGTTAAACTCTTTCAGGATGGACTTCATGTCTACGACGTCATTGACGCAGCCGTTGAGATTCGCATCGGGGTAGTTCTTGAACTTGTTGATTCCGACGCATAGTGCTTTTTTTGCCATGGTGGATGCTCCGTTTGAACAGTTAGGGGTAATGACTGGGGAACTTCGGAACAGGGGTCGCTGCTTTCGTCAGGGAAAATCAGATTCAGGCAGTTCTGATGAAAAAGTTACCAATGGCAATACACAAAACCAAAGGAGTCGCCGTTAATTGAACGCCGTCGCTTATGCTTCCTGGCCGGATATTGGCGCTTGAAGCTAAAAACATATATTTGAAAGCTCCGGGGAGTGCCGGAAATGCTTTTACTTTCCAACCACCAGAGAGATGCCTGAACCGATTTTGCCCTTTCCATGTGAACAAAATGTGCCGCTTTCAGCGGTCGGCTACTATGCCATCGGCGGTCGAACTCGGCGGCTGGCCAGGCCGCGCAGCGTGAGCGAGCTTGCAGCGGTGCTCGACTGGTGTCGCGAATTCAACTTGCCGGTCATCGTGGCCGGAAAGGGTAGCAACATGCTTTTCTCCGACGAGGAATTCCCGGGTGTGGTGATCTCAACCGCATCGATGAATCGTTTATTCTGGGTATCGGAGCATGAGCTCTTCTGCGAAGCGGGCGTCGAAAACACCGATGCGGCCCTTGCGTTGCAGAAAGCGGGACGGAGCGGAGGGGAGTGGCTTTACAGGCTGCCGGGCATGATCGGCGCCACGGTGCGAATGAACGGCCGATGCTACGGCCGGGAAATATCCTCGGTTACGAAAGGGATCGTGACAGCCGGACTTGACGGCACGGTCCGCTGGCGGAGCCGTGAAGAGGTGTTCCTCGGCTACAAGCAGACCAGCCTCATGCAAAGTGCGGAAATAGTCGTCGGTGCACTGCTCGAATTCCCGGAAACCAGGGACTCCGAAGCTATCGGCCTGGCAATGCAGGAGTACGGCAATGATAGGGATGCGAAGCACCAGTTCGACTATCCGAGCTGCGGTTCCGCCTTCAAGAACAGTTACCAGGCCGGACGCCCAAGCGGGCAGATCTTTGATTCGCTCGGCTTCAGGGGGCGCAGGGAAGGGGGGGCGCAGGTAAGCGACCACCACGCCAACTTCATTTTCAATACCGGAGGTGCGAAAGCTGTCGACGTGCTGAAGCTCGCGGCTGCGATGCGTACTGCGGCCAGAAAGCAGGCTGGTGCAGTGCTCGAACTCGAACTTCAGTGTGCAGGCCTGTTCGACGCCTCGTTGCTCGATGCGTGCGGCATTGAATCCATTCCCGAGCCCTCACGCCCCGGCTTCGCCTGGGCAGGACTCCTTCATGCACCCGATGGCGGGAACGCATCCTTTCCGCGCATTGTCATGCAGGGCCCTTTGCTCGACTACTCATGGACCGACACCCATTTTCCCGAAGGCATTTCGATTGAAATCGAACAGCTTGCCCCGGTTTCAGAAGCTCGTCTCGCTCCGGATCGCCCGTTCATCCGCTGGACGACACACGACGCATCCGGAAACTCGTTTCCGCTGCGCCCGGATGCCCCAGGAGGCTCTTTCGTCGATGAATTGTGGAAGTATAGCGTTTCGGAGCTATTCGTCGGAGACGGCGGTTCTGGAGGCTCGTACCTTGAATTCGAGATAACCCCGGACGGTCACTGGGTCGCTCTTCGCTTCGACACCCCGCGCAGCAGGGCAGCAGGGCATGAAGCGTTATCGGAATCACTCTGGACGGAAAGCCTGGTGAGGTTTTCGGGTCCATCTGGTTTCGGCATGGAGCTCTCCTACAAGCTCCTCGAACCCTTCATCAACGACGGCCGGATCAAACTGCAATGCTGCGCAAGCCTCGGAGAAAAGCACTACGGTCTTTTCCCCTGGTGGCACGATCCCGGAACTCCCGACTTCCACCAGCCGGGAAGATTTTGCCCGGTAAGGCTGGGGTAAAGGGAAGGGGGGAAGAAAGAATGGACGTTATGGACTTGATGGACGGAATGGACGTGATGGACAAAACAATGGTATAAAGTGTTTGAGTAACAAGAGGTAAACTTTGCCTAAAAAAAACAAGGCCCAGCAACATGGCCGGACCCTGAAAATGTCAGACAGACAGGTCGCGTTCTCTTCGCGGTCCTTTCCGTCCTTTATGTCCCTTTCGTCCCTTAAGTCCCTTTCTTCTATCGCGCCTCTTTCTTAAAGATCAGCCTGCGGCATCGCCGAAACCTCTGCGGCGGTGAATACCGGACCCTCTTTGCAGATGTAGACCGAACCGACGTTGCAGCGTCCGCATTTACCTACACCGCACTTCATGCGGTTCTCCAATGTCGTGTAGACGTTCGATTCGCTGAAGCCGAGTTTGCCGAGGGCGTTCAGGGTGAACTTGATCATGATCGGCGGACCGCACAGCACGGCGATCGTATTGTCCGGCGACGGAGCGACCTTCTCGAGTATTGACGGCACGAAGCCGACATGGTCCTGCCAGTCCGGAGTCTCACCTCCCGGATCGACCGTCAGCACCAGGTTCACGTCGTCACGCTGCTTCCACTCCTCCAGCTCATGTTTATAGACCAGGTCGGCCACCGTCCTCGCACCGTAGACGATGGTTACGTTGCCATATTTCTCCCGCTGGTCGAGACACGACCAGATAACGCTTCGCGTCGGGGGAAGGGCGATGCCTCCGGCGATGAAGAGCAGGTTTTTGCCCTCGAACTCCTCAATTGGAAATCGGTTTCCATAGGGGCCGCGGAAGGTAACGATATCTCCTGCATCGGCGTCCGCCAGCGTGGTCGTCACACGTCCCGACTGCCGGAATGTGCATTCGATGTACTCTTTCCTCGTTTCGGGACTGGCAACGCAGAATGTGCTTTCGCCCTCGCCGAAAATGCCGTACAGGCCAAACATGCCGGTTCTGTAATTGGCCTTGAAGAATTCATGATCCTCCTGCTTGACGAACTCGAGTTTGAGCGTTCTGACGCCGGGAGCCTCTTCGCGTTTCGATACGACCCGCATTGGGAACGGGTTGTAGATCATACTGCTATTGCTGTTGTAACGGTCTTGTGTCACTTCGGTAAATTTGTGATCGCTTGCAATGTTTCTGTAATACCCATGTCCACCGGGCACTGGCGGGTGCAACGGCCGCAGCCGCTGCAGCTGTTGACGCCGAACTTGCCGCGATAGTAGTTGAACTTGTGCATGATGCGCTGGCGCCATCTGGTTGACTGCGTATTCCTTGGGTTGTGGCCTGAGGTGTGCATGGTGAACATGGCGAAAGAGCAGCTGTCCCAGTTTTTGCGCCTGATGCCGCTAAAGGTGTCGCCTTCGTCCTGGATGTCGAAGCAGTGGCAGGTGGGACAGAGGAAGGTGCAGCTGCCGCATCCGATACAGCGCAACGAGATCTCCTTCCAGAAATGGCTCTCGAAACTGGCAGGATCTGCCAGCCATTCCATGACCCTGTCCACATCGAAACGGACCGGTACTGATGCCACGGGAGCCGGAGCCTCTGAACCCTCCTGAAGGAACGATGCGACCGGTCCGAGCAGCGCATTGCCACGGTCGGTCAGCGCTTCGACCTGCCATCCGTTGCCGTTCTGCAGGGGTCTCAGCATCACGTCCGAACCCTTCGTGCTGTCCGGATCGAGCTTGACCGACGTGCACATGCAGAAATCGTCGGAGGCGGTGCATGCGATGGTCACGATCACCGCATTGTCGCGGCGTTTGAACCAGTACTCGTCTTTGTAATCCCATCCGAAGAGCGGGTCGTCGATGGCCAGGCCCGATGCATCGCAGGGGCGCACGCCGAAAAACACCCGTTTCATGTCCGGGGGCAGCATCTCCTGGCTGTCGATATCGTGTTTCTTGATCTTGTATTTGATCAGCGGTTCGGTCTGCGGGAAAAAGTGGTCCTTGATGGTGCGTTCGGGTAGTACCAGATCCAGCGCCATGTCGGTCGATCTCTCAACCTCGTCGAAGCGTGAAAGATCGCTGCGTCTGACCGGCGCAAGGACGCTGAAGCCGGCAGAACGCCAGGCCGCAATGCAGTCGTCGAGTTTGTTCTTGAGGAGTATTCTGGACATACTTCACTAAATGCTTAAAGAATGAAAGTCTCGGGATCGTCCTGCCTGAAGGTCGCAAGTACGGGTTTCTGGTCGGTGCTCTCTCCGGCATAGTAATCGAAGGCGTCAAGCACCTCTTTGGCCATGCGGTGGTTGATAAGCCTGAGCGGGATGTTTACGGGGCAGGAACGGTCGCAGCCTCCGCAGGCTACGCAACGTCCGGCAAGATGGAACGCCCTGACGATGTTCCATTCGAAGTTGCCGAGTGTGTGCGAAGAGGTGTTGACCCACTGCGGCTGGTTGACGTCGACGATACAGCGGCGACAGTAGCACATCGGGCATACCTGCCGACAGGCGTAGCATTTGATGCATTTGGAAAACTGCTCTTTCCAGTACTCGAAACGTTCTTCTGCGCTCATCTGTACCAGCCGTTCCGACTCCTTCTGCAGGTCGGCAGATAGACCGGCAGCCTTCGCTGCCTCGACGACTGAGGTGAAATCAGATGCCTTTCGTCCTGCGAGCGTCCTGGCCTGTCCGTTCTCTATATCGAAGCCGAAGATGACCACCTGTTCGGGGTTTATCTGAGCCTCCGCAGCGAGGATGTTGATGCTCCTGATGCCGTCCGGCTTCAGGAAGACCGCGACGCTCTTGCCGTCGCTCAAAAGCCCTTCAGTGATAAGGTATGTCGAAAGGTTGGCCACGCAGGCACCGTCAAGCATAAGCCGTTCAGCCTCTGCGGGCGTGCGGACGAACACCGGCCGACGGCGGTCCGGGGTCGAACCTTCACAATAGCCGATCACGAGTTTCACTGCGCCCGATGCGAGCAGACCGGCCGCTTCACTTATGTATTGTTCCTGTATTCCCATTGATGATTCCTTAATACGTAGACTGGGTTTCGATGACTTTCTGCAGCTCGTGGTACTGTTCGAACGGACCGAGCTTGCGGATGTCTTCGGTCAGCGTGTTGATCAATTCTGCGAACTTGGCACCTTCCGCGGCGCTGATCCACGAAAAGCGGATGCGCTGTTCCGGTATTCCGGTAAATGCGAGCAGGGCCCGGAACACGGTCCAGCGGCGACGTGCATGGTAGTTTCCCTGGGCAAAATGGCAGTCGCCGGGATGGCAGCCGCTGACGAGCACGCCGTCGGCTCCTTTCTGCAGGGCCTTGAGGATGAACATCGGACTGATGCGGCCGGTGCAGGGGAGGCGCACGATCCTTACGTTCGACGCATATTTCATTCTGCTCGTGCCTGCGAGGTCGGCTCCTGCGTAAGTGCAGTAGGTGCAGACAAAAGCCACTATTTTCGGTTCGAATGGTTCACTCATCGGCTACTTCGGTCGCTTGGTTTGTTGCAATTACAGTCATGGTTTCCGAAAAATTCCGGCGTGTCTACAAGGCCATGACTTCTGCGAAAATCTGTTTTTCGGTGAATCCGGCAAGGTCGATGCTGTTTGACCGGCAGAAGCTCACGCAAGTGCCGCAACCCTGGCAGAGGCCCGGGTTCACGCTTGCTACCCGCTTGATGACGTTGCCGTTCCTGTCGGTTATATCCTTGTGGTCGATTGCGTTGTAAGGGCAGGCAGTCACGCATCCCCAGCAACCGGCACAGGTCGATTCGCCGACCATCGCAACCACAGGCTCGCGTTCGAGCTGTTCGCGGCTGAAAAGGCCGAGCACTTTGGCTGCAGCGGCTGAAGCCTGCGATACCGAGTCCGGGATGTCCTTCGGGGACTGGCATGCCCCGGCAAGGTAGATGCCTGCCGTGGCCGTTTCTACCGGACGGAGTTTCAGGTGCGCTTCGTTGAAGAAACCGTACTCGTCATAGCCGATGCCAAGCACCTTGGCGAAGTCTTTGGCGTCAGGCTGGGGCACCATGGCCGTGGCGAGCACCACCATATCGGCCTCAACCTCAACCGGCCTGCCAAGCAGCATATCGGCTCCGCGAACGATGAGCTTTCCGTTCTCCTCGAAAATCTTGCTCACACGGCCGCGGACATATCCTGCATGATCCTCCTCGATGGCGCGGCGGGTGAATTCGTCATAACCCTTACCCGCGGCACGGATATCCATGTAGAAGATTTTGGTGTTGCCGCCGTGCACCTTGTGCGCGTAGAGCATGGCATGCTTTGCCGTGTACATGCAGCATATCTTGGAGCAGTACCTGACGCCCTTGGACACATCGCGAGACCCTGCACACTGGATGAAGACAACCGTCTCGGGCTCCTTGCCGTCAGAAGGACGCCTGATCTTGCCTGCAGTCGGTCCGCTGGCCGAAGCGAGCCTTTCGAAATGCAAACCCGTGATCACATCTTTGTAACGTCCGTATCCATACTCACCGTAAAGGCTCGTATCCTGGAGCTGGAAACCGGTCGCCACCACGATAGCTCCGACTTCAATGCTCTCGATCGTATCCTGCATGTCGAAATCGATGCTGTCGATCTGGCATGTTTTCTTGCAGATGGCGCATTTGCCGTTCTTGAAGTAAGTGCAGCGGGAGCGGTCGATGACAGGAACGTTCGGCACGGCCTGCGCAAACGGGGTGTAGATGGCCGTCCGGTTGCCGAGGTTGCACTCGAACTCACTCGGAATCTTCTTTACCGGGCATTTCTGGATACAGTCTCCGCAGCCGGTACAGGTCTCCATCCTGACGTAGCGGGCCTTGCGGCGCACCTTGACCGTGAAATTTCCGATAAATCCATCGACCTCTTCGACCTCGGAGTAGGTCATGACCTTGATGTTCGGATGCTGGACAGCCTCGACCATGCGCGGCGTCAGGATACACTGGGAACAGTCGAGTGTCGGAAAGGTTTCGGAGATCTGCGACATGTGGCCGCCGATCGAGGGTTCGCGTTCGACCAGTACCACTTCGCGGCCGGCTCCAGCGATGTCAAGCGCAGCCTGAATGCCCGCGATGCCGCCTCCGATGACCATGGCGCGGCGGGTTACCGGTACCGAAATTGGATAAAGACCGTTGTTTCGCTTGACCTTTTCGACCAGGGAACGGGTGATTTCGATCGCCTTTTCAGTAGCCTCTTCCTTGTCCGTATGCACCCAGGAGCACTGCTCCCTGATATTGGCCAGTTCGAGCATGTAGGGGTTCAAGCCGGCTTCCGCGCAGGCTTTGCGGAATGTCTGCTCGTGCATCCTCGGAGAGCAGGCCGCCACGACAACGCCCGTCAGGCCGTGTTCCCTGATGGCCCTCTTGACCGTCTCCTGCCCGGGGTCGGAACAGAAATATTTATACTCGGTGCAGATCTCCACACCGGGATGTTCTGATATTGCCGCAACCAGATTGGCGGTGTCGACCATCGAGGCGATATTTTCACCGCAGTGACAGACGAATACTCCTATTTTTGCCATCCTGAAGCCATTATGTTAAGGTGTTTCCGCTACCGAAGGACGTGTCCGCCGCAAATCGGCAGACTATCGGACAATTCGTCCCTTATGCCGCTGTTTCGTTGTCAATCAGCAGCCCAATCCAGGAATTGTGTATTGAGATCAGGTCCAGTCCACATGCTTACTCCCTGCAGGCCGATCGTAAATGACGGTTATCGGCACCAAGTCCAGAGCAATCAGGACTCTGTTTCAACCGGATGACGCATCACGGTTATTGTCGGTTTGCCGAACTTTCTGTGACAAATTTTCAATTTACGAATCAAACTCGCTCTTTTCATACGCCGGGGGCATATTAAAGGTTTCTGACCATGTCGATTGCCTGCACGAAATGCTTGTCGAGAGCGACCTCTTCGGGACTCGCTCCGAATGCCAGTGCGACGAGGTCCGATATGTAGTAAACGGGCATCGCGTTGATGTCGGTGTACCGTTTCCTCATCCCTTCCTGACGCATATCGAGGTTGGTATGGCAGAGCGGGCAGGCCACTACGAATGCTCCGGCACCGTTGGAAGCTGCATTGTGTGCGATTTTGTAAGTCAGATCCTCGATCATGTCCTGTTGTGCAAGGGTCAATCCGGCACCACAGCACTCGACCTTGTAAGCCCAATCCACAGGCTTGGCTCCGAGAGCCTCGATGACCTTGTCCATTTTGGTCGGGTTCTCCGGGTCGTCGTAAGCCATGGTTTCGAACGGACGGACCAGCAGACAGCCATAATAGCAGGCCAGAGAAAGATCCTTGAGCGGTTTGGTCACCCTGCTCTTGATCGCTTCTGAACCTATTGCCTCGAGCAGTTGCATGATACCTATGAACTGAGCCTTGCAGACCGGAGCAGAACCGGTGACGGTCTTCAGGTCGGCGCGGAGCTCCTCGGATTCTATCAGCGCAGTGCGTGCTGCCACCTGACGGTTAAGGCAGGCTGCGCAGGGAGCCAGCACATAATCCATACCCTGGGCATCTGCCAGTGCCTGGTTCCTTGCGGGCAACAGCATTGAGAGCTTGTGATTGGTCGCGTGAGCCGAGCTGGCGCCGCAGCAATTCCAGTCCTCGATCTCCTTGAGCTTTATGTCGAGACGCTCGCACATATTGCGGACGGAGATATCGTAATCCTTGGCCGTACCGGATAGCGAACATCCGGGGTAGTAGCCGATCGTCATGCCGGGAGTTATCCTGACAGGCGCGTCAGGCTTGAAGCTCCGCTTGACCGGCCGGCGCCTTGCGGCAGGCGTATGGCTTTCCTGCCCGGAAAGCTCGAAAATCTTCTCTATCTGATCCTGGGCCTCGACGCTCTCTTTCGAAATGAACGCCTTGATAGGGTGGATCTTGCCCTGCTTGATCATCTTCATTCCGGCGTCGGCATCCTGCAGGAACGTCCGGGTACGCAGCTTGTAGCTGTTGATGAGCGAGAGTTCCTGCAAGCGGCCGCTTTTTCGCACCGTGGTCAGGAACGAAGAGTGGAAGGCCATGACCAGCTTTTTTGAGCGGTCTGATGAGATGATATCACTTTTCAGCGCCATCTCCCTCAGGGCGTCCATGGTGCCTGCGATCTCGATGTTCTGCGGACACCGGGACGTGCAGGTCATGCAACCGATGCAGTACCAGAGTGCATCGGACTTCATGGCCTCTTCAGCGTATCCGGCCTGAATGAGTCGCATGATCCTGGACGGCGGATTGTCCATGAACCCGCCGGCAGGGCATCCGGCGGTACATTTACCGCATTGGTAGCAGCAGGCGTAATTGTTGCCGGTAATCTGCTCGAGATGATGCTTCAATGAATCTGTACGAATATTATGCTCCATCGATTAGATGACTGCCTTTTTTATGACATCCTGAAACTGTTGCGCGATTCGATTGCTTTGTAGGACGATGCCTGCTTTGCTCCCTAACCGCCCACGACAATTATCAGAAGTGCCTTATATTTTGGATGAATTCGTGCGGGTTCAACAGGGTATGAGGTTTCATTTTAATAAAAAATACACTAATGTCCAATTAAGGGGGTTTATTTTGTTGTATACCCCAATCAGCCCAGCTCTCGGAGCAGTATCTTCAAGATAAGTTGGATTCGTCAACACATAAACAACGAAACCCATGCTAAAAGAGTTCAAGGAGTTCGCAGTCAAGGGCAATGTGGTCGATATGGCCGTCGGCATCATTATCGGCGGGGCTTTCGGGGCACTCGTCAGCTCCCTGGTCACCGATCTTCTGATGCCGCCGATCGGCCTTCTCCTGAAAGGCGTCGATTTTGCCAACCTGTTCGTCGTCCTCAGGGAAGGGGGACAGCCTGGGCCTTATCTGGCACTTGCCGAAGCCAAGCGCGCAGGAGCAGTGACTATCAATTACGGTCTTTTTCTGAATGCAGTAATCGGCTTCCTTATCATGGCATTCGCGGTATTTCTTCTGGTGCGTGCGGTCAACAAGTTGCGCAATCCCAAACCCGCAGCAGCCCCTCCTCCGGTTGCCATTCAGACCAAAGAGTGCCCGTTCTGTTATTCCACGATACCGTCAAAAGCAGTCAGGTGTCCGAATTGCACATCGCAGCTCTAAAAAAAACGCGAACTTATGGAGATCAACGGCTTTTTGTTTATGATTAAAACTGTTCGACTGCGTTCAGGCAGTGTGTCATTACCGTATTAACGAATTCCCGGATATCAGCCATGTTTGATGAAATTGAATTTGACAAGATCAAGAGGCTTCCCAAGTATGTTTTTGCCGCAGTAAACGAGCTGAAGATGGCCGAGCGGAGAGCGGGCGAGGATGTCATCGATTTTTCGATGGGTAATCCCGACGGTCCTACGCCGCAGCACATCATCGATAAACTCGTCGAAAGCGTCAACAAGCCGAAGACACATGGCTACTCTGTATCGAAGGGCATCTACAAGCTTCGCGGAGCTGTGGGGGCCTGGTACCGTAACAAGTACAACGTCGATCTCGACCTCGACAGGGAAGTCGTGGTAACGATGGGCTCAAAGGAGGGCTACGCCCACCTGGTACAGGCAATTACGAATCCCGGCGACCTGGCCATCGTGCCCGACCCGTGCTACCCGATCCATTCGCAGGCATTCATTCTTGCCGGGGGGAACGTGCATCGCATGAAGCTCGAAATGAACGACGACTACACGCTCGACGAAGAGGCCTTTTTCCACAACATCGAAACGGTTTTGCGTGAATCTTCGCCCAAGCCGAAGTACCTGGTCGTCAATTTCCCGAACAACCCGACCACAGCCACCGTCGAACTGCCGTTCTACGAACGCCTGGTCGATCTGGCCCGCCGGGAGAGGTTCTACATCATCAGCGACATCGCCTATGCCGAAATCACCTTTGACGGCTATGTGACTCCGTCCATCCTGCAGGTGCCCGGCGCCAAGGACGTCGCAGTAGAAAGCTACACCCTGTCCAAGACCTACAACATGGCCGGATGGCGTGTAGGGTTCATGGTCGGAAACGCAAAGCTTGTAGGAGCCCTCGAAAAGATAAAGAGCTGGCTGGACTACGGTACCTTCACCCCGATCCAGGTCGCATCGACCATCGCCCTGACGGAAGACCAGACATGTGTCAGGGAGATCAGCGAAGTGTACCGCAAACGCCGCGACGTGCTTATTTCCAGCTTCGCAAACGCCGGTTGGGGTATCGTGACGCCGCGAGCATCGATGTTCGTGTGGGCAAAGATACCCGAAGCGATGCGCAGCATGGGCAGCCTCGAGTTCAGCAAAAAGCTGCTCATAGAGGGCAAGGTAGCCGTCAGCCCCGGCATCGGATTCGGAGCATACGGAGACGATTACGTCAGGGTAGCCATGATCGAAAACGAAGAACGAATCCGCCAGGCCTCAAGGAACATCAAGAAATTCCTGAAAAACAACGGCTGCGGAGAAGGGTAGTATTCCGATTTGTCGGAGCCGGATTTTGAGGATATTGGACTGAAGTCCGGAATATTTATTTGATCAGTTAACCCCGGGTTAAAACCCGGGGCAACTGAAGAGGGAGAAGATTTCAACATCCATCGTCCCAACCTGTCGGGATCTCCTGAAAGTCATCCCTCAAATCTAAGCCGCCCCAGACATCGCTCTTTTTTTTATTCCGGAAGACTTCAGTCTTGCTGACATCGGACCTCTTACATTCAATTTGCCCCGAACTTCAGTCTTCTTCGATTCTGGAATCCCGACAAGTCGGGACTCCTGACATTCAGACCTCTTACATTCCAGTTGTCCCGGACTTCAGTCTTCTTCGATCAAGGAATCCCGACAAGTCGGGTCTCCGGACATTCAGACCTCCTACATTCCAGTTGCCCCGGACTTCAGTCTTCTTCGATTCCGGAATCCTGACAAGTCGGGACTCCTGACTTTTAAACCTCCTACATTCCAGTTGCCCCGGACTTCAGTCCTCTTCGATTCAGGAATCCCGACAAGTCGGGACTCTGGACATTTCAGACCACTTACATTCCAGTTGCCCCGGACTTCAGTCTTCTTGTATTCAGAAGGACTTTAGTCCTTCGGACATTTGAACATCCTACATTCCAGTTGCCCCGGACTTCAGTCCGGGGAGGAAGGACCCAAAAAAAAATCTTCGGGCTTCAGCCCAATATCTTCATTTGTCGCCCATCCCCGGCTTCATTCTGTCCATCTCGCCAAACCCGAACTTTTCGATGAACTCCTGATATTCTTCGGCAAAACTCTTCACCCGATGATGTTCGATCTGCTCTTCGATATACTTGCGCACTTTGTCGATCTGCGACTCGCTTACAGAAACGGCGAAATAGTCCTCCTGCCAGCCGAATTTGAACGGAAGCATACCGTTTCGGTTCAGCCAGAATGTCGATTCCCCCTTGATCTGTTGTATGACTCTGGAAATGTTCTGTTCTGTTCCCAGGGAGATCAGCAGATGGACATGATCATTGCTGCCATTGATGCAATCGATAAAGATGCCGTTGTTTCGGCCATGCTCGACAATATGCCCGTACAAGCTCAACCGAACCTCCCGGTTTAACATGACTTCCCGGTTTTTCGTAGCCCAAACGCAATGGACCCACATTTTGATGAATGGCATGGAATTGAGGAGAAATAGGGGTTTCAACCTCTTGCGATATTTATACAGTCATATTACGCAGCAGAAATGATAGTGCGCAACATATTTGTAGAAGAAATTGGACTAAAGTCCTGATTTTTTTGATCCGGCTACCCCCGGACTAAAGTCCGG
>DATMYL010000076.1:0-20325 GCA_035560975.1 Chlorobaculum sp. | reverse complement strand
ACCCTCGGAGGAATCATTGAAATATTCATTACCGGCGTACCCCTGGGGCTCGGCAGCTACGTGCAGCACGACAGAAAACTCGACTCCGCGCTCGCAGCCGCGATCATGTCCATCCAGGCCATCAAGGGCGTAGAGATAGGTACAGCGTTCGAGAACGCGCACAGGCCGGGATCACAGGTCCATGACGAACTGTTTGCCGGCAGCGATAAAGGATTGTCGAGGGAAACGAATCGTGCGGGAGGCATCGAAGGAAGCATGTCGAACGGGCAGCCGATCCACCTGAGGGCAGCCATGAAACCGATCTCGTCCCTGGTCTCCCCACTCCGCTCGTTCGACCTTGCTACTCTGAACGCCGTCCAGTCGCGTTTCGAACGGAGCGACGCATGCGCCGTCCCTGCAGCCGGAGTCGTAGCTGAAGCCGTTGTGGCTCCTGTCATCGCCAACGCACTTCTGGAAAAAATCGGCGGCGATCATATGAAGGAGATAACTGAACGCCTTGAAGCCTATCGGGAAGAGCTGAAAAACCGGTTCAGCGCGTAAGTGTAAGAGCCGAATATCTTCAGGGCTGAACCCCTCCGGTTATTCGGCTCTTACATTCTCCTCAGTTGCCCCGGGCTTCAGCGCCCTTATTCAGTCGTCCCGACGAATCGGGCCGGCGAACGTTCGAATGTTCTCCCTCCTCGATTGACCTGGGCTCAGCTCCCATATTCAGGAGAGGCTGTTTCAAAAGTCAAGATGAAGCAGCCTTTTGCACGGCAAACCGGGAGCCCGGCGTTCCCGAGAAATGAAGATGTGCTGCTACTTCATCATCACCTCCTGAACCCCTTATGTCCTATTGGTCCTTTACGTCCTTTTGGTCCATGCAATTTGATTCATGTCTTACATTCTCCTCAGTTGCCCTGGGCTTCAGCCCGGGGAGCAGTCCCGCACCCTTTCTGCGGGAACACCAACCTCTGGTTCATGTCGAGAGCAGGCTCCGCGACCTCCGTCCGGCCAACGATATGGGCGGGAACACCGGCAACAGTATAGTGGGCCGGCACATCGTCGAGCACCACGCTTCCTGCGCCGACCTTGGCCCCCTCCCCGATCGTGATATTACCGAGGATCTTGGCGCCGGCACCGATCATCACCGATTTGCTGACCTTGGGATGACGGTCCCCTGTCTCCTTGCCGGTTCCGCCAAGCGTCACTTCATGCAGAAGCGAGACGTTGTCGTCCACTACCGCGGTTTCGCCGATCACGAGGCTGGTGGCGTGATCGAGCAGTATCCCCTTTCCGATCACTGCCGCAGGGTGAATATCGACCGCAAAAACCTCTGAGATGCGGTTCTGCAGGAAAAGGGCCAGGGACTTGCGGTTATTGGACCACAGCCAGTGGGCAAGCCGGTATGACTGGAGCGCCTGATAACCCTTGAGGAACAGCATGATCTCGAAATAGTTGACGGCTGCCGGGTCGCGCTGCTGTGTAGCGATGAGATCGCAGACGGCAAACTCTATGGATTCAGGGCTCTGCCGGTAGAACCCCTCGAACAGGCCCTGTAACACCTGCGGCGGAAAATGCTTCGAACCGAGTTTGACAGACAGAAGCATGGCCAGGGCAGGGGCAAATTCCGGGTAACGCAGAATATGCTGTTCGAGAAAGATGCGAATTTCAGGCTCATTTTCGCATTCGCGCTGAGCCTCTTCGTGAATAGATGTCCAGATATCCTGTACGTTCATAACCTCTTGTTGGGTGACTTTACTACATAACAACCGTCTGCGACCTGAGACTATAACAAGCCTCTTCGGCACACTAAACGTTTCAACCCGTACTTCCCGCTGTCAAATCCTGGACAAGGAGGTCAAAAAAGGGCTGAATGTCAAATGTAAAAAAATCAAGGCAATACGCGGCGTAAACTCATTACCGCCATAGCGATTTCTTTCGTGTACAACCATTTCAGCCTGTTCCCCTCAGCCGCCCCTCCAACTTACAGAGCGCGAAGTTTCACACTCCATGCATTTCTGGAAAAAATTACGTACACTTCGCTAAATTTCATTCGAACCTGACATAAACGTTATGCTCATTTCCAGGAAAATCGAGATCGACTACGGCCACACCCTGCCGAACAGCTTTTCATTCTGCAATCAGCTTCACGGCCATAGAGGCGTAATCGTGGCTACCGTGGAAGGACCGATCAACGACCGTCAGGGCGACGCTGAAGAGGGCATGGTCATGGATTTCAAATTCCTGCACAAAACCATGGCCGAACAGATCCACGACAAGCTCGATCACGGATTCGCCATCTGGAAAAACGATCACCAGGACCTCGAATTCATCCTGAAGCGCAACAAACGCGTGCTGGTGACCGATGAACCGCCAACCGCCGAATGCCTCGCAAAATGGGCCTTCAACCAGCTCAGCAATCACCTCCCCGAAGGAGTCATCCTGAAAAACCTGCGCTGGTACGAAACCCCGAACAACTGGGCGGACTTCGACGGCCAGTAAACAACGATAGAGCCCGAGACCTCATTTGCCTCCCGGAAGCAATAAACATGCATCAGGCCATGACCTGTACAATCCGGGAATGACGTAATTCCGGTACCGGATCATTTTTTGATGAAGATTATATGTTTATCGTCGGCATGGGCGGGAAAACGGAAAAACATGAGTTGTCAGTTAACATAGCCCATCGTTGGACGTCTCATCATTAAACCGGAACACCGTCTACCGATAAAGGCGCTGAGGGCCACTTCAACTATTGACATAACTATCAGGGGGTTACTATCACATTCGCACATTTACCGGCTGGTTATATTACATGCAGATTGCTGTTCAGCCATTTCGAACGACGGGTATCTTCATACAATACTTATTTGTTCTGGGGACTGTTCGGTGCAGTCGCACCGGACATGGATTATCTTTACCTTGGGTTTTTCGATAGTTTGAACCAGAATCATCACTTGTACCTCACCCACTATCCGTTCTTTTGGATAACCCTTCTCTTGCTTTCAGTCCTTTGGCTGAACTTGAACAGGCATAGTCAAAATCCTGTATCGGCCGTTTTGTTTTCTTTGGGAGGATTGTGCCACATGTTTCTCGATACGATAGCTAACCAGATTTACTGGCTGGCTCCTCGATCTTACGTTTCGTTTGGCCTGGATGAGCTGCTCGAGACTTATGCACCCTCGATAGAGCAGAATATCCCTAACTGGGAATACATATTCGAATATATAATCATTGTGTGGGCCCTCTACCTGTATCTCGAACACCATTGGCGTTCAAGGATGCTCACTCATTCAAAAGATGAGGCCTGATCTTCCGGAATGAGTGGTGAATGCACGTTAACGGCAATAAATCAGAAGCGCTGCATATCACGGAGAGAGCCGTTTACCCTGCACCTTAGCATCACAGGCATTCCCCTTCCCTGAGCTTGATCATGCCCACATCCAGAACGCTATATTGCGGTCCGGGCTTACCTGTTGAACAGATCCATTCTCTGCTGATTCGTGGGACGGCACGCTTGACCACACATTATCAGCTGCTGTGGCTTCAGTCAAGGGGTTTGTCACCGTTCCATCGTCGAGAGGCTGGGTTTGCGATAATGCGCTATCTGCCGATAACCGGGCTGGTTCAGCCGACGATTGTTTCGTTAAAGTCTTTGAAGCGCTTGCTGCCGCTTTTTTCCCCTTAACCTTCTTACTCATTAATCTCCCCTTTTTTTCTTGATGGTTTTATAAAACGTATCGGTAATCTGATGACGAGCGATTCGGCTCAGGTCTTGATCGCGGTGTCCTATACTTTGACTTCAGGGCACGCCATCGCTCAATGCTGTTCTCTCAGAAACGAAGTTATGCTGATTGACAAGTAGAAGCAGCGAACGAGACAATCCGGCGACGAACGGACATACTATCCATTAAATGATGGCACAGTAAAGGATACTGCTCGAAATACAACTCCATTAAGGTACGGAGAATCGGTTAGAAAAGCGAAAGGAGGCAGGTCGGGACGGCGTCGATTCATTGTTGCCGATGCCCCCGCCAATCACGTTTTGCTGGCTCAGCTCCTTCGCACTGAAAGCTATACAAGCCAGCTCCTCAAATTCAGATGTCAGAAACCGACGACCGTACGTAAGGCAGAACGTACGGTCCGTTGAACCGTCACTACCCGCTTGGCGTAAATACCTCCGCCTTGACATTTTCAGCCACTACCAGCATATCGATGAAGCGCAGGACTGTTCTGAACTTTGCGTTGATCGATTTACGGCTTGCTCGCCTTTCACGACATAAATCCAACCATGATTACCAGGTTCTCTGCTCGTCAAGCACGTCAAATTATGCGTGCAAAATAATAATGTCTCGGTCACGGTTGCCCGCGGGAGCATGAGACTTCCGTTTGTCGGTGTAACCGCGGCAGACCTGGAAAGTGAGACAGTCAGGAGGGCGGTCAGTAATGTCAGGACAAGCCGCTTGCGATAAGAAAGGCGATGATCGGTGATCGTCATGTCCGGGAGTCAGCAGTCCAGCCAGCAATACTGCCCGGAATGGCGCTACGCCATCAAACAAAGACTTGAAGTAAATCGACAACAGTAAGCTGGAACACCGCGACCACTATACCCAACAATAACACCAACTACTTCACGATGAACTCGAATTGATCTGATATTTCGTTGACGAGTCACTACATTTACTCCGTCCCAGTCAAATCACCTCAACGAACACGATCGATCCGAATGAAATACTTCACGAAACTACAGTTCTCCTTATTATCTGCTCTAATCCTGCTTCTGCTCGGTACTTCGAACGCATTGACGGCTTCATCAACATCGTATCAATCCCAGTATCTGAACGGAGTCGCGCCGGTTATCCTGAATGCAAAGCTATCCGCCAGAACCCGTGAGTTATGTTTCGACAATTTCACAGTCATGCACTCGGGTATATCGAAAACCCCCCTGTGGTCTGCGGAACATCTGACCAGGGCCAACATCTTCGAAGCCAGGCGACTGAAGCGACACAACGATTTCCATCATGAAAATCAACTCTTTCCCGGTGATCGAGCTGAATTGACGGATTACAAAAAATCCGGGTTCGACCGTGGCCATATGGCGCCAAGCGCGGACATGCCCTCAGAAGAGGCACAGCAGCAAAGCTTCACTCTCGCCAACATGGTTCCCCAGAATCCGGACAACAACCGGCATTTGTGGGAAGGCATCGAATCTGCCGTAAGAAATCTGACCATCAGGAGTGGAGAACTTTATATCATCTCAGGACCGTTGTTTATCGGGGATAATCTCAAACGCCTGAACGGCAGGCTCCTGGTGCCCAGCCACCTTTACAAGATCGTCTTCGATCCCATAAAGAATTCCGGCGCGGCCTACTTCGTGAAAAACGAACCAGGAGAAGAGTGGCATGTCATGAGCATCAGCCAACTTGAAAAAATAGCGGGAATCGACTTTTTCCCGAGGCTTTCCAGCAGTATAAAACAGAAGAAGCTGATGCTGCCGTCTCCGAGGGAACATCAGAATTTCAACTGACAGCCGAGCATCCAACAAGACAGGTAAACGATAACATCATCATGAACAAGAAGAGCATGAAAATCTCACCCTTTGCCAATGAGTCGGAATCGTTGAACTTTGGAGGCCTGACCATCGAGAACAGGGAAGATCGCATTTCGATCTACGGAAACATCGACATAACACGCGACCGTGAAGGCTTGGATCATGCCACGATACTGAAAGCTCTTTTTGACGATATCCTGGCAACCTTGACTTCGGGTCCCTTGCCTGACAAAATCAGTATCGATCCGGCTGAAAATGTCGAGAACCCTTTTGCTGATTGAAGCGGCTCGCTGAACGAGCAGAAGCTGTATTTCGGGGAAAAACAAGAGGCTGTCTCAGAATCAACACTGAGACAGCCTCTTGTTTTAGTATAAAATTTCAAGGACCAAAAGGACATAAGGGGTTCAAGAAGAAAGGATGGTGCTGCTTCGCCTCTTCATTTCCCGGGAACGCCGGGCACCTCTACTGATGCAGGGTCACATTGGAATCTTCAACAAATCCGCTCGGACTCTTTCGAATACAGGTTCCCACTTGCCTATTGCTTCCTGGCGATACAATTTTACGCTTGGATACCAGGGGCTGTCAGTTCTGTCAAGCAACCAGCGCCAGCTTGGGCTGAACGAAGTCAAAACCCAGGTGGGCTTGCCAGACGCTGCGCTCAAGTGTGCAACGCTCGTATCGACGCTGATCACCAGATCCATCAATTCACAAATGGCAGCCGTGTCGGTAAAGTCCTTCAGCTCATCTCCATAATGTGTGATGTTCGAATGTGATCGCAGCGTTGCCCTGTCGTCGTCAAGGACCTCTTTCTGCAGGCTCACGTACTCAAACTCGGGCGGCAGGTGTTTTACCAGCGACGAAAGCTGAACACTGCGGTTCTGGACATTATAGTGCTTTGTATGGCTGCTCCACACCAGCCCGATTCTTGGCTTTTTCCTGTCGCCTAACTTGCCCGACCATTCGGCCACCTTCTCTTTCTCACTGGACAGATATTTCGGGAAAGCGGGAATGCTGTCGAGGGTCGTGTTGAAGGCAAGGGCCAGGCTCATCAATGGGCAATGGTAATCAAATGCAGGAAGCGGAGCCCCCTTTACCACAAATTCCGCGACTCCATCAAGCTGCCTGAGCAAGCCGATCAGCGGCTGCTCTACTTCCAGTATCACTCGCGCGCCAAGTTCAGCGACAAATTCCACGTAGCGACAGAATTGAATCGTATCGCCGTAGCTTTGTTCGCTATGCAACAGAATGGTTGTGCCTTTTATGTGGAAATTGCCAAGCCATAGCTGTTGGATAAAGCTGCGTTTCGGCAGACGAAAGTCATTCGTTTTCCATCGCCACTCATACATTTCCCAACCCTTGTCATACTCTCCACGCAGGAGCAATGCCAGGGATTTGTTCAGGTAGGCAGCAGAAAAATGGGGTTTGATAGCTATCACCTTATCATAACTGGCTACCGCTGCATCCAGCATATTGAGCTGCTGCAACGCCAGCCCCTGGTTGCACAAGGCTTCGGCATAATTTGGCCGGATCCTTATCGCCTGATAATAACTTTCCAGGGCGGATTCCAGCTCTTTGAGTTCCTCCTGCGCATTGCCCCGGTTGTACCAGGCCTCTGCATATTCGGGTTTGATCCTTATCGCCTGATCATAACTGGCTATCGCTGAACCAAAAAGTTTAAGGTCACTCAGCGCAAGGCCCCGATTGTTATATGCTTCAGCAAAAAATGGCCTGAGTGCAATCGCCTTGTCGAAACTGGCTACCGCTGCATCCAGCCGGTTGAGCCTGTGCAACGCGACGCCCCTGTTGGACCAGGCTTCCGCATAATCAGGCTTGATCTTGATCGCATGATCATAGCTGGCTATGGCTGCATCCAGCTGACTCAGCCCCTGAAGTGCAGCCCCCCGGTTCGACCAGGCTTCCGCAAAATCGGGCCTTAGCGCCAACACCTTATCATAACTGGAAATCGCGCCTTCAAGCTGATTATGCCCCTGCAATGCAAGTCCCCTGTTATACCATGCATCAGCATAATCGGGCTTGAGCGTTATCGCCTGATCGTAACTGGCTATTGCCGCATCATACTGTTTGAGTTCCTGCAATGCGGCCCCTCGGCTGGAATAAAAAGCTGCATTATGCGGGTAGAGTTCAATAGCCTGATTGATCAAATCTACAGCACGCTGGTGATCTTGTGCCTGCAGCGCGATAACTCCAAGAAGGTGAAGGGCGTCAAAGTGTTTTGGCTGGATTTTAAGTATCTCCGCATAGAGTCCTTCAGCCTGGGCAAGCTGGCCTCTACGGTGAAGCGCCAGTGCTTGCTGTAGTAGTTCTTTGGTCCGTTCGATCACTGGATTGGGGATATAATTTGATTCGGGTGCGTAATGAATAGGGTCAAATCCATTCTGAGTCTTTCAACACGTTCGTCCAATCACCGATAGCGCCCTGGCAATAAAGCTTTATGCCCGGGCACCGGAAGAAATCCGTTCTGTCAAAAAAAGCAGTTGCCTGTCCGGCGAGTCCGGAAACTACAGCAGTAACATACTGCCCGGTGCAGCACTCAATTGAGCCGTACCTGAATCAATGCTGATGATCAGATCCATCAATTCACTGGACTGCAATACCAGCAAACTCCTTCATAACTTCCCTATGCTGCACGATGTAGGCATGTGATCAAAGCATTTCCCTGCCAACCCCGCACTGAACTCTTTTCGCCGGCTCACTTTGACAAGCGGGCTGCATCTGGTTGAACAGCGAAAATACTCCGTCAAACAGCTCGATCGCACCAATAATTTGTTGATCTTTTTACAATATCAACTGTGCTTTAAGATAAGCAACATAATCAACAATTCGAGATCCCTGATTAGAATCGAAAAAACCTAATCAACTATTTGATCGTATAGTTTTTTGTTATGATTGTATCATACAGCTATGGGCGTTAAACAATGTTACAGCTCAACTAATAAAAATAATAGCTTAACTCACATCGACGTTCACGGAAAAGATATACATTGCGATATTTAACTTATAAGAAACGTATATGACTTACTCGGATAGACTGCAAAATATTCGGGCTTATTCCTTATGGCATGGTCGTCTCCGGATAATCCCTGAATCAATGTGCTTCAAAACCGGCGACACCAACCCCTCGGTTGGAATAAAAAGCCGTGTTATATGATTAAATCAAATACTGGAAAAGAGTTGCTGGTTCTGGAATAAATATGGCGCTCTTTTTTTTGCCGGTCTACCCGCACCATCATTACTTTGAATATACGGAATATCTGACTATTACCGGAATTGTATGGACGAAATAGCCCTGAGACCCCGGAAACGGATTCTGATCGAATCAGGCTTGATACGGTATCCTTTGAGTTCATCGATTATGAATTTCGTAACGATACAGCTATATTTGTGACTACCCCTGTGTTGATTCCAGTAATACATCCCTCCAGATGCCATGTCATTTGAATACTCGGACTTCGGGCTGTTCAAGGACTTTCCGGAGCCGGTCTTTGTTATGGACCCCGAAGGGACGATCCTCGATTCCAACGAAGTTTTCGCATCAAGATTCCTCAGCAGCATTCAGGAGATTCGTGGCCTCAATGTTTATGAGCTTATGTCAACCGTCCAGCATCAGCCGGAAGTTGCGGCTGGTCGGAGAATAAAAGCAGATGAAGTTCTTCGTACCGGGAAGCACCTCTTTTTTGAAGACGAAAAAGATCGAAAAAAATGGAGGAACTCCATTTATCCGATCCGCTCTTCTGAAGGTGATATCAACCGCTTGCTCATATTCGTCCATGACATTACCGAGCGGAAAAAGGTTGAGCTGGAATCTCACAAACACAACCTCTTTTACAAAGCTCTTCTTGACGCGATTCCCGGATCTGTCCTCATTCTGGACTCCCGGGGAGGCGTGATTGGATATAACCGATGTACACTCGATATATTCGGCAAAAGTGAACATGCGATGCATGGATGTGACGCATTTGAGATCATTCATCCTGATGATCGACCTCAAATCAGGGAGAAATTCCTGAACATCCTGAATTCCGGGGTTGAAGACGCTGCTGAAGCAAGAGTTTGCATCCGTGGCAAACAGAAATACGTCAGGTGGTGCATCATCCATGCCCGTAAAACCTTAATTGACAAACAACCATACATAATAACCGTCGGTATCGATATCGATAATCGAAAACGAGCCGAGGAAGCACTCATCGAGAACAAGCGGTGGCTGGGGTTGGCTATGGAAAATGCCCGAATCGGCATCTGGGACTGGAACGCAAAAACGAACGAGAATGTCTGGTCGAATGAGCTTTGGGCTTTGGCCGGGCTGGATAAGGACTCCACTTCGTGCTCATTTGGACTTTGGACAAACCTTATTCACCCCGACGATCGAGATGCTGTAATCCGGTTATCCGACGTAAACTTAAAAGATAAGGCTGAGCCAAAATCGATCGAGTATCGCATCTGCCGCCCTGACGGCACTACCCCATGGATGCTCTCTTACGGCAAACCGATCCGCGACCAGCATGGGAAATTGTTGCGGCTGGTCGGTACGACCATGGATATTACCGAGCGCAAGACGATTGAAGAAGAGCTGAAAAGAAGCCGTGAACGTCTTGATTTCGCTCTTGAAAAATGCCATTTGGGATGGTGGGACCTCGATCTGTCGACCAACCAGGCAAATCGAACGCTCGAACATGATCGTATTTTCGGGTATGAGGCGCTTCTTCCTCAGTGGACTCTCTATACATTTCTCGAACACATCGTCCCCGATGATCTCGCCATGGTAACTCAGTTGTTCCAGAAAACGCAAGCCACGCACTCCGACATAAACTTCGAATGCCGAATCACTCGACATGATGGACAAACGCGCTGGATCTGGGCTGCAGGTGGATTTCGACATGACAAGAAGAACGGTGCGCAATATATGTCCGGCTTCGTTCAGGATATCACCGACCGAAAACGTGAAGAGGAAGAGCGTGAGCAACTGCAGATCCAGTTTCAGCAGGCACAGAAAATGGAGGTCGTCGGACAGCTTGCCGGCGGCATCGCTCATGATTTCAATAATGCGCTCTCTGCGATTCTCGGCAACGCCGAACTGCTGCTCGGTAAAATTGACCACTCACTGCCGTACATTGAATACGTCAGGAACATTCAGGAATCGGCATCGCGGTCGGCCAACCTGACCCGGCAGTTACTTGGCTTCGCCCGGAAACAATTCATAACGCCTAAAGTCTTTTTCCTGAACAAGGAGATCGAAACCCTTCTTCCCATGCTCAGGCGCCTGTTAGGCAGCCACATTCATTTCCTTTGGCGTCCGAAAGACGATCAGGCCTGTATTCACCTCGATCCTTCACAGCTCGACCAGATCCTGATCAATCTTTGCATCAATGCACGGGATGCGATCGTCGACAGCGGCACAATCACCATCGAGACGTGTAAAGTTCATGTAGAACCTTCAGAAAGTGCGGCAGGACATCCATGCCAGACCCCCGGGAAGTATGTCAGAATTTCTGTTTCGGACACAGGATGCGGGGTAGATACAAAAGCACTCCCCCATATTTTCGAGCCGTTTTTTACAACCAAGGAGGCCGGAAAAGGAACCGGACTCGGGTTGTCGACGATCTATGGGATTTTGAAGCAGAACAAGGGATTCATCGATTGCCTGACCAGTCCTGGTGAAGGAACCACCTTCAACGTTTATCTTCCCGTCCAAGACGAACCTTTATTCAAAGGAAAAGACGAAAACATCGAATACACAGTAGAAACGGCCTGTGAGACGATACTCCTGGTCGAGGATGAACCCAGCATTCTCAATATCCTGACCGGTCTTCTCGAAGATAAGGGGTTTAAAATACTTGCTGCCCGAAATGCCGATACTGCAGTCAGAATGGCCGATCAGCATCCTGGCGAAATCGATCTGTTAGTGACCGATATCATGTTGCCGGATATCAACGGCGTCTGGCTGAGCGAAAAGCTGGAGAGCCGACGCCCCGGGCTGAAAACGCTCTTCATGTCAGGATATACCCAGGAGACGATCGCACGTTACAAACAATTCGAGGAGGGTGTCAACTTCATCCAGAAGCCGTTCAGCATCAACAGCTTCATGAACATCGTCTCCCGGATGATCAAGATCGAATTGAATCGATGAGCTGCCATATGAAAATCAATTTCAGATGTATTACAGCCATTCTGCCTGTGATCTTTTTCTGGTGCGCCTCTCCGATTGCGTTCTGTAAAGGGGCCGTCACTGGAACAGTCGGTACGTCCAAACCAACCGGTTTTTCCAGCGTTGCACTGAATGGCACAGTAACTGGAACGGTCGAGGCTACAATGTCAAGGTACAGAAAAGGAGTCGTGGTGTATTTGAAAGGCGTGCCTGAAAAAATTGTCCCGCTGGCCGCGACCGTAGACCAGAAAAACCTCGCGTTCATCCCCCATGTCGTGGCCGTTTCTGTCGGATCGACGGTGTCGTTTGTCAATAGCGACAAAGTCAATCACGATATCTTCTCTGCCAATCCGTGCAAAAAAATCGATATCGACGACTTTCATCCGGGTTCGATCAAAACCATGACGTTCGATAAGCCCTGTGAGGTGAACCTGTTGTGCGACCTGCACCCTGAAATGTCCGGATTCATCGTCGTGATAGACAGCAACCATTTCGCTGTTACCGATGCCGACGGAAAATTCACCATGGAATCGGTTCCTCCCGGCACCTATGAGGTCGCTGTCTGGAGTGAAAAACTCAAACTTCAGAAAAAAGTGGCCGTCGCGGTAAACGGAGGCCAGACATCGACGATCGATATCTCCCTGGTGAAATAACACTGCCTGCTCACTATCAACAATCCGTCTGCCGACGCGCAAGCTTCTATCTGAACGACAGTGACGTTCCTGGACCCTTGCCGTCACTCTGCATAGCGATGATTCTTGCCTCGCGACTCATGGTTCTCGTAACTTATTTCAAGGAATGGGTAACCTGCTTAACGAGTTAGCGTGAAAGGGGAACGAGACGACTGTTATTGTGTGTTTATATTTATGTGACGATGAAGATCACCTTGCCCCGATTACTGCAACGACTGTTATCTGGAGAACATGATGAAAAAAACGCTGGCACTTGCATTGCTGTTGTTGATCACCGGGTGTGAACCCTACCTGCACAACGGGGACAGGCGAAGAGATCGGGATGAATCAATCCGGCGAGAAGAACGGAGAGACCGCAACGATCGTAATGATCGTAATGACAGACGGGATAGCGAAGAGCGGCGTGACCGCGATGACAACAGAAGGCAGGGCCCTTACTGATGAGCTTTGGGAGTCCGGCACGTATTCATGACGGCCCGGACTCCCAAGATTCAAGCAGGTTCAGCGGTTGACGAACTTCATCATGCTTTCGGGATAGCGGGCGCCTGTTGCGGCTCCTTGGGGTAGCGCTTCGACGATTTCTGCCATCTCGTCGGCACTGATCGCGATGCTCCCGGCTGCAACGTTCTCTTCAAGATACTTCCGGTGCTTGGTGCCGGGGATCGGAACGATATCATCACCCTGGGCCAGGACCCAGGCCAGGGCAAGCTGGCCTGCAGTAACTCCTTTTCTATCGGCAATAGCCCTGATTTTAGTGACCAGATCGAGATTCTTCATAAAGTTCTCACCCTGGAAGCGCGGTGAGTTGCGACGATAATCATCGATCGCAAAATCGTCGGGACTTTTCAGCGCGCCCGTCAGGAATCCACGGCCGAGAGGGCTGTAGGATACCAGCCCGATCCCGAGTTCACGAAGAAGCGGCAACACCTCATCTTCCGGATCGCGTGTCCAGAGCGAATATTCGTTTTGCAATGCACTCACCGGGTGCACAGCGTGAGCGCGCCGGATCGTCTGGACCCCTGCTTCGGAAAGCCCGATATAGCGGACCTTGCCGGCCTTGACCAGTTCTGACATGGCACCGACGGTCTCCTCGATCGGCACCTCGGCATCCACCCTGTGCTGGTAGTACAGATCGATGCAGTCGATGCCCAGCCTCTTCAGTGATGCATCGCAGCACGAATGAACATATTCAGGCCTGCCACTGATACCCGTGACCGGTGACCAGCTTCCATCGGTTGACGGTTTGTCACGAATGAGTCCGAACTTGGTAGCGATGACCACCTGCTCCCGACGCCCCTTGATCGCATTTCCTAAAAGTTCTTCGTTGGTAAACGGCCCATACGCATCCGAGGTATCGAAAAAGTTCACTCCGAGATCGATTGCCCGATGAATTGTGGCTACCGATTCCGAATCATCCCTGCCGCCGTAAAAATCGCTCATTCCCATGCAGCCCAGCCCCTGTGACGATACCATCAACCCCTGCGTACCCAGTCTCCTCTGTTCCATAACCGGTTCTCCTTGGATTATTTCATTAGCGGGAGGCTCACAGCCATGACTCCCATCACTTCCAACATAATCCTGACGGGCTGTCTCGACAAGCCGGACACGCTTTTTTTTATGCCGATCGATGTGACGAACCGCAATGGTGAACTTATGTGCGTAACGGGTAATCCCACCAGGTGAGGTTTCGAGGCAAGCTCGGATGGGAATGGGCACAGGGCAGATAAAGTCCGGGACAATCAGCGCCGATCGAGAAGGTTCTGGATCTTGGCCGTGAGCTCCCTGATCGAAAACGGTTTGTGGATAAAGTTCACACCTTCGAAAACCCCGCGATCCTCGAACATGTTGGCCGCATAACCGGACATATACATTATGCCGATGTGCGGGTGCAAAGTGGAGATTCCAATCGATAGCTCCCTGCCGTTCATTTCAGGCATGATCACGTCAGTCAGCAGCAACTCGATCTTCCCGGGATATTCCACCGCAATCCTGATGGCCTCATCGGGCGACGAAGCCGCGAGCACCCGGTACCCCTTGTCTTCAAGAATCAGCTTGCAGATTTTGAGAACGTTCGGTTCGTCATCGACAATAAGTATCGTTTTCGAATCCGGTTTGGCAGCTGCAGGCGCGGTTCTGTTTACTGCCGTGTCCGGCTGACGTGAAACGCTCTTGAAATCGTCATAACTGTTACTCTGTTCCCTCATTTGAGACCTTCCTGTTGATCATGCCGATAACAGCCGCTATCAGCAGTTAAACATCGAAAGCATTGTACTGGGGGAAATTCGAAACAATGGGGATGGACGGAGAATGTCTATAAGAAAATGTATGGAAAAAGAACGTAATATCCCAAACAGCAATTAAGGCGTCTGCTTTATAACCCAATACAACTCTTCGCCCTGCCGGACTTTTTCGAAGCGTCCCGAAGAAAACATGGACTCCATCGCTTCGTGAACTTTCGTCGGCATGTCGGGAAAAAGCCTGCCAAGAGCAGTTTTGAGCTCCTGCTCCTGAAGCGGATGACGAATGGCGATTTTGGTGACGGTTTCAAGGAGATTTTCAGCTTTACCAAGTTCCATTTCGCCTTTCGCAGGATGAACCACCGGAGCTGATCTGGAAAGAATGAAAACGGCTCTCTGAATACGATCCTCGTCCGGCATGCCGACGAACCCGTCCGGCGCAGGCCTGGTAGGAAGCACCAGATGAACCATGTCAGGATGAATATCGGAAAGCGCAGAGGCCAGATCCGCGAGCGCTTCATCGGTGTCGTTCAAGCCGGCGATGAGCATCACCTCGACCCATAACTTGCCGGAATATTCCTGCCTGAAAAGCTTGAGTCCCTCCATGTGCTGCTCGAAACTGAAGCCCGGTGCAGGCCTGTCGATGCGATCGAAAAGCGAATTCGACCCGGCGTTGAGCGAAGGGAGCACGGCGTCTGCCTCAAGCAGTTCTTCGCGGACTTCGGGAAGATGCAGAAGGGAGCCGTTGGTTATGACAGCTACAGGAATGGATGTCGCTTTCTTCACCTCTCTGACGAGCCAGCCGATCCCCTTGTAGAGCGTCGTTTCACCGGAGCCGACGAAGGTTATCCAGTCGATGGATTTTTGAGTTTCAACAGTCTGGAGTATCTCCCTGAGAATCTCCTCCTTGGGGTAAAATTCACATCGTTCCGAGACGAACTCTCTTGTCCTGCCGAGCTGGCAGTAGACGCAGTTCCATGTACAGCTCTTTGACGGGAGCAGATCGACGCCGAGCGACTGCCCGAGTCTTTTCGACGACACCGGACCAAAAACATGCTTCATGGGTAGAATCCTTGTTGATGTTTTCAGCCTGCCTTGGGGGCAGCGGCAATTGCTGAGATCTTCGCTGCACTTTCGGCTTCGAACGCCTCTTTGGAGATATGGGGCAGAACGAGACTGGACACCGCAAATGCAACGATTTCCATCATGAAAATACCCGCATAGGCCAACATATGATTTCCGGTGAGACTGAACACGACGTCACGGATGACCCCGGCACCTGAATGGCCCAGGAAAATGGCCAGGCTCTGGGCGGTTCCCCATAGTCCCATGTAGATGCCGCTGCGTCCCGCCGTCATGTTCATCATCATGGTGATGTTGGAAACACTGGCAGCACCAAGTCCGGCACCAGTAACGACAAGCCCGATGCGCAGCAGGTTCAGGTCGTGCGCAAAACCTGCCATGATGATTATGCCGAAACCGATCGCGCCCAATACGTTGCCGAAATAGGCCCCGCGTTTGAACCCGATCCGCGACAGCAGAAAACCGGTAAGCAGCATGAAGATGAGCTGAGTTCCGCCCATCATCGGTTTGAAAAGCTTGGTCGTGGCTGATACCGGCATACCGAACACCTCAGCACCGAAAGGATCCATAACCACCTCATTGGCAAACAGGGCGAAAATGGAGATGAATACATAGAAGGCGAACTGCATGGTTCTCGGTGAAGATGAAAGCAACCGGATCGACTGGGCGAATGTAATACTATGCTTCTCCTTACCCGAAGTGACAGCCGCATTGCGCTGTTCGACACCGAGGACAGCAACAAGCCCCATGACTAAAGCGATCAGGCCACACGTTTCGGCTACCTGCGTCAGACGTTCAGGAGAAAAAACCTTGAGATAGGAGCCTATCGTCAAGTTTGAAATGATGGCGGTCAGCACCATCAGCGTCCAGCTGGCCCCTGCGATTTTGCCGATATGTTCCTCAGCCACATTGTCTGCAATCAGTGCGTAATAGGCAGTGGTCGCCACCTGGAGACCGAAGCCGAAAACCAGGAAGATTAAACAGAGTTTCCAGAGGCCGATATCGGCCAATGCGACCGAAACGATTTCCGAAAAGGAATTTCCCGACATGTGAACTTCGTATGCCGCTGATGGAGCAAGAACGAAGGAAACGACGCAGCTCACAAGCCCGATCAGGATGTAAGGGGTCCGGCGATACCCGAGTATGCTGAACCGGTCGGAAAGATTGCCCGCCCATACCTTGACGCCGAAAATAGCCAGAAGCTCCTTGAGGCTGATCAGCCCGAGGGCAATGGTCGCCGGAATATGAAGTTCTTTGATCATGACCCTGTTCAGGATATCCTGTACAAAACCAAGCATGATGCCGAAGCCCATCTGGAAAAGGCAAATCCGGACAAGGTTGATTGTTTTCATGTGCCGCCGTGAAAATAGGGTTGAGGCAGAGACTGATCGTGTCGTTGAGAATCAAGGCCGTAATTTACATAAAACCCCCGCTTTCTCAAGGGTTTCCAGCCCCTCCCTGTTCTTGGAAATCAGGACGATTTTGGTTAACGTGAGCAGAGTAAGAATCATCTTGGGGGTGCTTTGCTCATAAGGGTGTTGCTACCTGCCGTCGAATGCGTTTCGAGTGCACGGCGAAAGGAGAACAGAAGCTGTTGGGGTGACTTGAGAGTCAGCCCTTTTTCAACCAATGCAGCAATCGATACGCAGTAAAGGTTAGATGTGCACTGCGGCAAAGCTGAGATCAAACCCCTAAAACTTGACGCAGGTAATGCTGACGCAAGGAAAGATGAAGCATGCCCGCCCAATCCTGCTTCACTGCTCCCCTTCGCCAGAAAAGATTTTTTCCCGTTTTTTCCAGGAAACGTTCCATGAACCAAGACAGCGCATCCTGCCCTGACAGGCACTTTTTCGGACCCAGTTCATCAAGGGTTTTCCATAAAGGCACCCGCTTCCCGATCGAGGTCGGCATGCGAAATGTGACCCTCTCGCGAACCTATGAATCCGGCGGACAAGAGTTCTCATCCCTGCCTCTCTACGATACCAGCGGTCCCTTCGGCGACGCAGCATACGAACATGATCCGCAAAAAGGGCTGGCTCCGGCACGTGACACATGGAGTTTCGATTACGGGGCGGTCAAATCGCCAGGTGCGAAACTGTCCATGACAGGAAGAGAACCACTGAAAGCCAGGGATGGACAGGCCATAACCCAGATGCATTTCGCCCGCAAGGGTATCGTCACCCCGGAAATGGAGTACGTCGCCATCAGGGAGAACCAGGGCCTGGAAGAGTGGATATCGCGGTCAGGAAGCAAACCGGTCACTCCCGAGATGGTCAGGGACGAAATCGCTCGCGGTCGCGCGATCATTCCGGCCAACATCAACCACCCTGAACTCGAACCGATGATCATCGGAAGAAACTTCAGGGTCAAGATCAACGCGAACATCGGCAATTCTGCGCTGGGCTCTTCGATCGACGAAGAGGTCGAAAAAGCGATATGGTCGTGCCGCTGGGGAGCCGATACGGTCATGGATCTGAGCACAGGCAAAAATATCAACCAGACCAGGGAGTGGATCCTGAGGAACTCTCCGGTGCCGATCGGCACGGTGCCCCTCTACCAGGCTCTGGAAAAAGTCGGTGGAAAAGCTGAAGACCTTTCCTGGGAGGTCTACCGCGACACCAT
Organism: Chlorobaculum sp.; assembly: GCA_035560975.1. GTDB lineage: Bacteria > Bacteroidota > Chlorobiia > Chlorobiales > Chlorobiaceae > Chlorobaculum. The sequence continues at coordinate 1,995 of DATMYL010000076.1, read as the reverse complement.
CGTTGAGCAGGCCGAGCAGGGGGTCGACTACTTCACCATCCACTCCGGCATCCTCGCTGCGACGCTTCCCTATGCAGAAAAGCGACGGACAGGCATCGTATCGCGCGGCGGATCGATCATGGCCCGGTGGTGCAAGGCACACAAGCTGGAAAACTTCCTCTATACACGGTTCGACGAAATCTGCGAAATTCTCCGCAGCTACGACGTGGCCGTCTCTCTGGGCGACGCGCTTCGTCCCGGTTCGATCGGCGACGCCAACGACAGGGCGCAGTTCAGCGAACTCAAGACCCTCGGGGAACTGACGCTTAAAGCCTGGGAACGGGACGTACAGGTGATGATCGAAGGGCCGGGCCATGTGCCGCTGAACATGATCCGCGAAAACATGGACCTGCAGCTCGAGTACTGCCACGAAGCGCCGTTTTACACTCTCGGCCCGCTGGTAACCGATATCGCTGCCGGATACGACCATATCAACTCAGCCATAGGCGGCACGCTCATCGCCTTCTACGGCTGCTCGATGCTTTGCTACGTAACTCCGAAGGAGCATCTCGGATTGCCGAACCGGGACGATGTGAGGGAAGGGGTTATCGCTCACCGCGTCGCGGCCCATGCGGCCGACATAGCAAAAGGCAGCCCGACGGCGTGGCTGCGCGACGAACTGATGAGCAGGGCCCGCTACGCGTTTGCGTGGGAAGACCAGTTCAGCCTTTCGCTCGACCCGATTAAAACCAGCCAGATCCATGCTCAGAACATCGCAGCAACCGGCGACACATCCGCAAACGCGAAATACTGCACCATGTGCGGCCCGGATTTCTGTTCGATGAAGAGGTCACAGGAGTAAGGGGAATCAAGGGAGGCAGAAGATGCATTCCTGAGTTCGGACGGGCTTCAGACATCTTACAATCAGCCGGGCTTCAGCCTGATTTTTTCGTTCCATGAGGTCGGATCGAAGAGGTTGGGCTGAAGCCCGATCCTTTTTGGGTGGCATTCACCTCCCTGGGCTGAAGCCCGGGGCAACTGGAGGAGGGTGTAAGATTCCAATGTCCGAGGGGCTTAAGCCCCACTGAATATGAGAGGTTTTTTGAAGGAATCGAGATCATCCCTCGGAAATGCACTCTTGCGTTCGGACAATCAGCGCTTAACATTCCAGTTGCCCCGGGCTTCAGACTCTTTTATTCAGGAGGGTTTTAACCCTCTGGACATTCAAACATCTTACATTCCAGTTGCCCCGGGTTTCAGCCTCTTCTCTTCAGGAGGGTTTTAACCCTCCGGACATTCAAACATCTTACATTCCAGTTGCCCCGGGTTTCAGCCTCTTCTCTTCAGGAGGGTTTTAACCCTCTGGACATTCAAACATCTTACATTCCAGTTGCCCCGGGTTTCAGCCTCTTCTCTTCAGGAGGGTTTTAACCCGCCGGACATTCAAACATCTTACATTCCAGTTGCCCCGGGTTTCAGCCTCTTCTCTTCAGGAGGGTTTTAACCCGCCGGACATTCAGACATCTTACATTCCAGTTGCCCCAGGCTTCAGACTCTTCTCTTCAGGAGGGTTTTAACCCTCCGGACATTCAGGCATCTTACATTCCAGTTGCCCCGGGCTTCAGACTCTTCTCTTCAGGAGGGTTTTAACCCTCCGGACATTCAAACATCTTACATTCCAGTTGCCCCGGGTTTCAGCCTCTTCTCTTCAGGAGGGTTTTAACCCTCCGGACATTCAAACATCTTACATTCCAGTTGCCCCGGGCTTCAGACTCTTCTCTTCAGGAGGGTTTTAACCCGCCGGACATTCAAACATCTTACATTCCAGTTGCCCCGGGCTTCAGACTCTTTTATTCAGGAGGGTTTTAACCCTCTGGACATTCAAACATCTTACATTCCAGTTGCTCCGGGTTTCAGCCTCTTCTCTTCAGGAGGGTTTTAACCCTCCGGACATTCAAACATCTTACATTCCGGTTGCCCCGGGTTTCAGCCTCTTCTCTTCAGGAGGGTTTTAAC
>DATMYL010000075.1:0-61518 GCA_035560975.1 Chlorobaculum sp. | reverse complement strand
CGTCCAGGATAGACGTCGGTGGTAACAAGTACGGGCGAACCTTCCGAAAGCCTCGACACCTGTTTCTCCGGGACGGCAGACTTGATCCGTACCTTTGACAGGTCAACCATGCCGGCCACTTTCGTGCCGGGCTGGAGCAGTGCACCGACATCGACGAGTCGCGAGGTCAGCGTGCCTGAAATGGGCGCCTTGATCTCCGTGTCCCGGAACTTTCTTCTCGCAGAAACCAGATCGGCCTCGGCATCCTCGAGCTTCAGCCGCATCGCGTCGAAACTCGTAACGGCCACCGCACCCTCACGTTCGAGTGCCCTGTATCGTTCGAAATCGCGTTTGGCCAACTCGCGCCGAACCTCCGCCTTGCGCAGGGCAGAGGCCGCCACATCGTCGTCGACCTTGAAAAGCGTCTGGCCCGCTTTTTTGCGCTGGCCGACTTCAGCGGACATGGACCTGACGACGCCGCCAGTTTCAGAACTGATTTCGACGTCACGATAAGCCTCGCTGAGGCCTACGACCGCAAAGCTGTCGCGAACCGATCCCCTGGCCGCCACGGACACGCTCACCGGAACCTTCGTGACAAACTCCCGGGTTTTTGCCGGCGGCTCCTTCGGTTTCTGTTGAGTTACCCAGAATGCAGCACCGGCGATGACAATCATCGCCGGAATTATTATCCGTTTAGAGCGAACAATATCGATCAAACTGTTCATTAGGGTCAGTTTCAGTGATTCAAACAGGCCTTCAGGCTCACGTCATGCGCATGATTGCCGGAATAAAAACGACCGGAAAGAGAAAAGGCGGGCACCGGGCCCGCCTTTTCTGAAAATGATAAGCGCATGACCGGTATCAGCAAAAGTTGCTTGCAATCGTACAGGAGATCTGGGCTGTTGCCCTCACGTGCTCGACCACCGACAGGATACCGGTGAGATTGGTGATGTTCTGGTCGTTCACATCCGCCTTGAGTTTTTTGACTGCTCCCTGGTAAAGCCCGTCGATCTCTTTCATCATGTCGAGCGTTTCGCTGGCGTGCTTCGAGTTTCCGCTAACGAACGCTTCGACCGCTTTCTTTATCATTTCCGCGGTAATGTCACCCATCGGTTTCAGTCCGTATTCGTCCTTGTGAAGTTCCTGGACGTTGGCGAGCTGAATGTATTCGGTCTTGCTGGCGATATTGAGCGCGAACTGGGCGATTTTTTCCAGCTCCTTGAGGATCATTGCGGCATCGAGAACGGTCTTATGATCGGCTTCTCCGAGCTGCTGGAAGTTCGAGTATGCAAGGGTCAGGTACTCCACCTCGAATTTGCCTTTCTGTATGTACTGTTCGTCGAAATCAAAGGCCGATGCTGCGAGTTCACGGTTTTTCTTGGTCGATGCCCTGACGGCGAGCATAATGTTGTTCTCGACGTTCGACGAGAGCTTGGTAAGCTTCTGCTTCAGGGTTTCGAGCTGTTCATGCACAGGGCCGGAAGGCTTTGTGGCGAGATTGAATTTCGATGGATCAATCTGAATCGAGAACGCCTTTGGAACATCGCCTGATTTCGGGGCATCTCCGAACATCTTGCCAAAAAGTTTAGCCATAGTGATGAAGCTCGTTGCTTATGATTAAGAAAAATAACGGTATCAGGATCCCCTCGAATCTCATTCGGGGAAGTGCACTTAATTTAAGCGTCTGAAGGGGTTATATCAAGCTAAAGGGGCCAAAAAAAAAGCCCGGTGTCCATAAGGATGGCCGGGCTTCGGAGAATCAATCCTTCATCGACTGGATCAATTTCTCAAAGGAGTCCTCGGTATGACGAACTATCTCGCCGGTGACCAGATAGATCACCTCCAGGGCGATCCGGGTGGCGTGGTCGGCCATGCGCTCGATATATCGGGACACGCTCAGTACGGCAAGAAGCTGCTCAGTGCTCGAACCGTCCTTTTTCATGGCTTCGGCCACCTGCCTGAATACGAGGCGATGCATGCTGTCTACCCGTTCGTCGGATTTGCAGACCTGGTCTGCCAGGTGCTGGTCGCGGTTCACGAACGCATCGAGTGAGTTCCTGACCATATCCCCGGCAACGCGCCCCATGTTGTCGAATTCGTAGCGATCCATTATCTCGGGACCGAGTTCGGGCATTCGCTCCACGATGTGGACTGCCAGATCTCCGATACGTTCCAGGTCGTCGTTGATCTTCACTATCGTAACAATGGTCCTCAGATCGCGCGCAACGGGCTGCTGCAGGGCAAGAAAAGCAAGACACTGCTCCTCCAGCCTGACCTCGGCAAGATTGATTTCGTCATCGACCATCCTGATCTTCCTGGCTGCCTGCGCGTCCTTTTCTCTTACGGCCTGCAAGGCGTCGTAAAAATTACGAAGCACCTTGTCTGACAGATGGACAAGATTTCCGGACAATGCCCTGATATACTCGTGTACCGGTCTTTCCGACATGGCAGTAAATGGTTTCGTTAACTGAATCTTCCGGTGATGTAATCCTCGGTCATCCGGTCTTTCGGGTTGGTGAAGAGCTGCGCAGTCGTTGCATGCTCTACCAGAACCCCCTCGTAGAAAAACATCGTGAAATCCGACACCCTCGAGGCCTGCTGCATGTTGTGCGTAACGATCATGATGGTGTAGCTGCCCCGCAGCTCCTGGATCAGATCCTCGATCTTGGCTGTGGCTTTCGGGTCAAGGGCCGAAGTGGGCTCGTCCAGAAGCAGGATCTCCGGTTCGACGGCCAGGGTCCTGGCGAAACAGAGGCGCTGCTGCTGGCCACCCGACATGCTCAGGGCGTTCTTGTCGAGACGGTCACTTACCTCGTCCCAGAGCGCTGCCTTGCGGAGGCTCTTTTCGACGATACCTGCCAGGGTCTTTTTGTCCTTGATGCCATGAAGGCGGGGACCGTAAGCAATGTTGTCAAAAATCGACTTCGGAAACGGATTGGGTTTCTGAAAAACCATGCCGATCTTCTTGCGCAGAAGCACTTCATCGGTGAACTTACCGTACACATCCTCGCTGTCGAACATGAGCGAACCTGTCGTATGGCAGTTCGGGATCAAATCGTTCATACGGTTTATGGAGCGCAGAAAAGTGCTTTTTCCGCAACCGCTGGGTCCAATGATCGCCGTCACGTATTTGGAAAGAATATCGGCATTGACCTTCTTGACCGCTTCGAACTCTCCGTAATAGATGGAAAAATTCTTCGCCGAAACGTGCGGTACGTCTCCGCCGGAAACCTTTTTCCGTTGAGGGGGCAAATAGATCTCCCTGACGGATTTCGTTGCGTTCCGAGATGTCTCGACGATTTCAGGAGACGATTGCATATTGTCTCACCCTTTTAATTTTTTAGAAATTCGTGCTCTCAGCACGATGGCCGATAAATTGAGGAGAAGAACGATGGTTATCAATGAGAGCACCATGCCGTACTGGACATGGCGGATCTCGGAAGCGGCCTCATGCTCGCTCGCGAGATTGTATATGTTCCAGGATAGAGCGGGCGTCGGGGATGAAAAAACATCGGCAAGACCGATTGCCGAACCGACGCTGACGGCAGCTGTGAAGATGATCGGAGCAGTCTCCCCTGCCGCACGGCCGAGGCTGATCACCCCGCCGGTCAGGATACCGGGAAGTGCAGCAGGCAGAATAACGGTAACAATGGTGTTCCATTTGGTCGAACCGAGACCGAGCGAAGCCTCCTTGTAAGTCCTTGGCACCGCAAGGATCGCCTCCTCCGCTGAACGGATGATCGTCGGCAGGATCATGATCGCAAGGGTCAGTGAACCGGCCAGCACGCTCTTGGATTCGGAAACTTTGAGAGTATTGATGAAAAAGGCCAGTCCGAAAAGGCCGAACACTATGCTTGGAACTCCTGCGAGCGTGCTGTTGGCACTGCGCAGAAGGCTCGTAAAAAATCCTTCACGTGCATATTCGGTGAAGTAGACAGCTGCGACCACACCGAGCGGAAAGGCAAAAAGCATGGCACCGACAGCGAGAAAAATGGTGCCCTGAATTTCCGGCCAGATACCGCCGAAAATGTGTGAATCGACAGAGCTGTCGGTAATGAACCCCCAATAGAATGTCCATTCAGGCAGGAGCATCCTGTCGATATTCTTCTCGACATAGGGGAACAGTCTGACGAGAGAAGTGCCCTCGAAACCGGCCGAACGGCTGACAAAATATTCCTTGGCAGCTACGTCAGGGTTGGAATAGTCCCATTTTTTCTCATAAAGAAACTCATGGAGTTTCTCTTCGGCCTTTTCCCATCTGTTCTGGCCATACTTCAACCTTGTCAGCGCCGGCTCAGATTCGCCAGGTAACGGTCCCAGCAATGCCCGAAGCGCCGTGCGTACCTGATCGTATTTGTCTTTGTATTCCTGCTGTTTATCCTCATCCATCAGCTTCAGTTCAGCCTCGAAGCCGGAAAGTATCTCATAGACCGGCTTCCGGGCGGCATCCGACTCGGCAATTTCCTTGTCAAGTGAGGTCTGGTTGCCACGGTGGAACTCGTTATAGGCCATTTTCCGATGTTCGACCGTCGATCTGAAAACAAGTGCGCTGATACCGTTGCTCACGATAGGCACGAGCACGATGAGAAGCATCAGGCCCATAATTGCAATAGAACCGAAGCCCAGAGCGGTAAACGCACGGTCAAGCAGTTTCCTGGTTCCGAGATTCATAACAGCAGGGAATTATGTTGAATATGTCGGCCGGTGATAACCATGGATATCATTTCATTGACCGGAAAGAACCTTGCGCTGGCGGACGATAATCCGCTCGCTGATAAAATTGCTCACAAAACTGATAATCAGCAACAGAAGGCCCATGGCAAAAAGCACATGGAAACGGGCCGAACCGGTAACCTGATCGGCTTCGCCCATATCGCCGGCGATTGTCGCCGTCAGGGTACGAACTGACTCAAGGTAATTGAACCAGGGATTCGGGATGTGCGAAGAGTTTCCAGAAGCCATCCATACCACCATGGTCTCACCGAGAGCCCGCATTATGCCGAGGATCACTGCTGCCAGGATACCGCTGCTCGCCGCCGGCAGAATCGTCTTGACGATTGTTTCGGCCCTTGTGGCCCCGAGCGCATAACTACCTTCGCGCAGTTCACGCCCGACGGCCTGCAACGCATCCTCAGAGACGCTGACGATCGTCGGGAGAGCCATGAAGCTCAGGATAATGGACACGTTCAGGGCATTGGTGCCGGTCAGGATCTCGATACCCTGAAGTTTACGCCCAACGACAAAAAGGAACCCTATAGCAGTAACTCCTAACACTGCAATCAGTCCGCGGCTAATGAGGTTTCGGCTCTTTTCATTGGAAATCCTCGCTGTAAACAGTTCGGTGGCGACGATAACAGCGAGCAGCAGAAATGGCGATGCGATAAGCCACCATGTCCACATCAGGATAGGGCCGCCGAAGTTCTGAAGAAGCGGGGCGAGAATGACGAGTGCAAAAAAACCGAAGGCAACCGACGGGATAGCGGCCAGCATCTCGATGATGGGCTTTACGTATTGACGAACCGAAAACGGAATGACATCAGAGAGACATATCGCTGCCGTAACGCCCATCGGTATAGCAATAAGGGCTGATCCGACAGTCACCATGAGACTCCCGTATATTATAGCCAAAGCGCCAAAGCCGGGAGGTTCGTCGGCGGGATACCAGTTGGTACTCGTGAAGAACTCACTGAAGCCGCGAATTTGAAAAAAAGGCACTGCGTCCCGGGCAACGAAATAGAAAATGAAGAGAACAACGACAGCTACGAATGAAGCGATCAGAAGAAGAGTCGATTCACCCGCGGTTTTACTGATTTTCTGCCATTTGCGCCTCCGGGCGCTGACGACGAAAGCCGATGACCTGACCTGGTTCGCCGTATCTTCAACACTCATATCGTTGCAATTTACAGGTTGTTGACCTGAATGATCGTTACACCTTATTCAGGACGCGACAAATCTATGCCCTTTATGGCAAGAAAACAATGGGGTCATTGTTACAATTTCGGAACATCTGAGCTGATAACGGAGAAACGCTGAAACGAATACGGCCGGAATGGAACAATCCGGCCGCACGAATAATGAGGACTCCTGAGAGACTTGAAATCAGTATTTACTTACAAACCCAAGTTCCTTGATTATAAGTTTGCCGTCCTGTGTTTTAGGAAGATCGACAAACTGCTTTACAATACCTGCCGGCTGCCCGTTGGTAACAAAGTAAAGCGGTCTGGACAAGGGATAGGTACTGTTTTTCACGGTTTCAGAACTCGGCACGACGTTGTTGACAGCGACCTTCTTGACCGAAGAATCGGCAAAACCGAGCCCAATGAAACCGATCGCCCCGCGGGTCAACGACACCCTGTTCTTTACGGCACCATTGCTTGCCTGGGTTTCGGCGCTTCTGGTTACAGGGGTTTCCTTGCCGACGACAAGTTCCTTGAAGGACTCCTGGGTGCCACTGTTCGATTCGCGCTGAATAACGACGATCTTGGAGTTCGGTCCGCCGACCTGACTCCAGTTGGTAACTTTTCCCTTGTAAATATCAGCAATCTGTGCCTTGCTGAGAGAACGGACAGGATTCGATGGATGCACAACGATTGCGAGGCCGTCAAGGGCGACGACGCTGGTAACCGGATTCACGCCGTTCGATTTTGCCGCCGTAAGCTCCTGCGGCTTCATCGAACGGGACATGCTTGCGATGTCGCAGGATTTGTTGATCAGGCTTTTGGCGCCATTGCCGCTACCTGATTCGCTGACGGTCACCGGAACCTTGTACTTTTTCGTAAAATAAGCTGCAAACGATTTTGCAATCGGTCCTACAGTGGTAGAACCGTCAAGAATGATCCCATTTTTTGCTTCAGCCTGCCCTGCCGATACAAGGGTAACAAGTGCAAGTGTAGAAAGCGCTTTGCCCCAATGTTTCTTCATGTTCACCTCTTCTGGTTGTTTGATTTCCGAGTCGAAATTTAACGATGGGGAGCCGATTTTAAAAGCATGGAATCGGTCTGGGCAAAGCGGTGGGCGGGGGTAAATACAAAAGCCTGCCGGACAAGGTTCAGCAGGCTTCTGCAGGTGTTTCCGAAAAACTGTCAGTAGTAATTTACGAAACCGATCTCGCTGATGATTTTCTTTCCTTCAGCTGTTTTCGGCAGTTCGATAAACTGCTTGACAATGCCTGTCGCCTGACCGTTGGTGTACATGAACAGCGGGCGATGCAACGGATAAGTGCCGTTCTTGACCGTCCTGGCATCTGGATCCACGCCATCAACGAGTAGCGCCTTTACTGAATTGTCCACAAAGCCAAGGCCGATAAAACCGATAGCCGACGGGGTCGATGCGACACGGCTCTTGATAGCACCGTTGCTTGCCTGGGTCTCGGCTTTCTTTGAAATCGGGTTATCCTTTCCCATGACAAGCTCCTTGAAAGAGTCCTGGGTTCCGCTGTTCGATTCGCGCTGTATCATGACAATCGTAGCGTTCGGACCGCCGATCTGGCTCCAGTTGGTATACTTACCCATGTAGATGCCCTTGATTTGAGCTTTTGTCAGAGCATTGACGCGATTGGACGGGTGAACGACCATCGCAAGGCCGTCGAGGGCGACCACATGCTCTACAGGGTTAACGCCTTTGCTTTTTGCTGCGGCAAGTTCGTTATCCTTCATTGGCCTGGACATATCGGCGATGTCGCAGGTTTTGTTGATCAGACTTTTGGCACCGTTGCCCGAACCGGATTCACTGACCGTCACCTGAACACCGGTCTCTTTTGTGAAATGGGCAGCGAATGCCTTGGCGATAGGTCCTACGGTCGTCGAACCATCCAGTACGAGCTTGTTACCGGCAGCGAATGCAGTGCCGGAAGACATAAAACCGAAAGCTGCCGCGCTCAGAATTATTTTTTTAAACAGTTTCATTTTGTTTGATCCGTATTTGGTTTTAAGAAAACATTTGACTGCAATGTTTGTTGTTCCTGAAAAAATGGGCCGCCTAGAAATCGCCGGGCGACCCGGTAGCAATAATGAATAGAGCACCACACCTATTCAACGGAGAAAGAACACCACAACATGCACAAAAAAGAGAATAATCAGAACTTCACGACAACGTCAGCCTGAACAAGATGCTGGCGATCATCAGCCGTTGTGGCATTCGCATCATCCTTGTTCTTGAAGTTGAAGTAGTTCATTCCGATGGTCATATTCTGCACCAGATGATAGACTGCACTGATTTTGAAGCCTTCAAGATTAGTGAAACTTGAATTGTTACGATCAGAATCCGTGATATCTGAAACAGCATAATCCTCGATGCTTACATACTCTGCACCCAACGACCATTGACCTGGGCTCTTGGCATTTCCAACCTGAAGGCCAACGAGGTAGGCATCGCGTTTTTTATCGTCAATAGCGCTGAATCTGTCATGATCAGCAGTGTTGAAAGCATATTGACCGTACATTTTCCAAGGGAGTGTCTCGGTTAAGTCGCCACCAAGGCTTCCGAAAAACTCGACCATATTGAAGTCGTAGGCATTGAATGAGGCGTCCAGCGGTTTAGATACCGTTGTTGACGCAACAGAATAATTGGCGAGATGAACCATATCATAGTATCCTGCACCAATCCTGTAGCCCAGATCGCTTATCTCTCCCTTGTAGGATGCCTGCAAGACAATCATGTAGGGGTCCTGCTCCTTGGTGGTCACCGAACTGTTCTCGTCAAGCAAGTAATAACCTGCAACGGCGCTGAAACCATTCTTTTCCTTGCCATCCCCATCTTTGCCGTACTGCAGCGTCAAACCTTCAAAAGTGAGATCGCTGTCCCAGACGAGATCTTTTTCGACGATGAGTGTCTTGGCTACATCACGCTTTCCGAGGAGGAGGTTGACATCACCATTGAAGAACATCGGGTGATAGTCAATGAAGGCTTCGTTCATATAGATACCATCAGCGGCGAACAGGTCATCAAAGGTCTCATTCCTTGAAGTCGGCTCAAGACCACCAGTCGAAATCTGCACGCCGGCAGAGAGCTCATCGTTGATCCAGGGATAGACTCCGAGACGCATGCGGCTACGGTGACGGTCACGGCTGTGATCTTCGGTAGTTCCGACGTTATCGTCTTTAGTCTGCGATTCATAGCGATAACGGACATCGCCTTTCCAGTTCAATTCCGCAGCTTCCGCCGCGCTGAACCCGAGGGCTGAAGCAAGAGCGACGAAAAACATTGCTTTTTTCATAATGAAGTGTGTTTTGTTTGTATGATGCTGTCAGTCAGCATTTGAACATCGTGAAAGTCAACGACGTCCTGTTTCCGAAAGCAAATTTACGGTGCATAGTGTTGAGGGTTTGTTAAGGAATTGCAAAGAGATTGTAAACACTCGACATACGGCTCCGGATATCGAATGAATAGGTGAATGAAGTCGTCTTACGCATTCTCGCAGGCCTTAACACATCCCTTTTTCCAGGAGCGTTTCAGGACGATGGTCGATCTTGTTTTCAAAAAGGCCCCTCAATCCGGAAGTCAGTTCCTGGTAAAACCTGCTCCTGCTGTCCTTTATACGGTTGTAAAGCTTGAGGATGTCAAGTGTGAGGATAATTCTTGTTGAGCTGCAGTTGAGCTCACCGAACAGATGACTGCCGATAACTTCGAATCCGAGCACGCGGGTGTGAAAATTCAGTGGTGAATGCTCTTCACCCTCAAAAACGTCGGTAATAAAACATGTATAATCACGTTCTATCACCTCAATTGTTGCTGCACGCATAAGTCGCAGGGCTACCAGATATTGGTTGCGAAATTCAGGTCTTATCATGAATCGTCCGATTTCGACGTAACGACCGGAAGCTTTTATCTCTGCGAGATCGATGCCTGCAGCGGGATTGAAATGGCAGGGCTCAGGAAGTTCGAAAGACGGGTCATATCGCAACCGCATCACACCCGCAGGCTTATTGCCTACCCGTGCGATGAACCATGAATATTCAAGATTCAATGCAGGATTTTCCGGTATCTGTTCGTGTACGGCATCAATCCACTTTTTCTCTTTTACGTATACCTCCTCGATCACACTGAAGGCATCTGACTTGTCCTGAGAGTAGAGTACTTTCGAAACGCTTATGTCAGACATATGGCCCCCATTGATTGGTTGTTTTGAATAAATCATCCACAAGGATTCTTATATGATTTGCCGCAAAGTTCTGATATGGCGTACATCACCTCGTCAGTAACCTTCACTGCGAGGCGTCGGGCTTCGATCCTGCTGCCATTGGCGGAAAGTTCGCGATATGATGTCGACAACTCCGTGAATTGCATCGGATGACCGAACCGCAGCACCATCCGACCGATAACAGGAACCCTCTTTCGTTTATGGGCAGCCGGAAACTCGATACCAATCGGCAGGACAGGTACCCCTGAATCAAGCTGTATATACCCGATTCCCGGCTTCGCCTTCAGCAGACAATGTGGATCGCCGTTTCGTGTACCTTCAGGGAAAATGCCGATGCTTGCGCCGGATGCCAGCCTGTCGAGGCATTGTTTCAGGCCGTTATGCATCTGATCTTTGGGACGCGATCGTTCGAGAAACGGCAAGTTCGAGCGCTTGTGATAGACATAGACAGGATCAATCTGGTTCATGATCCATCCGATCAGGGGCAGGCGACCGAACATCCAGTCGATGACAAAACTCACCCTCTTTCCGCCAAGGAGATAGATGAGCAGAACCGGTACAAGCAGGGATTCTATCGCGTTGTTGTGGTTAAAGGCATAAATGCACGGTACTGAGGCCGAGGCTTCAAGATTTTCTGCCCCTTCGGTCCGGGCAAGAAAAAGATTGGGCAGCATGAGCAGCCTGAGCAGCATTGCTTTGCCATCAGAAATGAATGGTAACGGCCTGCACAACAGATCGATAAATCGGTTCATGGTGCCTGAATGGGACAGGTGATGGATAACAACTCTCGATTTTCATGATCTGTTAAAAAATTTAACCGGTAATTGTTGGCCATCCGTTGAGCTGCTGCAACGATTCTGCAACTTCCGGCTTACCACTTTTTACCACGGTCAAGAGCCATCCTTTCGAACTATTGATCCTCTTTTTTTTACACTCACACATGAACCGTATATCGAAAAACATTATGTTTGTGATCTTTTAAGTTTTTTTCATCAATCACCTGACCGGATGACCGATAACTCCAGAAGCGATACTCAACGCTTCGACAGGAAAGCTGCCGAGTGGGATGCGAACGCACTCCGCGCGGCGCTGGCTGACGCCGTCGCCAGGGCCATTATTGCCCATCTGCCTGTGGAAAGTCCGAAAAACGCCCTCGAATTCGGCTGCGGCACTGGCCTGGTGACCACCCGCATAGCCCGGCACTGCTCATTGCTGACTGCTGTCGACAGCTCCAGGGAAATGCTTAAGGTCCTGAATGAAAAGATCGCAGCCGAAGCAATTGCCAATGTCAAGCCGCTTTTCTTCGACCTGAACCAGGCTGAGGCGCTGGAGGAAATGGGCGATTCGTTCGATTTCGTCTGCAGCAGCATGACTCTGCACCATATTCCCGACACTGCGAAGTTCCTTCAGCAACTGAACGGATACATGGCACCAGGAGGAACCCTGGCAATCGCCGACCTCGATGCAGAGGACGGGTTGTTCCATGATGACGAAACCGGGACGGTCCATCACGGATTCGACAGGAAAAGCCTGAAGGAAATACTCGAAGCTGCCGGCTTCATGAATGTCGGGTTCATAACCGCTCACATCATTGAAAAAAAGAACCGGGCAGGCAGAATAGCCTCGTATCCGGTGTTCCTCGTTACCGCCGTCAAACTAAAACCATGACCCCTGTGAACCATAACCCCCCCGGCCCGTTCAAGGCTGTAGTATTCGATCTGGACGGCACCCTTCTCGACACCCTCGAAGATCTTGCCGTCAGCCTTAACTCTGTCCTTGAAAAGCATGGTTATCCGACCCATACACTCGACCAGTGCCGCCTGCTTGTAGGCTTCGGCATGAAAGCCCTCGTCCAGAAATCGCTACCTGAAGAGTACCGCGACGACGCAGTGGTCGAGCCGCTCATGAAGGAGATGCAGGCCGCTTATTCAATCCACTGGAAAGACTATTCCCGTCCATATGATGGTATAGGCCGGCTGCTTGACTCCATTGACAGGATGGGCCTGAAGAAAGCGATCCTCTCCAACAAGCCGGACAGGTTCACCCGGCTGTGCGCCGACGAGCTTCTTTCGTCATGGAAATTCGATGTCGTAATGGGCCATCACGAAGGGATCGCGCACAAACCTGACCCCCAGGGCGCCCTGCTTTTGGCAGAAATGCTCGGCGTTGAGCCTGGGGCGATCCTCTACGTAGGCGACAGCGGCATAGACATGAAGACCGCGACGGCCTCGGGTATGTTTCCGCTCGGAGTTCTCTGGGGGTTCAGGCCGGAACAGGAGCTCATGGCTGCAGGTGCTGCCAGGCTCGTCTCGTCGCCGGACGAGATAATCGCCCTGCTCGAACTTTCCGAGTCCTGATGAAAGAGGCTGTCTCAAAAGAAAAATCAGGAACGCCAAAACCCTGGGAACGCCGAGCTCCAGCTCGGCAATTCATAAGCGAGCTCCAGATTATACAAAGAAAGGGTAATAATGATGTCTGGCAGCGTTGATGCGGAGTCTTTTTGATTATCCATGATAATGCCAAGCTGGAGCTTGGCGCTCCCGGCAATGCAATGAACCGGCATCATCCTGGCTTTTGAGACAGCCTCCATTCATCCCCCCATCCAAACCTCAACGGCAAGATTTTACACGCCCGTAACACCCCGACCTCGCCAGATTGACTAAGTTCTTCATTAATGGAGACGTTCCGGTCCCCTGCACTTGACTGCCGATTCGCATGGGATTCATCGATACCAGTCAAGGCGAATTTCTTCGTCTTTCCCTTGTATTCCATTTGATCGCATGCTTTGCATCAAAGGAGTGTTCTCCATGAGATTTTCATCGATACGGCCATTACTGACGAACAAAGTGATCAATATTCAGTATCCCTCTTCCCTCATGCAGCCAACAAATCAGGAGCCCCTTCAATCGAACGTCGTTCCAGCCGCCCTTAATTTGAACAGCAACGGGCATTTGCCGGATTTATCGGATCCGTCGCTGTACATCAACAGGGAGTTGAGCTGGCTGCACTTCAACCAGAGAGTTCTCGAAGAAGCGATCCGTCCAGGACTCCATCCGATTCTCGAAAGAGCTAAATTCATTTCCATTTTCAGTTCCAACCTCGATGAATTTTTCATGATCCGGGTAGCCGGCATCGAAAACCAGGTTGAAGCCGGCATACAGAGACGAACCGTCGACGGTTTTACGCCTGCCGAGCAGCTCGAACAGATAAGGTCGGTGGTCCTGACGCAATTGAAACAGAGATATGACTGCCTCTATGACGACATCCTTCCTGCGCTCAAAAACGACGGCATCGAGTTTGTCGGTTATTCCAGTCTATCGGAAAAACGCCGGGAGGCTTTGGACGGCTATTTCCGCAAAGAAATCTTTCCTGTACTCACTCCGCTGGCATTTGACACCGGCCACCCGTTTCCATTCCTGTCGAACCTTTCACTGAATCTTGCCATAGAGATGGAAGATCGGGAAAATGGGACACTGAAATTTGCCCGCGTCAAGGTTCCGGACATTTTGCCGCGTCTTCTGAAGCTGAATGATATCGATGGCTTGAATAACAATGTCCCTGTGATACGATTTCTATGGATTGAAGATCTTATCGAAAACAACCTCAGCCGGTTGTTCCCGAAAATGAAAATAGTCCAGTCCCACCAGTTCAGGATTATCCGGGATGCAGATATCGAAATAGAGGAAGACGAGGCTGGAGATCTGCTTAAAACAATCGAGAAAGGGGTACGGTCGAGACGATACGGTAATG
The DNA here is from genome assembly GCA_035560975.1 of Chlorobaculum sp. GTDB lineage: Bacteria > Bacteroidota > Chlorobiia > Chlorobiales > Chlorobiaceae > Chlorobaculum. The sequence goes on along the minus strand of DATMYL010000075.1, from coordinate 47,651 downwards.
TCGTAAGGCTCGACATCAGCCCCCATATGCCGCCTTTTGTAAAAAACCTGTTGATGAAAAACCTCGAACTCGAAGAACGAAACGTTTACGAGATCGACGGAACCCTGGGTCTCGGCTGCCTTATGGAGCTATTAAGAATCGAACGCCCTGAGCTGAAGGACGAGCCGTTCATTCCTTTTAATGCCTTCAAGGAAGCGCGCTCCGCTGATATTTTCACAGCCATACGTTTAAAGGATCAGCTTCTTTACCACCCCTACGACTCCTTCCAGCCGGTCGTCGACTTCATCAACAAGGCTGCTTCTGATCCCGATGTGCTTTCGATCAAGCAGACACTCTACAGGGTCGGAGGCAACTCTCCTATCGTCAAGGCTCTGATGAAAGCAGCGGAACTCGGAAAACAGGTTGCTGTACTGGTCGAACTCAAGGCACGATTCGACGAAGAGAACAATATCATCTGGGCCCGGGCGCTCGAGGATGTCGGAGCTCATGTGATCTATGGCCTGCCCGGACTCAAAACTCACGCAAAGCTTACCCTGATCGTCCGCCGTGAACAGCAGCGACTGAAACGGTATCTGCATCTCGGTACGGGAAACTATAACCCTGCGACAGGTAAGCTCTATACCGATTACAGCATTTTTACCGACGACGAAAATCTCGCCGATGAGGTTTCAGAACTATTCAATGCATTGACCGGTTACTCAAAGTTCACCGGTTACAGCCACCTTCTGGTTTCACCGATCAACACAAGGAAGCGCATAATCGAAATGATCGACCGGGAAGTCGATTTGCACATCAAGGGCAACTGCAGCCGGATCATATTAAAGATGAATGCCCTTGTCGATCCCGAAACGATCAAGGCGCTTTACCATGCTTCGTGCGCAGGAGTCAGGATAGACCTTATCGTACGGGGCATCTGCTGCCTCAAACCCGGAATACCCGGAATAAGCGAAAACATCAAGGTCATCAGCATCATAGGTCGCTTTCTCGAACACAGCAGAGCCTACTATTTTGCAAACGGTGGCAACCCCGAACTTTATCTCGGCAGCGCCGACATCATGCCGAGAAACCTTGACGATCGGGTGGAAACGCTTTTCCCTGTCTTCGACAGGTTGCTTGTGCGCAGGGTCAAGGCAGATCTTGATCTGCAGCTGAGCGACAACGTCAAGTCCTGGCAGATCGAAGCAGATGGCGGCTGTTCGCAAGTCAGCAGCACTTGCACCGTGAAAGTGAACAGTCAGGAACGATTCATGAAAAACCGTGCTAAGAAGGAAAAAATGGTGGGTTTCAAAAACCTGTAAGCATGGTATTCGAGTACAACTGGAAGTCTGCCACAGAAGAACCGTCAGCCTTCGCACTATACGTCACAAATCTGCAAAGATCATGCCTTGTCGCTGAAACGTCTGTGTCAAGATTCTGTGAACAATGTACGACGAAACTGATAATGAAACGTTTATCACCTATTTTTATAGTGGTGAAATGTTTACAGAATGAATCCCCTCCCGCTTTTCAGGCCGAAGTTCCTCAATAACGACACAGAACCGGCTGTTGAAACAATGAATAACAATAAAAGGCAATGATGATACGTACTTTCAGAGATGTGTTTGGAACTCTTGACGGAACAGGAGATATCGACTGCTCCAATCTGGGACTGACCTCGCTCGAAGGCTGCCCTGAAATCGTAGAGGGAAACTTCAACTGTTCGGGTAATCGACTGACAACCCTCGACGGTGCACCCAAACTAACCGGCAGTTTCGACTGCTCCGGCAATATCCTCGTTTCACTTGAAGGCGGACCAAATAAAGTTGACGGCGATTTTGTTTGCTCAGACAACAGGCTGACCTGCCTCAAGGGCGCACCCAAAAAGGTAAAAGGCTCTTTTGACTGTTCAGGGAACAAGCTGGTATCCCTCAAGGGGGCCCCGAAAAAAGTGAAAGGTTTGTTCAACTGCTCAAACAACCTGCTTGGATCACTCTCCGGCTCACCCCTGGAAACCGGATCGTTCAACTGCTCTGACAATCAGCTGCTTTCACTTGAGAACACACCTGATGAAGTCCGACACGATTTCGATTGCTCAAACAACATGCTTTCATCTCTTGACGGTTGCCCTGATTTTGTCCACGGCCATTTCTTCTGTGCAGGTAACCGCCTGGAGAACCTTAAACATGGCCCTGTTGAAGTATATGGCGATTTCGACTGTTCCAGCAACCGGATCACGACACTGAAACGATCTCCGAAAAAAGTTACCGGCAAGTTCAATTGCGACGGCAACCCGATCATGCCATGCGAAACAGGCAGGAAACTAACGAACCACGAACAGATTGGAAGAAGCTGCCTCAAGCTTTTACATGAAGCTACCAGTCGCTACTGCTGTTAGGGTATGAATGATCGGTATAATTCAATTCCACCTGCTCAAACTGCAAGCTGATGAGTAGCCTCCCTGAAACGCTCTATTTCAAAGTCGGCGAGAACTCCTCGCACGAACATCCGGACGGAAACTCATTACCGTCTGGATGGAGCCTGAAACAAATCTCGTCGAGCAGGGAGCGTCAGGTATTCTATGATACTTTCGAGGAGCAGGCTTTCCACAAGGGGCTCATCGTCCTCCGAAGAAAAGGCAACATCTGCCTGATAGATCTGGATACCGGAATCGTCCAGGCAGAAACCCGTTTTCAAGGCACCCCCGCATCTTTTTTCCCTGCTGTTCTTCCGGACTGCAAGGCAAGAAAAATGCTCATTCAATGCAGCAACATCAGGGCTTTCATCCGCACTTGCTCTATCGATGTGTTTGTTGTAACATGGAGAGTGCTGGACGAAAACAAAAAAACCGTCGCTACCCTGAGTTCAGAATCAATGCAGGTTATCGACAGTAAAACGCAGGAATCATTCGCAAGATTCTATGCGATCACACCGCTCAAGGGTTATCACAGGGAGCTGGCAAAAATCCTCAAGGCACTGCCTGAAGAGGTCGATGCTTATCGTATCACAGGCGTCAGAGAGAGATTCCTGCTTATCATGGAAGAGGCCGGTCCTACATCAAGGAGCTACTCCTCAAAACTCTATATGCAACTCGATCAGGAGGCAACCATCCATGAAAACGTCAGACGCCTCCTGCAGTTCACCAATTCGATCATGCGGGTGAACGAACCCGGCATACGCAATGATACCGATTCAGAGTTTCTTCATGACTACCGCGTCGCCGTGCGTCGCACAAGGTCGATACTCCGTTTGCTTAACGGTGTATTCGACCCCCACTTGACAGCATGGTTCCTGACCGGGTTGCGTGAACTGGGTAAGCGCTCAAATGAACTGCGTGACTGTGATGTGTATCTTATGCGTAAAGCAGAGTACTCAGAGCTTCTGCCGCCGACACTCCGATCGTCGCTCACTCCCTTTTTCAGTGACATCGAGGCTGCAAGGCGATTGAAGCTCAGGCAATTCTGCCGTTATCTGTCGAGTCAGGAATATATTGGGTTCATGGAATCCTGGAATAACTTCGTCAGACAGGATGAGCTTCCCAACCAGGAGTTGGCGCCGAAATCAGCCCTGTCGACCAGGGTGGTAGCGGTAAATTCCATCAGGAAGGCATGGAAAAAAGTGATCGTGCATGGCCGAAGAATAGGAGCTGAAGCCAACGACGACGAGCTTCACGCACTGAGGATAGATTGCAAGAAGCTCAGATACCTTCTCGAATTCTTCTCGTCCCTGTTCCATCAGAAAACTGTCGGCCGCCTGGTCAGACACCTGAAGGAGCTTCAGGAGAACCTTGGAACCTTCGTCGACCTTACAGTCCAGCTGAGGTTCCTGCATAACCGTATCGAATCACTGAGGCTCGGCGAAGGCAAGACAGATGAGGCGGCAGCCATCGGCGGTCTCATCACATCACTTTACAGGGAACAGGAAAAGGCAAGGGAGAATTTCCGGGAAACCTTCACCGGATTCGATAACGAAGAAACCGGATCACTCTTTGACGAACTCGTTAACAGCCTGCAGTAACATGAAAACCATAGCGCTTTACAGCATTAAAGGCGGTGTAGGTAAAACGGCCGCTGCGGTCAATCTATCGTATCTGGCATCCCTTGAAAACATACCGACACTGATCTGCGATCTCGATCCTCAGGGTGCAAGTTCATTCTACTTCAGAATATCTGCATCGGAAAAATTTAACAGTGACAAATTCCTGAAAGGCAGCAAAAAAATCTACAGGCATATCAAGGCCACTGATTTCGAGCATCTTGACCTTCTTCCTTCCGATATCACCTATAGAAATCTCGATATCGAACTGTCGGAAGAAAAGAATCCGAAGAAAAAGCTCAGAAAAAACCTTTCAGACCTCAGTGAAGAGTACGAATATCTGTTTTTCGACTGCCCTCCGAACCTGACGCTCCTTTCAGAAAGCGTATTTGCTGCATCGGACATCATCCTGGTGCCTGTTATCCCCACAACGCTCTCGATAAGGACATTCGATCAGTTGAGGACCTTTTTTGATGACAACGGACTCGACACTTCGAAAATCCGTGCTTTTTTCTCAATGGAGGAAAGAAGAAAAACCATGCACAGGGATATCGTCGATCAGTTCAGCACCATGCCGGGAGTCCTTGCAAGCGCAATCCCGTACAATTCCGAAGTAGAAAAAATGGGCCTGTATCGCGCCCCACTCAATGCCGTCCGCCCTGACTCCGCTGCTGCGAAGGCTTACAAAGAGCTCTGGAAGGAGCTTAAAACAAGCATCTCCCGACCATAGGCCTGTGCCGACCTCACGCTTGCACACGTTCTCATCAGAAAGCGCCTGACCGGAATGATCAGAGCACACCGATAATAAACGGATATCCCTGCCCTGGAATCATGCCCGCCGGGGGTGGAGCGGTTAAGATGTCCGGCCTGCATTGCACAGGGGTAGGAAAAGCAGGAATATCCGTAATGATCTTTCAAACACTAATCTCAACCCTTCCCCCCCACCATTCATCATTCATCCCTCAGCACTCAGCATTCATAATTCACTTACGACTACGCAAGAATAGCAGACGAGTGTTGTGCATATGTGACATTCATGAAACGATATGGTTAAATGAACGATGGAGAAGCATTCAGTTGTCCTGCCTCATGAGTGCGGGCTTCAACCTGATTTGGCGAAAGCAACCTGATTCTTGAGAACACATAATCAAGGCGATCTTCGTTAAGCACGACCCTGAAAAACCCGCTCTTGCCAAGTTCCTCCGAACAGTTTTCTTTGCCCGTAACCCCTCCTTCCAATTTGCCGTTGTGCCAGTAGACAAGCCTGATCATGCCATCCTCGATTTCAACAGCCGTTACTCCGCGCTTGCCGATTGCACAGCCTGAGTTGAAGATGCTCGGAATGGTTATGTTGCCATATCGGCCGCTCCTGAGGCTTTTCCTGAACCCTTTGCGGTAACACTCATCAAGCTCCTCTTTCATTCGACCGATCTCATCCTCGATGTTTTTCTGTCGTTCGCTGCCAGCTGAAGAATAAGCGCGGCACAGATCTTCGATACGGTAGTTGAGGTAATCGACTTTCGACAGCGATTCGAACAGCGGACGATGGGTATGGCCTATGATCGAGATGATTCCGGCCCGGTTCGAAAAGTCGTAGACCGTCTGTTCGATTGCATACCGTTTTCGGTTTTTGTACGATACCGAATAGTTGCGTATGCCTGCAGGCTTGGCGATGTAACGCAGCAGGTAGAAAAGTGAACGGCAGGCAAACGAACATGACTCGTTAAGGAACGCCGATGCCTGATGGCCATGAAACAGGAGAATCGTGTTGGAACCGTATCGGAACGCAAGCGACTCGACGAGACACGGCGCAAGTCTGTACTCCTTTTCGTCAAGAAGGCCCAGATCATGATTCCCGTATATCTTCCAGAAAAAACCGTTTTCCCTGAAACGGAGAAACAGGTCATAAAACCTGCTCCACTGCCCGGCGATACTCCCGATGCTGAACTTCATCAGCTCCTCGATATCGCCGTTGAGCACCAGGCTGAAGCGATTCATGAGATAATGCCTGTCGAGCACCGTCTCAAGCAGCCTGGAGTTGTGCAGGAACTCGTCCTTCCTGCTTCCGTCCCCCATATGCAGATCGCTGAACACAACCACCCGTGACGAATGATCTATAGGCACCTGACCTGCCGTGTCCAGCAGGCGTTCAAGATTTGAATATCGCCTCAGTATGTTTTGATGCATCGATTAACCATGAGTTCATCAGTCTGCAGAAATATCGATCAAGCCTCAGAAAACGTCGACAGGCAGGATCACGAAAACCGTCATGAACGGCTGACAGATCGATCGAAACAACACAGACACAAAGTAGGACAATCCTGCTTACTGATTTGTAAACTTCAGGTTAACTCTTCCGGAACGGAATATGGAGGATAGGACTGACTGTGCTCAGGCCAGCAGGCGAATGCGGGAAAAAACGTAATCGAGATGGTCCTCGTTCAGGACAATGCGGTAGAAGCCTGTGCTGCCGAGCTGTTCCGGTTCGCTGTTCCGGTCGCTGACGAATCTGCGGCCCTGCTTGCCCTTGAACCAGTAGACGAGACGTATCCTGTCGCCGTCGATCTCCAGCGCGGTAACACCCCGTTTGCCGATGGCGCACCCTGAATTGAAAACGCTGGGAATGACGATGTTGTTGTAACGGCCGCTGCGGAGACCGATTTTTTTCCCTTCGGTGAAACAGGCGTCAAGCATGGTCTTCAGGTCGTCAATCTGCTCCTGGATGGCTATGCGCTCTTCCGGAGATGCAGACGGATAGGCCCGGCACAGCTCCTCGATCCGGTAGTTGAGGTGATCGACTTTCGAAAGGGATTCGAACAGCGGACGGTGGGTGTGGCCGATGATGGAGACTATTTTAGCCTGGTTCGAGAAATCGTAGATCGATTTTTCGATGGCGAAACGGCGGCGGCTGTTATAGGCGGAGGAAAAATTCCTGATGCCCATCGGCTTGGCGATGTAGCGCAGGAACAGTACGACCGCACGGCTGACGATGGGATAGGTTTCCCAGAGCAGGATCGATGCCTGATGGCCATGGAAAAGCAGCAGCATCTCTTCGCCGTACATGAACTTGATCGACTCGAGAAGATATCCTGAAAGCTTGTAGTTGCGTTCCTCGAAGAGGTCAGAGTCATGATTCCCGTAGGTCTTCCAGAAAAAACCGTTCTTTTCGAACTCGAGGAACAGATCGTAGATGCCGCCCCAGCGCTCGGCGATGCTTTCGACTGAAAACTTGAACAGCTCCTCCACGTCGCCGTTCAGCACCAGGCTGTACTTCTCGGGAAGGTAGTACTCCTGCAGCATCGACTGTACTATCTCTGAATTTCGCCTGAACTCGTCGCGCCGGCCGCCGTTGCCCATATGCAGATCGCTGAGGATCAGCACCCTTGAAGAACTGTCGAGCGAAATGGCTTTGGCCGTAGTCAGCAGCCGTTCGAGATGTGGATGTTTTTTCTGATGCAGACGCATTGTTACAATCACGTTCCTCCAGCAGGAACGATCCCTGTCCGGAAAGACTTACTTACAAACTTTAACAAAATTTAAGGGTTGAGGGTTCAGTATCCGTCAGCCAGGACAACATCGGGGTATCACAAAGCATACCTGACAAAGCTGCGTTTCCCTGCCGATTCTATATGCAGAAATTTAAACCCGAAGGCAACATTTAAAAAATTACCCGGCAGGCAACCCATCTCCAACGGGATACTCGCCACTTTGGGAAAAGTAAGGAAGAAACAGCCCCGATTGAACATTTTGTAAAAAAAAGCTTTCTTGTCTTGTATTCACAATCAGTTACGTTCAATCTAACCCTCCCACATTGATCGCGCCGGAACGATTCCACAAAATACGACGACTGCTCGAACAGCGGCAGACCGACCTGACCCTGGTCATGGAGAACGTGAACAAGGCGCACAACCTCGCAGCCATCATCAGGAGCTGTGACGCCGTAGGCATCCACCAGATGCATGCAGTCTCCTTCCGTTCGTACATCCGTACCAGACAGAACACCGCAGCAGGCGCCAGCAAATGGATCAAGGTAAGCCTCGGGGATTCCGTCGTACCGATCTGCAACGACCTGAGGCAACAGGGCATGCAGATACTTGTCGCCACCTACCGGCCTGATGCGGTCGATTTCAGGACGATCGATTACACGAAACCGACGGCGATTATCGTCGGAGAAGAGTTGAACGGACCGTCGGAAGATGCCCTGAGACTGGCCGACAGGTGCATTTACATTCCGATGTTCGGCATAGTCGAGTCACTGAACGTATCTGTCGCTGCGGCCATCGTCCTGTTTGAAGCCCAGCGACAGAGGGAAGCCGCCGGCCTTTACCGATCAAGGCATATCCCTGATGATGAGTTCCGGCAGTTGCTCTTCGAATACACCTATCCCCGGCTGAGCGCTGTCCTGCGAGAACAGGGCAAGCCCTATCCTGAGCTCGACGATGACGGAGCCTTCTCTACAGACGTTTCCGCTCAACAATAACCCTGTTCAGGCTGGAACAGCCATGGAATTGTAACTTTCCCCCGGCTTTCAGTCTGAACAGGGTTTTCCCCTGCCCCGCCCTTCGTTTATCAGCATGTTTTCATGCGTATTTTCCGACAGGGAAAACTCACGTCGAAAAACGCTACGCCATCTCTTTTCAACGCGAGCCTTCACATGAAATCTGAACAAAATAACTTTAATCCCGAATTCACTATACGGATCATAGATCGAGTACGCGCCTGATACTCCGGGCATATACAAACCGCCTGTACGAGCGTATTTTTGTATTTTGATGCAGTCAGTATTAATGCTTATTTACTTCTATGTATAAATAAGCACTCTTCATTTACAGCATAAAGCAGGTTGATTTCCCGATTCAGCGAGCTTCAAAAAAACGGGTTTTTTTTGATTCGATTATAACACTTCAGGCCGATTCCGATGGATAGCCAGGTCCATCGTTCGTGTTTCCAGATTCATGTTCTTCAACGGGCGTCGATTCATCATATCGTTAATCAGAACACGACTTATGATTTCTCATGCTTTGACCATCATCGTCAATGAGCTGAACGCCCACCTCAACGATATCTATGGAGGGGGTTCCGGAAAGGCTCAACTGGGGAATCCGTCGGATGGGTTCGATGCAGGCAAAGGCGGACTGTCGAGAGATTCAGTGGTTTTTTCCGTGATCAACATCAAAGAGGAAAAAACACTGAAAAACCAGCCGAACTACATACGGGATGAGGTCACGCTCAAGGCGCTTTACGAAAACCCGCCCGTCTTCCTGAATTTCCAGATCCTGGCCATAGCGCCCCATGAAGTTTACGCTGACGGCCTGCTTCTGCTTTCGAGGGTACTACGGTTTTTCCAGTTCAAGAATGTTTTCACCCAGGACAACGTCCTGCCGGGATCGATAACGAAAAGCGCCCCGAAGAATACCATAGACTGTCTTGAGTCTTTCAAACTGATTTTCGATCTCTACTCCCCTTCGATGGAGGAGGTCAACCACATCTGGGGCACGCTCGGAGGAAAACAGTACCCGTTCGCGATCTACTGGATGCGTATGCTCGATCTGAAATTCAGGTCGGTGCAGCACGAAAGCAGCCTTATTACTGAAATAGTCACCGATTTCAGCCATAAAAATCTACCCCTGAAATAACATGGCAGAGCGGATTATCAGCGGATATAAAAAACTTTTCGAAGTCCGGCTGCTCCACCACTACTGGCTGGACGACGGTAAGACGGTGTTCGACAGGATTCCTGGCGAAAGAAAGGATCAGTTATTCCGGGCTTACGACGTCGGCACGTTTCTTTCCATAGCTCCGTCCGAGTCAACAAGCAAAGCGCTGAAGGTGCATGGAGGCATCCTCAGAAACACGCCGGCAGGTGTTATTGCAGCCATCCCGGCAGACGCAAGCCTGCCGCCTGACACCGTATTCGAATTCATTCTCAAGGTACGAAACGCCGATTTTTTCAATTACACGGCGATGACGCTTCGCCCGCAACCGGTCCGGGAGTTCTGGTCAGAGCCGGATAACGAGAGGTTCAGGTTCAAGGAAAACGTACCGATCTATTCAAATCTGACAGGGGCTGAAAGAGGAGTCGGAGCGAGTAAGACACTCTTTTTATCAAGGGAGATTGCCGTACTCAATCCTGCCGACAAGGCGGAATCGCTCATCGACAAGAGTGGGGCGTTGTACCAGCTGACCGCCGATCCTACCGGCTCGGGACTGCCGGGCATGCAGAAGCTGGGTAACGATAAAACCACGCTGCCGGTGTTTGCCAACCAGGGGGATGTACCGGTTATCGTGGCGCCGGCAGGCGTCACCGGAGCTCCTGACCGCGGTATAATCCTGACCGGCGAAATCCCTGACGATGTGTTCGCGCTTGTCCGCCTTTTCGCGATACGCAACAGCGACGAAGACTTCAGTTTCACGGATGGCAACGGACAGGCAAAGCCGACTCCCCCGATGTTCCATCTGCGGTTTAAAAACCGCCATACCTGGTGGAAGCGCATCGACAGGAACCGAAAAGTGACTTTGTCCGCAGAGCCATTGCCGCTCACCTGTTTCGGGAACGCATCCGGCACGGGCCAGAAGCCTTCCGCAGGAGTTGTCAAGGCTGAAAAGGACGACAAAAACAACATCACCCGGCTTGTTTCCGAGATCTTTGTATAACCTTTCCTCAACCTAAACGGGATAAACCATGACAATGTATAAGACCCCGGGCGTCTATATCGAAGAGATCCCGAAGTTTCCACCTTCGATCGCAGCTGTAGAAACGGCAATCCCCGCTTTTGTCGGCTACACTCAGAAAGCGCTCCGAAAAGGCGAATCGCTCAAGACAAAACCTGTCCGCATCGAATCGATTGCCGAGTACGAGGAGATTTTCGGAGGCGGTTCGCCACAGAAAATGGAGGTATACCTCGACTCGGACAACAACTATATCGGAGCGGTAAAAACGGACAACAAAGGCGGATTGCTTTACGACAGCCTGAGGATGTTCTATTCGAACGGCGGCGGCAACAGTTATATCGTTTCTGTCGGAAACTACGATGACACCGTCGAAAAACAGGACTTCCTCGACGGTCTGGCCGCTCTCGAAAACGAGGACGAGCCGACTATGCTCGTTTTCCCTGATGCAGTGAAGTTGCCGAACAATGAATTGCATGACGTGCAGATCGCCGCGCTCACGCAGTGCAACAAGCTCAAGGACAGGGTGACGCTGTGCGACACTAAAAAAGTGGACGGTTTCGGTTCAGACGTCCAGAAGCTTCGCGACAATATCGGGATCAACAACCTGAAATATGGCGCCGCATACGGCCCATGGATCAACACGAGCCTCCCCCGATATTTCTATTACCGCGACCTGACACTGAGGCGGACCGACCACTCCGGGGATATCATTCCTGCTCAAACCCTGACGAACGATACGTCGATCCAGCAACTGCTGTTCGATGTCACCAAGGCACAGGGCGCCGTCGATTCGTTGAACACCGATGAAACGACCGGAGCCGGAGCAGGCAAAACCTGGGTTGACGAACTGAAAAAGCAATCCGACCTCTACAACGCAAGCACAGGCACGACGCTCGTCGATCTCCAGGACGAATTGCAGGGAATCTACAACCTGCTTGCGAAAGTCGTTTCCAACGTAAAAAAGATGGTCGATGCCTTGCCGGCAATCGTACTGACCGTGCCGGATCCCGCATCGAACCAGACGAAGGACTTCCTTCTGAAGGCGGACGTCGACCAGTACATCAAAAACTCCGGCCTGAAGACAAAGGTTTTCGACGTGCTTGCGGCGCACTATAACTATCTCAAAGTTGTCGCGAACGGCAATATCAAGCTCTTCGCCGACAACCCTGCCACAGCGACAACGGATCTTGCAAAGGCGATCGCGCTGCTTGGATACGCTGACGCCGCGGCCTTCCTGGCCGTTCCGACAACGGATCTCACCGCAAAATATACCGCGCCGGGAATCACTGAAAAGGGTAAAGCGGATATCGCCAGAAACGCTGCAATGCAGGCCGGCAGCGCCATCATAGCCCTGTACCGTTTTGCGGAAAGTTCGGCAGCCGAGTATGAAAAGAAGTTCAACGACGCCCTGCTCAACGGGTTCGGCGCCTATAAAAGCATCGTGGCCAAAGCGATCGAATCGCTCAACCTGCTTCCGCCGAGCGGTGCGATTGCCGGCGTCTATGCATCGGTCGACCGTGACCGTGGAGTGTGGAAAGCGCCCGCCAATGTCAGCCTGAATTCCGTTATCAGTCCTGCCGAAAAGATCTCGCAGGAACAGCAGGCCGAATATAACGTCGATGTCAATGCAGGCAAATCGATCAACATCATACGCAGCTTCGCCGGAAAGGGAGTGCTCGTATGGGGTGCCCGCACGCTGGCCGGAAACGACAACGAATGGCGGTATGTCAGTGTCCGTCGGCTCTTCAATTTCGTGGAGGAGTCGGTCAAGAAAGCTACTGAACAGTTCGTGTTCGAGCCGAACGACGCCAATACGTGGGTGCGTATCCAGGCGATGATCGAGAACTTCCTGACCGTGCTGTGGCGGCAGGGCGCACTGCAGGGAATCAAGCCGGAACACGCCTTCTATGTATCGGTAGGCCTCGGGAAAACGATGACCCCGCTCGATATCCTCGAAGGACGGATGATCATCGAAATAGGCATGGCTGCCGTAAGGCCGGCAGAGTTCATCATCCTGAAATTCTCGCACAAGATGGTCGAATCGTAACAGTAATGGAATGAGAGAGGTAAAATCCGTACGTGTTTTTTTCAATTCATAAACGTCACATACACCATGGCACAGGAATATCCAATACCGCGGTTCCATTTTCAGGTTGACTGGGGAGGCGCAAAAATCAGCTTCACCGAAGTCACCGGCCTTGTGATGGAGCGCGAGAAGATCGAGTACCGTCACAGCGACAGCAAGGATTTCAACAAGATCAGCATGCCGGGAATGGTCAAGAACAACAACATCACCCTCAAGCGCGGGAAGTTCGAAAACGATTTCGACTTCAATACGTGGATGGAGGACGTCGCCAACGAACGCGTCGAAAAAAGGCGTGATGTGACCATCCGTCTGCTCAACGAGAAGCACGCCCCTGTCGCGGCATGGACTGCTGTGAGATGCTTCCCTGTCAAGATCACTGCCCCCGACTTCAAATCGGATGCAAACGAGATCGCGATCGAGAGCATCGAGCTCGCCCATGAAGGGCTGAAACTAATGAAGGTGTAAGCCGGGCGCGATTATGGTTGACTACTATCCGCCATGGGGGTTCTATTTCAGGGTGGTATTCGACATCAGCCAGGACAAGAACGACCTCAGGTTCCAGTCGGTCTCCGGCCTGTCTGTCGAATACGACTTTGAATCGTTCAAGGAGGGAGGCGAGAACCGTTTTGAGCACAAGCTGCCCGTAAGGACGAAGTACGCGGATCTTGTGCTCAAACGGGGACTGCTGACCGATTCGAGCGTCATCAATTGGGTTCTCGATGCCTTCCAGAACCGGATATTCAAGCCGGCAGACATTACGGTCAACCTGATGAACGAACGCGGCGAGCCGCTGCAGACCTGGAATGTGGTCCATGCCATTCCGAAGAAGTGGCTTGTCAGCGATTTCAATGCGAACGAAAACGGGATCGTGGTCGAAACGATGGAGTTGAGCTACCGATATTTCACAATCCAGAAAGGATGAGCGCATGCCGGTAGAGATCAAAGAGCTGCATATCCGCGTGACGGTCAATGAGCCGGCACCGTCCGGCACAGGCAAAACCGGTGTGGAAACCGGCTCCGGCAAGGCCGGTTCGGCCGGAGGCGCAAATACTGACCGGGAGGCGATCGTCTCGGAGTGCGTCGAGCAGGTGCTCAACGTCTTGCAAAACAAACTTGAACGCTGATGCCGGACAACGGAAAACTGGAAAAGATGCTGATCCTGGCCTTTTCCGATTCAAAAAAGGCCGAGAGCGGCGGCAAAGCCGAAGCGGACGAGTACGTTGAGGCGTTGATAAATCCGGAGAGCTACTCCCTCAGCTACAAGCTCAAATTTTCGGAATCCGGACAGGGACACGGCACCAGCGGCAAGCAGCTGAAATACGAGTATACCGAGCCCGGGGAGATAAGTTTCGAGTTCCTGTTCGACAACACAGGGATCATCGACGACAATCCCAGGGACTCGATCGCCGACGATGTGCTGAAGTTCAGGCAGGTCCTGATCGATTACAAGGGGGACTCCCATGAACCGAGGCACTTCAAACTGGTCTGGGGACAGAACTCCATTTTCAAGGGACGGGTCACCGAGCTCAACTTGACCTACAAGCTGTTCAAGCCGGACGGAACGCCGCTCCGGGCGACGGCGAAGGTAACCTTCAAGAGCAGCATCGAGGAGGAGAAGCGTGCAGCCAAAGAGGACAAGCAGTCCGCCGACCTGACGCATGTCCGTAAAGTCAGGGCAGGAGACACCCTGCCGTTGATGTGCTACAGGATCTACGGCAACCCGAAATATTACCTGGACGTGGCCGCCGTCAACGGCCTCAGCGATTTCCGGACGCTCGTTCCGGGCATGGAGATCAGGTTTCCACCGATCGATAAAGTCAGCAAGCCATCGTGAGCCCCGAAAACACCATACCTACCCCGGCCACGCCGGACGTCTGCACGGTTGCCGTGCTGATCGAAGGCACTGAAATCCCGGGCCGGTTCCAGCTGGTCTCGGCGTCGGTGTCGCGCGAACTGAACCGCATACCGTCTGCCGTGCTGCACCTGATGGATGGAGACGCCTCAAAGGGAACCTTCGATGCCAGCGACGGGGATCTTTTCATACCCGGCAAGAAAATAGAGCTCCAGTTCGGATACCGGTCAACCAACGAATCGGTGTTCAAGGGACTGGTGGTCAAACAGAGCATCAAGGTCAGGAAAAACAGCAGCCTGATGATAGTCGAGTGCCGCGGCGTAGCCGTAAAGATGACAAGGGGCGTCAAAAGCCGTTATTTCGTGGACAAGAAGGACAGCGATATCATTGAGGAGATCCTCGGATCGTACAGCCTCTCATGCGACGTCAAGGCTTCAACTCCGGACCTGAAAGAGGTGGTGCAGTACGAATCGACCGACTGGGATTTTCTCGTCTGCCGCGCCGAGGCAAACGGGTTCCTGGTCATCGTCGGGGATGACAGCATCGTGGTCGCACCGCCTGAAACGGGCGCATCGCCTGCCGTGACGGTGAAGTATGGGGCTACCCTGCTCGAACTGGATGCCGAAATGGACGCACGCTGGCAAAGCACGGGGGTTACGGCCAGTTCGTGGAGCCCTGCGGACCAGGAGCTTGTGGAGACCGACGCCAACGAACCGTCAACGACGGGAAACGGAAACCTTTCGACCGATGATCTTTCCGGTGTGCTCGGCGGAGAAGCCGTCAGGATAAGTCATGGAGGGAACCTCAGCCAGCCTGAACTCCAGGCATGGGCCGACGGTCGCCTGCTGAAGGAACGACTGGCAAAAGTGCGAGGCAGGGTCAGGTGTCAGGGATTTGCAGGCGTCCTGCCCGGCAAGGTGATAGAGGTGAGCGGCATCGGCGCACGCTTCGAAGGCAAGCTTTTCGTTTCCGGCGTGCGTCATACGGTGAGCGGAGGCAACTGGGAAACGGACATACAGTTCGGCCTGAACACGGAGCGCTTCATGGAGACCTATAACCTCCGTACCCTGCCGGCATCAGGCCTTCTTCCCGGCGTCGGCGGCCTCCAGATGGGCGTCGTGACGGTACTGGAAAGCGATCCCGACGGCGAAGACCGGATCAAGGTGAGGCTTCCGCTGGTAAGCGCCTCCGACGAGGGAATCTGGGCACGCCTTGCCACGCTCGACGCCGGCAAGGAGCGCGGAACCTATTTCAGGCCGGAGATCGGCGACGAAGTGGTGGTCGGTTTCCTCGGTGACGACCCCCGCCACCCCGTTGTGCTCGGCATGTGCCACAGCAGCTCGAATCCCGCTCCGGAACCGGCCAAGGACGACAACCACCACAAGGGGTACGTGAGCCGTGAGAAGATGAAGCTCACCTTCGACGACGAGAAGAAGATCATCCATCTGGAAACTCCCGGCGGCAACAAATTTTCGCTCACGGATGACAAGAAGGGCGTCCTGATAGAGGACCAGAACGGAAACAAAATCACTCTCGACGACAAAGGTATCACGATCGAAAGCGTAAAGGACCTTATCCTCAAAGCAACGGGAGATATCAAGGCCGAAGGGATGAATGCCGAAATCAAGGCGCAGACCGGCTTCAAGGCGTCAGGTTCAGCAACAGCGGAGGTGTCCGGGGCAAATACGACCATCAAGGGAAGCGCCGCAACGGTCATCAGCGGCGGAGTAGTACAGATCAACTGAAAACCGGAAATCCATGCCTCCTGCAGCACGCGTAAGCGACATGATCGTCAGCACTGCCACACAGGGCGCTCCGGTGCCCATTATCCCGCCTGGCGCTCCTACCGTGCTCATCGGGGGGATGCCTGCAGCTCGGCTGGGTGACTCCTGCGGCGCCGACGCCATTGCCATGGGCTCGACCACCGTACTCATCGGGGGGATGCCTGCAGCCAGGATCGGCGATCCGACGGCCGGCGGCGGCGTGGTCATGCCGCCCGGTGCAGTGACCGTAATAATCGGGGGATAATGAGACCATGATCATCGAACGAACACACTGGTAACGCAACAATGGAACTACCATTTCTTGGACGCGGATGGTCTTTTCCGCCGGCATTCGACAGAAGCACTCCCGGAGTGCAGATGCTTGATCAGGAGGCGGACATAGCATCGAGCCTCGAAGTACTGCTCGGCACCTCGCAGGGCGAACGGGTCATGCTCCCCTGGTACGGCTGCAATCTCGAAGAGCTGCTTTTCGAAAGCCTCGATACGCGCATCAAAACCCTCATGGCCGACAAGATCGAATCGGCCCTGCTCTATTTCGAACCGCGTATCAGGGTTGAGAAAATCACGATCGACGGAAGCATGGAGCTCGAAGGGGTCGTCCTCATCAGTATCGATTACCTGGTCAAGACGACCAACTCACGCTTCAACATGGTATTTCCCTTCTACCGGCTCGAGGGGACCGACATCAACCTTTCGATAACCGTCAATTCATTACCCGGGAACAGTTGAGGTATGGCCACTGAGAAAGAGTGCCAGAAGAGCACGGATCCAAACAGGCTCGTCCGGGAAGGAACAAGCCAGGCTCAGCGCTTTCCCGAGGCGCTCGATCCCTCGTACGCGCTCGTCGACGAGCGCACGCCGGAATATGCCATCGCCTTTGCCAGGACATATTCGGCCTATGTGCGTTACCATGACCTCAACAATGTCGAAGTCGATGACTGGAAACGCTTTTTCAGCCAGGATCCGTCGGTAAGGCTGGCCGGTGCGGCCATAGAAAACGTCGATGATTACCGCATAAGGATCAAGGCGCTTTTCGATCTGCTTAAAAACCCCGGTTCAGCCCTGGGAAGCGATCTCAAGAGTGCCCTCGGCTGCATTTTCAGCGATGTCGGAACCCTTGCGCGTGAGCTTGACCGACTGAAAGACGAGCTCCAGGAGGAGATCACCCTCAAAGCCACGCTCCGGGACCTCGTGCAGAACAGGCTCGCCCCGGCCTTCAGGAAACTCGTGGCCTGTTACCGCGGCGGAACAAATCTCGGATTGATCGATGTCACGGCTACCGACACGGGAATCACCATTTTCGAAGCTGCTCCCGAAAAATTCGAAACGATCTGCAATTCCGGTTTTTCCACTGACTGGATAACCGATGGCTCGTCTAACTGGGCGGCCTTCATGACGGCCATCGTCGCCGATGAAACCGTCTACGGCACGGGGTCAGGATCAGCCCCGTTCAACCATGCGGCCACACACAACCTTTTCACAGCCCAGTTCGATCTGTTCCTGAAAGCCTATGCACGAACTGTCGGCGACGCAAAGGCTGCCCTTGAAAAAAGCCTTGCCGGCAGGGACGACCATCTGCCGCATTACGGTCTGTTCCTTGCGTTTCTCCGACTGAACGAGTTCTCCCGCAGCAATATGAACACGCTGACCAGGAGACACCTCGACTTCTATTACAAGCAGGTACTGAAGCTTCAGGAAAAGCCCTCGGAGCCGAACCATGTCCATCTGTTGTTCGAACTGGCAAAAAACAGGGAAAGCGCACTGCTGAAAGCCGGTACCGCGATCCAGGGAAAGGATGGCAACGGCAGAAAAGTGCAGTATGCGCTCAACGAGGATTTCGTGCCGAACCGCGCAGGAGTGGCCGAACTGAAAGCGGTCTATCATTCGATCAGCGAGACTGACAAGCTCCTCTATGCTTATCCTGCAGTCAATTCCGACGACGGACTGGGCGCACCGCTCACCTCCACGGACGGCCAATGGCATCCCTTCGGCAATCGCGCAGCAGAAGAGAACCTTGCGACTGTCGGCTTCGCTGTGGCCTCCCACTACCTGCTTCTCGGTGAGGGCAACAGGAAAATTCGCATACGCCTCGCCTTTACTGAAAAAAAGGTTTCGCAAACTGATTTTTGCAACAGTTTCGACTTCTTCCTGACGGGCGAAAAGGGGTGGATTCCCGCTACGCTCGATAATGAAAAATTTGCTGCGGGACTCTCGGCGTCAATCGAAATCCCGCTCTCGATCGACGGTTCCCAACCCCCTGTCATAGCCCTGACGACTTCGATCCACGGCGCCGGCCTTCCGGAAGGGCTCCCCGTACTCAAAGCTGTCCTGAAACAGGATGCGAATTCAGTGGCGACGAAGGAATCGAGGATCGTGAAAAAAAATGAGATGAAAGCCCTGCTGAAGCCGGCAGCGAAAAAGAGACTCCGCCTGTCGGATCTGCAGGAGCTTCTGCTGATACCTGCCGAATCGAATATCGATGTCTCTGTCGGCTACATCGATGACGACGAGCCGGACGGCAACGGCCTGAAAAAGCTCGTCGTCCACAACAAGTTCGGCGAACTGAAAACCGACAAGCCGTTCCAGCCGTTCGGCCCGTCGCCTGAGGATGACGATTACCTGATCATAGGTTCTGACGAACTGTTCCAGAAAGAGGGCGCCAGGTTCCAGTTGCGTATCGTCTGGAAAGGGCTTCCCTTCTGGAGCGGAGATATCGATTTCGACTGGGTCAACGAGTTTTACCCGAAAGCCGGGTTGACATTCCTGAAAAACGGCTCATGGTCGATGTCGAACGATTTCGACGGCCTCAGGCTGTTCCGATGGCTCCGGCCCGACGTAAGCATACCTGCGACCAGGACAGGGCTGCTTGACGATGCCCTGACCGAAGTGCATTCAGACAAACGATCCTACACGCAGGAGAGCCGCCGGGGATTTATGAGGCTGTCTCTGTCGGGGGATTTCGGCCACAAGCTCTATCCCCTTACCCTGAGCCGATACCTGATGCTCAAGGCCAAAAATCCGGACAGTGTCGAACCTGACCGCATGGCGCTGTGGAAAACGGTGCGCGATAATCTCTATACAAGGCAGAACAACCGATGGGTTCCCAGGGAACCGCGCAATTTCACCAGGCAGTATATCGATCAGTTTTCGGTATGCATGCCCATCGAGCCCTACACGCCGGTGATCGAATCGATCACGCTGAGCTATACCGCGTCGGTTTCACTCGACAAAACATCCCTTTCCTGGCTGACACCCTTCGGGAGCAAGGCGCTCGACCCAAACCGGAATACTTTGTTGATGGCGCCGTACAGCTTCGAGGGCGAGTTTTACATAGGTATCCGCAACCTGCTGCCCGGAAGGAACCTATCCCTGCTTTTCCAGCTTGCCGAAGGCAGCGCCGCACCGACCGTCACCAAGCCGGACAACCATGTCCAGTGGAGCTGGCTCGGTTCGAACGAATGGACCGATTTCAAGAGGGCCGAACTGTCGGACGACACGGGCCAGCTCACCCGGTCCGGCATCATCCGGTTCGCCGTACCTGCATCGGCGACTGATAACGACTCGCTCATGCAATCCCGAGGCCTGCACTGGCTGAGGGCCGTGGTGGCAGAGAAACCGGAAGCCGTCTGCAAAGTCATCGCCGTCGACGCCCAGGCAGCCAAAGCCACGCTGACCCTGTCAGGTGGAGGGATCGAAACCGGAAACGCACAGTTGGCTGCCGGTTCGATCACCAAACCTGTCATGCCCGACGTCGCCGTCAAGGCGGTGAAACAGCCCTATGCCACATTCGGAGGACGGCCTGCAGAGGGCACTGCCGCATTCTACACCCGCGTGAGCGAACGGTTGCGGCACAAGAACAGGGCCGTCACCCTGTGGGATTACGAACGGATGGTGCTCGAAGCTTTCCCGCAGATCTACAAGGTCAAATGCCTGAACCATACCCGGTACGAGCCTACTGAAACCGGCATCGGCGTCTATCGGGAACTGGCGCCGGGTCACGTCACGATCGTGACCATTCCGAACCTGCGCAACCACAACGCGGTCGATACGTTGCGCCCGTACACCAATCTCGGGGATCTCGACCTCATCAGGAAATATCTCGAACGGCACGCCTCGGGACTGGTCGAACTTCACGTGGAGAACCCGATTTTCGAAACCGTGCAGACCGATTTCCGGGTAAAATTCATCCCTGGCACCGATGAATCTTTTCATATCGGCCTGCTCAGGCAGGAGCTGGTTAGATTCCTCTCCCCCTGGGCTTCCGAAGAGGGCCGGGATATCTCGTTCGGCGGTAAAATCCACAAGTCGTCCCTGATCGATTTCGTGGAGGAACGTCCATATGTGGACTATGTGACCGATTTCAGGCTCTATCACATCGACGGAGATTTGAAGAAAAGCGTCGACACGGACGAGGCCGAAGCCTCCCTGCCCCTGTCGATCCTCGTCTCGGTATCGGCCGATGATCATCAGGTCACGCCGATACCCGATACGGAGAGCGTCGTCAACAAGAGCACGTGCTGACAGCAAACCCATTTCGATAAACGATAATCCGACATGGCCGAAACGCCCGTTACCATACCGAAAGTGCCGAACCTCGAACCAAGCCAGGATTTCGCATTCCTGCGTTCCAAAGGGATCGAGTTCATCGAGCAGATGAGCAGCCGGTGGTGGACCGACTACAACAGCCACGATCCCGGCATCACCATACTCGAAGCGCTCTGTTATGCCATTACCGATCTCGGGTACCGGACAGGATGGGATATCAGCGACCTTCTTGCCGAACCTGCCGGCAGCCCCGGGGCCGAATCATCCCAGCCATTCTTTACCGCAAGGGAGATTCTTACCGTCAATCCGCTTACGGCTGATGACTTCCGGCGCATCCTCATCGACAGCGACCGGGTGAGCAACGCATGGGTTTCCCCAAGGGCATGCGCATGCGAAGTGACGTTCCAGGCAGACTGCAAGGAGGACAGGCTGACCTTCAGGACACCGGAAAACCAGGCGACGAAAATCCCGGTCGCTCCGCTCGGCACATGGAACGTCATGCTCCAGTTCGAAGAAGATCAGAAACTCGGAGATCTGAACGAACGCAAAGTCCGGCATGCATTTGCACTGGCAGTCGACAACAAGGCGTTCACCGTGACGGCGGAATTCCGCTTTCCCGAGTGGAATTCCGCCCTCTGGGGAGCAGCGACTGCCCTTTTCGGTAACGACGGAAAACTGTTGACGCCCATAAAGAGCTTTACGATCGCCGATCCGGTGATGACAGGAACCAGGGGACTTTACCTTACCAGTGCGAAAATCGTCTTCAACGGCTCCACCCTGCCTGACATCGCCCTGAACGCCCTGCCGGTCAGGCTGTTCGGTGATGCGGCCGATCTCCGGGGCTTCCCTGTCAAATGGGATTTCGGGCTGTTCGACAGCAAAGAGCTGATCTCAGCCGTTGCTGAAACATTCCTGACCAGAGCCGCTGCCGTCGAACACGCACTGACGGAGGTCGCAGGCCTGCTCAAGGCACATCGAAACCTCTGCGAGGAGTTCTGCTGCCTGAAACCGGTCTGCATCGAAGAGGTGAGCGTCTGCGCCGATATCGAAGTGAAACCCGATGCCGATATCGAACAGGTGCTTGCCGCCGTGCTCTTCAGGATCGAACGCTATTTCAACCCACCGATCGGGTTCTACACGTTGCCGGAGCTGTTGCAGCAAGCCATATCTGTCGAAGATATCTTTGAAGGACCAATTCTTGATCACGGCTTCATCAGACAGGAGGAACTCGATGCCGCCCAGCTGAGGAAGAGCCTCCGGACCTCCGACATCATCAACGAGCTGGTCGATATCGACGGGGTCGTCGCGGTCAACAACCTCAAACTGACACGTTACGACAGCAGCGGGCAGATGGTCAAAGGAGTCGCGGATTCCGGGCCCGGTGCGGACAAGACGAAAATCAGCGCCGAATGGACGCTCGAAATAAGCGAAAACTGCCTGCCGACCCTGTATGTCGAGAATTCAAACTTCGTCTTCTACAAGAACGGGCTGCCGTTCCTGGCCGACTTTTCCGAAGTGCAGGATACGCTCAACCAGCTCAGGGGCCAGACCGAGCGGTTGAAAACGAAAAATCCGGACCTGCTCGACCTGCCGGTACCCCAGGGCAGATACCGATCGCCCGAAGCATATTCGCCCCTGCAGTACACCTTCCCGTTCATCTACGGAACCGGTCCCGAAGGGGTGCGCGAACCTGCCACAGAGAAACGCCATGCACAGGTAAAGCAGTTGAAAGGTTACCTGATGGTCTTCGAGCAGCTTCTTGCCAACGGGTTCGCACAGCTTGCCAACGCGAAGCGCCTCTTCTCGCTCGACAGCACACTGAAAAAGAGCTACTTTGTGCAGGACCTCAACCATGAAGAGATTATCCGGGGCATCTCCGGCATCCTGAAGCCGGAGCTCGATGAGGATCTGCAGCACGGGATGGTCGAAACCGACACGACCATGTACGACCGTCGAAACCGGTTTCTCGACCATATCATGGCCAGGTTCGGTGAACAGTTCAACGACTACGCATTGCAGTTTACCAGCCTGGAAGGGAATCTGAAGGCCTCATCATTGCTGGTTGACGAAAAGCTTTCGTTCCTGAAGGCATATCCCCTGATCAGCCGGGAACGTTCGAGAGGCCTGAACTATGCATCCGATCCTGATGCTCCGGAGCATCAGGCCGTGCTTCGCAAAAGAATCGCGCTGCTTCTGGGCCTGACGCCTGATATCGAGGAAAAAATCATCATCGTGGAGCATCTGCTGCTCCGTCCGAAATTTCCCGGCGATGCCCTGATGGAGGTCTGTCTCGGACAGGAGTGTGCAGCATGCGGCGATGCCGACCCTTACTCGTTCCAGTTGACTGTGATCATGCCGGCCTGGAAAAAGCCGTTCATCAGCAACATCGAACTGCGGCGTTTCGCCGACCGCACCATTCGCTATGAGATTCCCTCACACCTGCTGGGCAAGGTCTGCTGGGTGGGAAACCGGGATTACGCAGAGGTCATCGGCAACAGCCTGACTGGGACAATCGCGCATCTTCTGCACAACAAGGGACGAACCGCAGGCGACGCACGGCCATTTTTCAAGAATGCGTCAGCCGGAGCAAAAAAAATCCATGAAGCCGCCGTTTCCGCCTTCAAGGCATGGATTGAATCGGGACAATACCGGATAGCTGAAGAGTCCGGGCTCAAAAACGCACTCAACGATCTTTTCCACAAAAAACTCGACCCGCTTTCGGGCATATACAGCGGCGTCAGCAACTACGACATTATCGGCGATGAACTGTTCGTCCTGCTGACCGACTATTTCACCGACGTCGTCAGGGCTGAGCAGTGGTTCATCTACGACCGCTTCGAAAAAGCCTGGAAAGCTTGGCTCGAAACGGTCTCGGCATCACCATTCCGGAACGGCTGCAGCGGCGATTTCGCGCGGATAATCGAACCTGTCATGGCCGGCATGATCGGCTCCTGGCTCGATCCGTCGGAGACGACCCGTCAGGCCGTAGAACAGTTCGGAAGCCTGTTTTCGGACACGATGAGGCAACTGGCGCTTACAGGCGCTTCCGTCGAAGAACCGGAAACAGCCGTTGCAGACATTTTTGATACAGCCGTTAAGGAGAAGCCATTTGACAGCTCATCCCTGTCTGTTGCGGAAAAAAGTACCTTGAAAAAGCTCTTCGTGAGCCTTTACGGGCCGCGTGTCGAAGAGACCCTGAAGCTGTGGAATGTGGTCATGATGCTCGCAAAACTGCGGAGCGTCTATCCGCCTGCCACGCTCCACGACTGCCAGGACGGCAACGACCAGAACCCGGTAAGGCTTGACAGCACGATGCTCGGCGAATAAAAAAACAGAAATCAGGCTATCAATCTCTCAAAAAAGAGCATGTCATGATCCCAGTGAACAACAAATATCCGGTTTTCGAAGCAAACCAGGTGCTAAACGCCGATCATCTCAACTGCATGAATCGGTACCTGAACGAACAGAACCGGCTGACGCGCGCCGAGCTGAGCGGCATCGGTATCGTTTGCGGCCTGAACGTCGCCGTCAACATCAAAAACGCCACGGACGCATCGATAACGATCTCCAAAGGCCTTGGCGTCACCTCGGAGGGATACATCGCCATTATCGGAGATGAAGGGTTCGAGGCAGACAGGTATTTGCCGCTGACCGTTAAGGACGATTACACCCCTCTCCTGCCGGCCGATCCGAAAGCTTCAGGTGAGCCGATCGAGCTGCTCGATGCCACGCATGAAAATTATGGTGATGGAAAGCCGCTCAAACAGACAGACACGAAAGGCAAGGTAGTCGTACTCTACGTGGAGGTCCGTGAAACCGACCTTAAAATCTGTACTCCGGGATCATGCGATGACCGGGGTAAGAAAGTCACGGTCAGGTTGCGGAAACTGCTCGTGCCCGAAGGGTGGCTGGACGCGTTGCATGAGAAGACAGCGCTTGACCTGAAGAAGCTGAAAGCCTCGGGAGACTTTTTCCCTGACCTCGCAGCACGGCTCAATCTCAAGGAGATCCGGATGCCGCGCTTCGACGTTCCTGCGACGGCTCTTTCCGACACCACATCCATCCTTGCGGCATACAAAAAAATTCTGTGCGACCCGCTGGACGGCACAGGCAAATCTCTCTTCAAAAGAATCGGTGAGGCACTGGATGCAGCTCGTGATGCTTTCAGCCCCCTGTTGACCGGAGCAGAAGCCGGATTCGTTGCCAAACTGGCGACACACGAAACCAGGTTCACGAAACCCGAAGGCAACAAAGCCGTTTTTTTCCAGTATTACCATGACTTCCTGTACGACCTGATCCAGGCATACGACGAGTTCCGCTGGAAAGCAATTGAGCTGTTGAGCATCACCAATCCGCCCGGAACCCTGTTCCCCCGCCATCTGGAACTGGGGGAGCTGGACAGGACGACGCTTGCCGGCACACCGGCAGACGAGGTCGGTCTCCTCGCCTACCGCCACTATTTCAGGCCATCACCGGCGCTCGCTGATCGAAAGGCAAAGAGTCGGGAAGTGCAATCCCTTTTCACGAAGCTTCAACTGATGGTCGACAGGTTCGATCTTCCCGTCCCGAGCGACAGCCAGACTATCGAAAGCCTGGTAAAGATCACTCCGAGCCATACAGGGGATGCCACCCTGTCGGAAAAGGCAATCCCCTGCTACTATGACCTGACGACCGCTCTTCTGGCAGCCTGGGACTACAGGAAAAACCGGGTCGGACGAAAGGCCCTGAACAAAGGGTACCGGGTAAACACGGACACATCGATCTCCAGCAATCTCGAAAAAAGCGGGTTTTTCCGCGTAGAGGGTCATCTCGGCCAGGAATGGAGCAAAACGCTCGAAGCGCTGAAGGGCAAAATCCGCGTCAACCGGCTCCCCTTCGATGTGCTCGTCCTGCAGACCGGAACACCTGCCGCGCCTCTGTCTGAAGAGACCGAACAGAACTATCTCAACAACTTCCTCAGGAAACATCCCGGCATCGAGCACAAGGCCGGAGTTCCGCCGGGAGGCACGCTCGTGCTGGTCTGCCACAGCCAGACCGGATCGGTCGCGGCAAACAACCCGTTCCACGATGTGCTGATCAACCTGAAACCGAACGTCATCGTCGCCGACTTCGCTCTGCCCTACCGCATTTCGGAGACGAAAATCGTACCGGACATCCTTGTCGCCGAATGCGAATACGGCTGGATCGACAGCATCAGGCACCTTAACAACATCGCCTTGCGAGGATACAGGATCAAGGCCTCGAAAAAGGCACCGGCAGCGCATGAGCAGGAGCGGGCCCGCCTCGCCGACAACTACATCGTAAGGATCTGCCGCTATGAAATACAGGGCAGGGCCTTCGTCGACGAACAACACCCTCTCGATATCGTCGTACCGCTTAGCGAGCTGAGGTCGTACAGGCATGCAGCCATCATGAAAAAGCTGAACGGGCATTTTCCGCTCGGCCTGGTTTTCGATCATTCATCCGGAACCGGCAACATTCTTATCCGCTCGGTCAAAGGGCAGCAATTCAGGATCGAGTTCGAAGGGGTTCAGGGCAACCGGATCCGCTACGCCTATGACCAGAAAGGCATGTACCGCCGATACATGGATAGCTGGGAGCCTGTAGGCCCTACGACGGCCCCTCAGGCGTGCCGCATCGTCACCGGAGCCTACGACGAAAAAGAGTACCGTTGGCTGCACGAAAAATTCGGTCAGGCTGCGGCGCTGACCCAGATACAGGGACCGACGGCAAAAGAGGTTATCGAATGGGAAAGATTCGTGCTCGCACGCGCCAGAAAATATGCGACGCCTGACAAACTGCCCATTTTCAAACCCTTGCTGAACGACATAGCCGTAGCCATACGGAGTATCGATCCAACTGCGGGAATCGTGCTTGTGGGAAGCTGGGCGAACGGCAGCTGGGTGTCAAGAAAGGATGAAGAGAACATAAAAAGCTTCGGATCGGCAGCCGCGTTGCAGTCGTTCAGCGCACTGAACGCAAAAGTGACGGGTAAAACCGGTTTCAGTGGCATCGACCTGCTCATCGACAGCGAACATGAAATAACGCCGGAAATGATCAGGGTTCCCTGCGGCTATACCATCACGATGTACAGAGGGAAAAAAGATGCACAGAAAGGATTGGTTCTCTGATGGAACGGAGGGCTATAAACAGGAGGCCACCGACTTTCGTTATGCTGATCAAGACTTCAACTCGCAACTGGAAAACCAGCAAATCGAACCGAAGCTCCTTGTTTCCTCATACCTTATACCGGTGGACTATTGTAGGATCACCTTCAGAAGCATTATGCCACGATGACTTTCCCCAATGGAGGCCTACAGGGCTACCCGCAAGACTCAACTCAGTGAGTCAATTTACATAATTCAGCCATTGCATTGCAACTTTTTTTTATGGCGGACCAGCTTCACAAAATCGAAAAGCAATACCTGAATCTCGAATTCTACGGTAGTGAAACGAATGCCATGGCGCTGCAGGGGACGCTGTCGGATGTTTATTTGCACCACATCGCTCCGGCTGTCGAAAAGGTACTTGATCGCTTTTCGAATCGTGACGAACTGCTCAGGATCGACCGGCTTGTGATCGACGCCGGAACCGTCGGGCTCGACAGGCTGGAGCGGATGCTGCCGGAAATGGTCGCCAACGCGCTCGAAAAAGCCCTCCGCGAAATTCCGGATCGCACGGAGAGGTCACCCGAGCTTCAGGGCGGGAGCTCGATCCGTCGCCTGACTGAGGAAGAGAACGCCATGGAGGCACTGTTCTGTTTCCTGGAAAACGGCACGCTCCCCTGGACTTTCCGGCCCGAATCACCATCCGCGTTCGAAACCCTTCTGCTGAAGGCTTTGGACAGGCCTGCGATGCAGGCAGGACGCCCCGGCGTCAATCCATCGGTGATGCTCCGGGTACTCTCCCTTCCTGTCGCTTGCAAGCGACTTATCGCCCAGTTCTCAAACACGTTCATCGAGTCATTGCTCGAACGCCTCCTGCCCGGCGTCGGCGAATTGCTGAACGGTATCGTTCTGAGGTTCCGGCTCTCGGGAGCCGGTCCGGACGCACTCACGAAGATCGAAGATGCGTTGCGTGAACATGCGTTCGCCTGCGCCGCATCGGGACGCAGTGTTACCGAAGAGTCGTTTCTGAAGGAGATAGAAACACTGGATACAGGGTTACCGCAGACCCGGACGGCGACAAAACGCCCCTCCGGAACCGGACTGGCAGAAGAAACGGAGAGCATTAAAGAGAATCGGACTGAACCGGACAAGCCAGGAAAGCCACAAAATGAGCAGGCACGACAGGAGCTGTCAGATGAAAACGACTTTCAATCACTTCGTCCTGCAGAGGCTCCGGAGCAGGATATCGACAGATCGGAGAACGATGCCGACCTTGCTTCACGTGATGAGCAAGGGCACAGTACCCGACCAACTGCACCTGCCCCTGAAGATTCGGCTTCGCCAGAAAAGCTGACCCGACCTCAAAACGTCAGGAGTGCGAAAAAATCGGATGCGACCGGAAGGTCGTCACACTCCGCAACGGATACGCCGAAAGAGTCCGCCCAAGCTTTGCCGGACGGACATCCCGAGGAGCTGTCGGGACTCTATGTCGACCATGCCGGACTGGTGCTGCTCCATCCGTTCCTGCCGCAGTTTTTCAGGGCGCTGGGCATCGCCGGAGACGATAAAATCCTTGCGGCCGACCGTGCGCTCCAGCTTCTGCATTTTCTTGCTACCGGAAAGGAGCAGGTCGCAGAATATGAGCTCCTGTTCCCGAAACTCCTTTGTGGCCTGCCGACGAACGCCCTGGTCGGGAAACCTGCCGGGCTGACACCTGAGGAGCGCGAAGAGGCTTCTGCACTGCTCTCAGCGGTCGTGAGCCATTGGGACGCGCTGAAGAACACCGGCCAGGACGGACTGAGGGAGACCTATATCAAACGTCCCGGGAAAATTTCCCGGCGAAATGACGGTGACTGGCTGCTTCAGGTCGAATCGAAAAGCTACGATATCCTCCTGGACCGGCTTCCCTGGGGTATTTCGATGGTCCGGCTGCCATGGATGGCGCGGATGCTGCGGGTCGAGTGGTATTATTGATGTCGTTCACACTTTGATATGAGGCGATATGAAGAGCAGTGCCGATAAATCTTCTTCGAAAAGTTCGAGCACGGTAACGCATGCATCGAGCACACCATTTATAGCACCGGCTGGCCGGAGCGGTTTCATCGCGCCTGCCGTCCAGATGAAAATGGAGGTCAGCAAACCCGGAGACCGGCTCGAACAGGAGGCCGACAGGATGGCCGGCAAGGTTATGCGAATGGCAGCGCCCCCGCTGGCATCCCCTGCCGGAACTGAACGACTGCAGAGGCAAACGGACGAGAAAATCCGAAAGGCTCCCGCTCCTGAAGATAAGCTCCAGAAAAAGGAGGTGGAGAAGCTCCAGCGGAAAGGCGGCGGCGGAGCGCCGGCAGCTTCATCGAGCGTTCAGTCGGCCATAAAAGGCAGCACCGGAGGCCAACCTCTCTCAAGCGATGTCCGGGGCTTCATGGAACCTCGCTTCAACGCCGATTTCAGCAACGTACGAATCCACGACGACCAGCAATCGGCAAGCCTCAGCAACCAGTTGAGCGCAAGGGCCTTCACCTACCAGAACCATATCTTCTTTTCACACGGGCAGTTCCAGCCTGGTTCCGGCGACGGCAAACAGCTTCTGGCCCACGAACTGACGCATACAATCCAGCAGGGCCATGCTGTCCAGCGAAGTCCGGAAGTGACGACGACGGCTGCCCAGCCGCAGGTCCAGCGCTCCGCCGCGGGCGAGATCCTCGACTGGATTGCCGACAAGGCCCGGTATATACCCGGATTCACCATGTTCACGGTAATCCTGGGCATGAATCCGATCAACATGAGCACCGTCGACCGCAGCGCATCGAACATCCTGCGGGCGCTCGTCGAGTTCATGCCTGGCGGCCCGCTCGTCACGCAGGCGCTCGAAAACCACGGAATCATCAACAAAGTCGCGACATGGGTCGAGGGCCAGATAAAGACCCTGGGCATGGTGGGTGGAATGTTCAAGGATGCACTGAACCGATTCATCGATTCCCTTGGCCTGTCCGATCTGGCCCCATGGAACTGGGGAAGTGTCTGGAACCGGGCACAAAGCATCTTCACGGCTCCCATCAGTCGACTGATCTCCTTCGCCAGAGGGCTCATACGGGATATCCTCAGGTTCATAAGGGAGGCGATTCTCAAACCCCTTGCCGCACTCGCCCAGGGCACACGCGGTTACGACCTGCTCAGGGCGCTACTCGGTGAAGACCCCATTACAGGAGAAGCGGTGCCAAGGAGTGCCGAGACGCTCATCGGCGGCTTCATGAAACTGATCGGCCAGGAAGAGATCTGGGAGAACATCAAGAAAGGCAATGCCATAGCCCGCGCGTGGGCCTGGTTCCAGGGCGCTCTTTCGGGCCTGCTCGGCTTTGCCCGATCCATCCCGCGACGGATCATAGAAACGCTCGCATCGTTGACCATAACCGACATACTTACGGTCGCCGGTGCCTTCACGAAGATCGTCGGGGCGTTCGCAGGTATCGCCGGGGACTTCCTTAGCTGGGGACTGAACCAGGTCATCAGCCTGCTCGAAATCCTCTTCTCGGTAGTCGCTCCGGGCGTCATGCCCTACATCAAGAAGGCGCAGGCCACCTTCGTCACGATCCTGAAAGATCCGATCGGATTCGTCGGCAACCTGGTCCGTGCCGGCAAGCTCGGATTCCAGAGATTCGCAGGAAAAATCGGCGAGCACCTGAAAACTGCGCTGATCAAATGGCTGGTCGGCCCGCTGGCCGAAGCCGGCGTCTATATCCCCAAAGCGTTCAGCCTGCCGGAGATCGTCAAGCTCGTGCTTTCCGTGTTTGGCCTGACGTGGCAGAACATTCGCGGCAAGCTTGTTAAAATCATTCCTGAACCGGTGCTCGCCGGTCTGGAAAAAACCGCCGGAATACTCGTCACCCTTGTCAAGGACGGCCCTGCGGCGGCATGGGAGCAGATCAAGTCGGAGCTGAGCGAGTTGAAGGACCAGCTCATCTCGCAGATCACGCAGATGGTCTCCGTCGAAGTGGTCAAGGCAGCCGTCATGAAGCTTGTGAGCATGCTCAACCCGGCTGGAGCAGTCATTCAGGCCATTATCGCCATTTATAATACGGTCACCTTCTTCATCGAAAAGATCCGGCAGATCGCAGCAGTCGTTGCTTCGTTCATGGATTCGATCACTGCGATTGCCTCCGGACAGGTCGATGCGGCAGCCGCAAAGGTCGAGCAGACGCTGGCAAACACCCTTACGCTGGTCATCTCGTTCCTGGCGAAGTTTGCCGGACTGGGCGGCATCCCGAATAAGATCGTCGGTATCATCAAAAAGATCCGGCAGCCGATCGACAGGGGGCTGGATAAAATTGTTGCGTGGCTTGGCAAGATGCTTGCAAAAATTACAGGGGGGGTCAAGGCTGGTATCAAACGCCTTACCGAATGGTGGAAAAAGAAGGTCCCCGTAAGCGGAGGAGGTGAACGTCATACCCTGACGTTCGAAGGCAGCAGCAAGAGTTCGAAACTGGTCCTGCGTTCCACACCTGAAAAGCCGTCAGTTTTCCTTAAAAATGCTGCCAAGCTCAAGGGGGTGGATGAATCAAAGCAGGAAAAGCCTGTTAAAACAACAGAAAAATATGAGGGCGAAATTGAAAAAGTCCAGAGCGACCTGAAAGTAATCGATGACAACACGGCACCTGCGGCGGCGGACGAAACCGCCAAAAAGGCCGATGAATTGATAGGGAGCCTCGACGAGAAGATGGTCACACTCAGTGGCCACATTTCAAAAACCCTCGACAAATGGGGTGTCGCCGATACGGTCATCAGCGGAATCAACCTGCCGCGTGGCAATTTCACTCTCGAACAAAAACGGGGAATCGCGACCCAGCATCCGGTCAAGTCTGATCTGGCAAAAAACTCTGCCGGAGAGCTGATCAATCTCCAGAGTGGACTTGCCCGACGCCATGTCATCTCATCATATGACATGTCAAAGCACTATTCGAATACGCTTAATGGAAAGAAAGTCTCCCAGGGTAAACTGCTTCTTGAACAACGCGCATCGATCGAACAGGCTCGCGTGCAGGTTGACGATGCAACCCCGCAGGGCATTCAGAATGCTGCCACCGTCCGTTACTCCAGGTTCTTCGGATACCTGAAAAACATGTTCGTTGGCGACAGCCGTGAAAACAGCTCCATACAGGAACATATCGACAAGGGAAACCCGAATATGGCCGGGGTGAAGCTTATGGACTATGTGCGCCATGCCAAACGGGCCTGGGCATTCGACCAGAACATGCCGATATCCGGTTTAGACCAGGATTGAACAAGAACTCAGCATCCCTTTGCTACATGAAATCAGAAGTTGATCATCCATGACACACAACAGCGACAATCTCAAGATCGCTATCGACTGGCTTGAGAGCCTCGTCAAAGGATGCCTCCAGATACGGCTCGGGCTCTGCAAAGATTTCGATGTATTGGAAGTATCCCTGCATAGCGAAGAGTTCGGCCTGTCGAAATTCATCCGGCAGCACAACCCTTCGCTCGAAGAATTTGGCGTCTTGATGATAGCCTTCTTGCCGCATCTCAAGTCGGATTTCTACAGCAAAGTAATCTCGGAATATCTGCCCGAAGGCGGAGATTTCCCCGAATTCGGAGGCGTAAAGGGAACAAACCACCGCGGCATCCTGCCTACGGGCGAAACAGCCCAGTTCATTCTTGCCGGCGACGATCTCGTAAAGCGCCTCGAAGTGCAGCGCATGCTCGGTCCCGAACACTGGTTTTCGAAGGAGCATATCCTCTGGCTCGATCCGGTTCACGAAGGAGAACCGGTCATGAGCGGGCGGCTGATCCTTAACCCGGAACTTGTCGAACAGCTTACACTCGGCACGGTCAGCAAGCCCCGGTTCAGCATGGACTTCCCTGCCGAGCACATCGAAACCGAAATAGAGTGGGATGATCTGGTTCTTCCGGAAGAGACCCGGCAGCAGATTCGGGAGATCGAGGACTGGATCAGGCATCACAATACCCTGCTGGACGATTGGGGCATGAAGAAGAAAATCAAGCCGGGATACCGCGCGCTCTTCTACGGACCTCCCGGAACCGGCAAAACCCTCACGGCCACCCTCCTCGGGAAGCAGACCGGAAAAGATGTCTTCCGCATCGACCTCTCCCGGGTCATCTCCAAGTATATCGGCGAAACCGAAAAGAATCTCGCGCGCCTGTTCGACAAGGCGGAAAACAAGCAGTGGATCCTCTTTTTCGACGAAGCGGATGCGCTCTTCGGCAAGCGCACAGACATACGGGACGCTCACGACAAATATGCCAACCAGGAAACCGCCTACCTTCTGCAACGCATCGAGAGCTACAACGGCCTGGTGATCCTCGCCTCAAACCGACGAACA
Organism: Chlorobaculum sp.; assembly: GCA_035560975.1. GTDB lineage: Bacteria > Bacteroidota > Chlorobiia > Chlorobiales > Chlorobiaceae > Chlorobaculum. Next base: position 14,235 of record DATMYL010000075.1, on the reverse strand, counting down.
AATCTTGACGAGGCTTTTTCCCGAAGGTTCCAGGCGATCATCCACTTCCCGATGCCCCAGCCTGAAGAGCGCCATACATTATGGGTGAAAACGCTTCCGTATCAGATGAAAATCTCCGAAGAGATCGACTGGCAGACAATCGCCGACCGTTACGAGCTTTCCGGGGCGTGCATCCTGAACATCGTGCATTACTGCGCCGTCGAGTCGCTGGCCAACAACGAGCAGATGCTCGATGGGAACCGTCTGGAAAAAGCTATCATGAGGGAGTTCATCAAGGAAGGAAAAGTGGTCTGATCCGGGACTGTCAAACATTATCCAAAAACTCATGAAACGGTCCGGCACAAGCATCATCCTCTTCAACAGCCGCAACGAAGTGCTGCTCCTCCTAAGGGACGACAGGCCTGACATCCCCTATCCGAACATGTGGGACCTTCCCGGCGGACACGTCGAAGAGGGCGAAACACCCGAAACATGCATTGCGAGGGAGATGCAGGAGGAGATCGAAACGGATGTCTCCATGAGCAGCCGTCATGCGGTCTACGATTTTCCCGACCGCATCGAATACATCTTCTTCATGGAGATGGATGCAGAGGTGGAGAACATCCCCCTGCATGAAGGGCAGCGTCTGCAATGGTTTTCTGCCGAAAAAGTGCCCGATCTGAAGCTCGCCTACGGTTTCGACATCGTGCTTTCGGACTTTTTCGCATCCCTGTCAAAAGAGTAATGGATCATAGGGGTAAACAATCAGACATCTGGCAATTCCTGCCTGCTATGCCTGTTTGTTTTCATACCACTCTTTTGAACCATTGACGATCCGAACCACCAACAACATCACAGGCACCTCGATAAGGACGCCTACGACGGTTGCGAGCGCAGCGCCGGAGTTGAATCCGAACAGGCTGATTGCCGCTGCAACAGCCAATTCGAAAAAGTTGGAAGCGCCTATCAGGGCCGATGGTCCGGCAACTGAGTGTTTTTCACCTACCAGACGATTGAGTCCGTAGGCCAGAGCTGAATTGAAAAACACCTGGATGAGGATGGGTACGGCAAGCAACGCGATAACAAGCGGCTGCTTCAGGATGGCTTCGCCCTGAAACGCAAACAGGAGCACAAGGGTCGCCAGCAGGGCTGAGATCGACCATGGCCCTATTTTCTCCATTGCGGCTTCGAAAGCATCCTGTCCCTTCGACATGAGCGATTTTCGCCATAACTGCGCAAGAATGACCGGAATGACGATGTAGAGCACCACCGAGGTGATCAAAGTGGCCCAAGGCACGATGATGGCTGAGATGCCAAGCAGCAGGCCCACTAACGGGGCGAAGGCCACGACCATGATGGCGTCGTTCAGGGCGACCTGGGATAGCGTAAACAGAGGATCGCCATCGGTCAGCCTGCTCCAGACGAATACCATCGCCGTGCAAGGCGCAGCAGCAAGCAGTATCAGGCCTGCGATATAGCTGTCGATCTGCCCGGCCGGAAGCATCGGCGCGAAAATGTTGCGAATGAAAAGCCAGCCGAGGAAGGCCATCGAGAAAGGCTTGACAAGCCAGTTCACTATCAGCGTGACGCCGATGCCTCGGACGTGCTGTCGTACCTCATGCAGGGCACCAAAATCAACTTTCACCAACATCGGAATGATCATTACCCAGATCAGCAGGCCGACCGGCAGGTTGACCTTTGCTACTTCCATGCGGCCGACTGCCTGGAAGAGGCCCGGCAGAAGCTGGCCCAGCGCGATGCCGACGATGATGCAAATGAATACCCAAACAGTCAGGTAGCGTTCGAAGACGCTCATTGCCTGGCCTGCGGTTTTTCCGGTTGTGACTTCACATTGAACGGACATACGTATTCTGGATTTATCGGATTCAGTTGATGGATGTTTGTCCAAGCTCGCGTAAGGCATTCTGAAGGGACAACGAGTCGAGATCCTCGATTTTGAGGCCGAGGAACAGCTGGATACGGTGAGTAATCTGCATCAGCGAGTCGTAAAAAGCCTTGTTCTTCTGCTCCGGCGAGCCCTGGACTCCGGCCGGGTCAGGAAAACCCCAGAGTGCGGTAATTGGCTGTCCGGGCCATGAGGGGCACGTTTCGCCCGCCGCCTTGTCACAAACCGTGAAAATAAAGTCCATTTTTGGAGATTCCGGTCCGGAGAATTCATCCCAGCTCTTGCTACGCAGGCCCTTGGTGTCATAACCCAGGCTTTCGAGCAGTTCCAGCACCATCGGATCGACCTCACTGCGAGGATGGCTTCCTGCGCTGAATGCTTTGAACCGGCCTTGTCCGAGACGGTTCAGGACTGACTCGGCAATGATACTCCGGGCCGAGTTGCCGGTGCAGATGAAGAGCGCATTATAGGTTTTGTTTTCCATGTCAGGAATGGTTTGTTATTGGTCGAGTCAGCTCAAGTAATTGGGATATACCTGTCGGCTCCTGCTTCAGCAACGGCACGATGGCATATCGGCTGGCGTACCGGGTAGCTATGGAGTCGATCTCCAGCAACTCGTTGTATGCCCGTTGTCTCAACAGGGGCGAATGTATCGAGCTCGATGCAATGCAGCTGTTGATCACCCACGCCCATGGTTCAATGCCTGCACGGCGTAAATCCTCCTGAAGCCCTGCTGCCTCCAGGACCGGGGTCGGTTCAGCAAGAGTAGCAATTATAACCCTTGTCTGCCGGGGATCCTGCAGTTGCATCATCGGAGTAACACAAGGCAAGCCCGAATCACCTGTCTGCCTTGTGACTTCCCGATGATAAGCTCCGGTAGCATCGAGAAGCAGCAGTGTATGGCCTGTCGGAGCAGTATCCATGACGACGAATTTCCTGTCCGCCTCACGGATGATTCTTGAAAAAGCCTGGAAAACTGCGATCTCTTCTGTGCAGGGTGAGCGCAAATCCTCTTCCAGAAGTGCCCGGCCATCAGCATCGAGACTCGATCCGCTGGTTTCCAGCACATGTCGGCGGTAGCGCTCGGTCTCCTCGTGCGGATCGATACGGCTGATCGTGAGGTTTTCCATCGTACCGTCAAGCGTTTCGTCAAGGTGCGCTGCCGGATCGGAGGTGGTCAGGTGGACCGGAAGGCCGCGATGGGCAAGCTCGATGGCAAGAGCGGCCGCAAGCGTGGTTTTTCCGACCCCCCCTTTGCCCATGAACATGATGAGTCCATGACCGTCACCGGCAATTTCATCGACCAGCGATGAGAGTTCGGGGGGCCGTTTCGATGCAGGGATCACAATGCCGAGGCCTGAAGTCGTATCGACGACGTCATTGAGCAACTGACGAAGGGCATCGAGCCCGACAAGGTTGAACGGCTTGAGCGCGACCCGGTCGCAGGACAGGGATTGCAGTGACTCCGGTATGGAGGACAATGCCGTTTGTTCTCGCTCGAAAATCGCCGCAGCCAGCTCATCCTGCTGCGCTTCTTTCGCAGGTAACAGGCCGTTGATGACAAGGTACTGCTGAGACAGGCCGACTGCCGCAAGTTCGTCATGCGTACGGGCAACCTCGCGCAACGTAACCTGCTGCGCTCGGGCTACCAGCACCAGGCGGGTTCGTTGCGGGTCTGCGAGGGCTTCAACGGCCTGTCTGTACTGTGTTCGCTGCTTTTCCAGACCGGCAAGGGGGCTAAGGCATGACGCTCCCTCTTTCGAAGCTTCAAGAAAACCGTCCCATGCTCCAGGCAATTGCAGCAGGCGGATAGTATGGCCTGTGGGAGCTGTATCGAAAACGATGTGTTCGTAGCCGTCAGTCAATGCCGTATCGGTCAGAAGGGCTGTAAACTCGTCGAATGCGGCGATCTCAGTAGTGCAGGCACCGGAGAGCTGCTCTTCGATACCCTTAACGACTGCTTCGGGCAGAACACCGCGCACGGGACCGACGATTCGCTCGCGATAGGCCTGAGCTGCCGCCTGCGGGTCGATTTCAAGCGCAAAGAGATTGGGCGACGCGGCCTCCATGGGCGTAATTCGATTGCCGATATGCACGCCGAACACCTGACCAACGTTTGATGCGGGATCCGTACTGACCAGCAGTACGCGCCGACCTTGCTCAGAGAGCTGCAGGGCAGTTGCGCAGGCAATGGATGTCTTGCCCACACCGCCTTTTCCTGTAAAGAAGAGATAACGCGGGGGCTGATGAAGAAACTTCATTGGTTCAATCCCGTTCAGCAGCAGCTTTTGCCTGAGCAGCAGCTGTTCGTTGCAGGAGCATTCGTTACAGTAACGCCGGACCAACGGGCCAGGTCTGCACGAGAGGGATAGATGCCAGCCAGGACAATGTCGCCACCTACGAGTGTCAGGGGGAGGGCTTCCTGTCCTGATCGATCAAGAAACTCTCTGACGACAGCATTTTCGGCAAAAACCAACGGTTGCTGTGCGAGGTTGAAACGCTCGATTGCAACTCCGTTCTGTTTTGCCCAGGCAACGTCCGCCGTGAAGGTAACGAGTTTCTGGTCAACGTCGACGCCACAGACGCCTGTGCTGCAACAAAGGGCCGGTTCAAACACCTGTATCGATTTCATGGTCAATCTCCTTATAATTTTAAATAAAACTTACGGCAACAAAGTACCGATACGGTCAAGCTCGCTCTTCATGCGAGTACGATCGCTCTTCAACTCTTCCAGCGGCAGTGCGAAAAACGCTTCAATGCGGGTGCGAAGGATTTTGTAAGCCGTCGTGAATGCCGCATCAATCTCTTCGTCGGTGCCTGTCGCGTGAGCAGGGTCTTCCACACCCCAGTGGGAGCGCAATACAGGGCCAAGGAAAGCCGGACAGGTTTCTCCTGCGGCATTTGAACATACCGTTATGACGATATCAGGCGTAACCGGGAGATTGTCCCAGGACTTGCTATGGTATCCGGCAGTCGAAATCCCTTCACGTTCCAGAAGTGCGATCGACCGCGGATGGACATAACCTGCCGGGTTGCTCCCTGCGCTCATGGCTGTCCAACCTTCGGGAGCGAGGTGGTTGAATGTTGCTTCTCCGAGTATCGATCGGCATGAATTGCCTGTACACAGAAAAAGAGTATTCATCGGGGATTGAGTGTTTGTTCGTTTTTCAGTTCAATAATCCGGCAATTGCGCATAGTTCACTCATTACCGGAAAAATTGCTCTCTGCATGGGCTTCTCCTGCCACTAATGCTGCAAGCAGTTGGCTGTCCGGGTTGAGGATCCTGATCTCAACACTTCCCTGTAGCGGAGTCTGCACATTGAGAACAGATGGCCTCGGCACTGAAGTCACCGCAAGTTTCAGGCTTTCCTGCACAGCACTCATCCGTGAGATAGGCAATCAGGCCCAACATCAGGGGAAGGTTGGCCCGGTATCGTTGGAAACGCCCCTCCTGCTCAACGTTGATCAGTCCTGAATGCGTAAGGGCTTTCAGGTGAAACGAGAGATTCGTTGACGGAACATCCAGCGTTGATGCAATCTCACCGGCAACCATGCCTTCTTTGCCCATCCTGATGAGCAAACGATAGATATCAAGGCGTATGGCGGAGGAAAGGGATTCGAAAATCGTTATGGCTGTATTTTTGTTCATGGCTTATAGTACAATTATAGTTGAACAGTTGAATCATTGAACAAACAAATACCGCTCTTAATTGCAAGAGTTTTCATAATCGACACAATCATGGAAACAAATTGAACCGGGGTCGGGCTCACATGAAGCATGGATCGATATGCGCTCGACAGAAACTTCTGAGATGCTGGTACAGAAAAAAAATCAACGAAGGCATCCTCATTAACCGAATGACGCAAAGAGGGTATTATCAAGCATCCGCTGGCTCTTCCTGAAAATGAAAAACTCCTGTAAGCATTTGCATTACAGGAGTTTAAATGAGATACAGCAAGCCGGGCCCATCCGAGCCAGATTCCCTGAGTATCGTTACCTGATAGACTCAAGGAAGCGTTCTGCCTCGGTGGCAGCCATGCAGCCGGTGCCGACCGCTGTCACTGCCTGGCGATAGGTGAAGTCCTGCACGTCGCCGCAGGCGAAAACGCCCTTGACGCTGGTCTCCGTAGAGTGCCCTTTGGTCAGGATGTATCCGTAATCGTCCATGTCGAGCTGTCCCCTGAACAGGCCGGCATTCGGTTCGTGGCCGATAGCCATGAAAACGCCGTCGCACGGATGTTCGGTCAGCTCTTCGGTCTTGAGGTTTCTGAGCCTGATGCCGGTCACTTTCATGCCGTCGCCGATAATTTCGTCTACCACCTCGTTGAGCATCGTCTTGATCTTCGGGTTCTTGCGCGCCCTGAGGCTCATGATCTTCGATGCCCTGAACTCTTCACGACGATGGACCAGAACCACCTCCGAAGCGAATTTGGTAAGGTAGAGCGCCTCCTCCATTGCCGTATCCCCTCCGCCGACGACGAACACCCTGGAATTCTTGAAGAAAAAGCCGTCGCAGGTAGCACATGCCGATACGCCGCGCCCGCGATAACGTGCTTCAGATTCGATACCGAGCCACTTCGCGTTCGCCCCGGTCGCGATGATGACCGTCCTTGCGAGGATCTCACGCCCGTCTTCCATCGTGAGGCTGAAAGGACTGCGTGACACGTCTGCATCGGTCACGCTGCCAAAAATGAATTCAACGCCGAACCTTTCAGACTGTTGCCTCATCTTCGCCATAAGCTCCGGTCCGGGAATGCCTTCCGGAAAGCCGGGAAAATTTTCTATGTCCGTGGTGATCATCAGCTGACCGCCTGGCTGGTGTCCTTCGATTACCAGCGGCTTCAGATTTGCCCTCCCTGTATATATGGCAGCGGTATAGCCTGCAGGGCCGGTTCCGATGATGACGACGTCCCTGATTTCGTTCTCCATCATTGTCCTCCGAGAATTCATTGGGGTTGCCGGATAAAAAATATCCCGGCAAAGGCCGGGATATGTAGAAGTCGAGAGTGAAAACAGATCAGCCGATGTGTTCGTCGATCTTTTTTGCGATCATGTTCTTCGGCATCGCACCGACCATCTGGTCGACGACCTGGCCGTTCTTGATGATCAGCATGGTGGGAATGCTGCGAATTCCATACTGGGCAGCGGTGTTCGGGTTTTCATCGACATTGAGCTTGGCGACTATGGCCTTTCCTTCATATTCGCCTGCAAGTTCTTCGATGACCGGGCCAAGCATCATGCATGGGCCGCACCATGAAGCCCAGAAGTCTACCAGTGCAACTTTGTCAGAGTCGAGGATCGACGCCTTGAAATTCTGATCGCTCGCCGTAAAATATTTTCCGCTCATAATCGTGAAATAAGGATTGAAATGAAAGAAAGGTCAATACTCCATACCAATACAGTAGACAAGAACTGATATTAACAAAAAATTCCGATTAATACTATCCGGTAATTTTAACATTGTCCGGCCCGAGCACCTCTTCGAGCTTTTCCAGCGTTTCGTCGTCGGGCTCTATCGGCGTGTTCCGGGCAAATATCTTCAGGGTTTCACTGCATGAGGAGACCATCGCCCTGACCTCGAAATCGACCGGCGTCCCACCTTTGTGCTGCTCGAATATCTGACGTACCTGCTGAAGCTTTTCAAGCTGGGAAGGATCGTCAGCATCTATCTTGAGAACGACTTTCCTGACCAGCCCCGAGCGAACCTTTTTCAAAGGAACGACTTCGCGCACAAGGAGTTTGAGGCTGCTGTCCTTGACCTCCGCCTCTGCGGCCAGCATCACGACCTCGTCTGCTCGAAGCAGGTGACGGAACTGCTCGTAAACGCTTGCGAATACCGTAAAATCTGCCTTGCCTGTGAAATCCTCGATTACGCCGAAAAGCATCTGCTTGCCTTTCCGGTCCTGATAAGGCTTGACAGAGACGATCACTCCGATCGCCTTGTAGAGCCTGGACGGCACCACCTGGCGCGTGTCGAGCGGCAGGTTGGCGAAAGCTTCCCAGTCGCGACGGAACTGGTCGAGCGGATGATGGCTGAGATAGAATCCGACAAGCCGTTTTTCATGCTGGAGCCTTTCGCTGTCAGGCATTGGTTCGGCGTTGTCGAGCTCAGGATAGTGCACCCCGATCTGGCCTTCGTTGGAGTCGTCGTTGAAGAAGCCTCCCTGCCCCAGCGTGACCGCTTTGTTCTGCATCTGGCCGAACTTGATGGCCTTGTCTACATTGGCCAGGAGCTTTGCTCGATTATTGTCGATTTCGTCGAGCGCACCGGCCTGGATGAGCGATTCGAGCGCCTTACGGTTCATGGCCCTCAGATCGACCGACGTGGTAAGGTCGAACAGGTTGACGAACGGTTTGCCGTTCCTGCGAAGCCTTGCCGCAACAACAGCCCGTGCACCTGCGCCGACCTGCTTGATGGCGCTCAAGCCGACCCGGATGCAGGAGCGACCCTTGTGCTCGTCGACCGAAAAAAGGGCGTCGCTTTTGTTGATCGAGGGCGCAAGGGTGAAAATACCGAACCCTTTGGCTTCGTCGGTCAGGTGCTTCATTCGCTCCGTGTCGCCGATTTCGCTGTTGAGGATGGCCGTCACGAACTCGATCGTATAGTGCGCCTTCAGGTAGCCCGTCCAGTAGGCCAGGACACCGTAGGCTGCCGAATGGCTCTTGTTGAAGCCGTAGCCGGCGAACTCTGCCATCAGGTCGAAAATCCTCGTGGCCAGCGCATGGTTAACCCCTATGCTGACGCCTCCCTCGACGAACTCGTCCTTGAACTTCTGCATCAGCTTCGGGTCTTTCTTGCCCATGGCCTTGCGCAGGTTGTCGGCCTTGGCCAGCGAGAAACGTCCCATGACCTGTGAGATCTGCATCACCTGCTCCTGGTAGACGATAACGCCATATGTCTCCTTCAGGATCCCTTCGAGCATGGGGTGCATGTAGTCGATCTCCTCCCGGCCGTGCTTGCGGTCGACGAAAAGATCGACGGCGTTGCGCTCCTCGTCGATCTCGGCGTTCAGGGCTCCGGGACGGTACAGTGCGCTCATGGCGATAATGTCGCCGATCTGCGTCGGCTGCAGACGCGTCATGTAGTTCTGCATGCCGGAGGACTCGAACTGGAATATGCCGGCCATCTTGCCCTCCTGGAAGATCCTGAAAGTCTGATGGTCGTTCAGGGGCAGCTTTTCGAGCTCGATATCGACGCCATGACGCTTTTTGATCAGGCGCAGGGTTTCGTCGATCACTGCCAGGGTCTCCAGTCCGAGGTAATCGATCTTCAGCAGGCCGGCCTGTTCAATGCAGTTCTTGTCGAACTGCGTCACTACTTGCTTTTCATCAGCGCCGTCGGATGATTTGCCGCTTGTGCCGTCAATGTCGCTCGCGTTGAACTCGTCGGCATATTTGCGCTCTTCGGTCTCGATCTTGTTGGATACATAGAGAGGCACCTGCTCTTCGAGCACGCCGTTGGTGATCACCACCGCCCCGGCATGCATCGATACGTTCCGTGCACGGCCCTCCATCGCCCTCGCGTACTGCATAAGCTGCTGGTACTGGGGATCGCTGTCGGCCAGGCGCTTCAGCTCCTTGACGTCCCTGAACGCATCTTCGAGGGTCGTGCCCGGCCTGGAAGGGACCAGTTTTGCCAACTGGTCGACCGCCTTGAGCGGCACGTCGAGCACGCGCCCGGCGTCACGGATTGCCGCCTTTGCGCCGAGGGTACCGATCGCGACGACCTTGGCCACGCTTGCCGTGCCGTACTTTTCGACCGTGTATTCAAGAACCTTCTGCTTGCCGACAGGAGTGAAATCGATGTCGATATCGGGCATCGACAGGCGCTCGGGATTGAGGAACCGTTCGAACAGGAGCTTGTGCATGATCGGGTCGATACGGGTGATGCCCGTCAGGTAAGCGATGATGCTCCCTGCAGCCGAACCTCGACCGGGCCCGACTGAGTATCCAAGGCGCCGCGATGCGGCGATCAGGTCGCTGACGATCAGGAAGTAGGAGCTGAACCCCATCTTTTCAATGACGCCGAGCTCCATTTCAATGCGATCCTTTACCTCCTGGGGATCGATACCGAGCGATTCAGCATCGGCATATTTCTCTTTGGCGCCTTCCCAGGTCAGGTGCCTCAGGTACTCCTTCTCATCGGTGAACCCTTCCGGAAGCGGGAAAACCGGCAGTCGTGGTTCCTGCGTCCTGAAGGTATAGGTGCAGCTCTCCGCGATGCGTACCGTGTTGTCCAGCTCTCCGTGCCTGTTATCGAACAGTGAGGCCATCTCGGATGCCGACTTGAAGTAGTTCTCGTTTCCCGGCAGGCACTGCAGGTTCTGGCTGTTAAGCTTCTCCTTCGTCCTGTTGGCGATCATCGCACGGTAACAGCCGGCATCCCTTTTTTCGAGGTAATGGACGTTGTTGGTGGCCACGAGCGGGATAGACAACTCTTCGGCAAGGCGGATGGTGGACTCGACCAGATGGTCGTCGTAAGGCGCTCCGTTGCGCTGCAGTTCGAGATAGAAGTCTTCGCCGAACAACGAGCGGTAATAGCTTGCCAGTCTTGATGCCTCTGTTTCGTCACCGGCCAGTTGGGCGCGACCGATCAGGCCGGCATGGGCAGCCGACAGGCAGACGAGCCCCTCGGTGAAGGACTCCAGCACCTTCCGTTCGACCTGGGGCACGCCGTTGTGGAACCCTTCCCTTGCTGCACGAGACAGCAGGATGCACATGTTGCGAAACCCGATCTCGTCCCGGATCAGCAGAATGAGCGAGGCAGGACGGCCGATATCACGCGATTCGGTACCAGAAAGAAAAATTTCGGATCCCATGATCAGCTTCACCTCGGCCTTCTTTGCAAGGCCGAACAGTTCGGGCATATTGAACATGGCCGCATAGTCGGTGACAGCAACGGTCGTCATCCCCTGTTTTCTGCAGGCCGCAAAAAGCTCGCCCGGAAAGATCGGGCTGCTCTGCATCGAATAGTGTGTGTGGGTATGAAGGTGGACGAACTCCATGGGAATTGCTCTTCAGGTCATCTGAGGGTTCAGTGCGTGGACGGGGCATCTTTCCCGCCGACATCCGGGCACCTCCAGAACCTTTTCCGTGATTCGATTCGTACTTGCTCACGAACCGAATCACGACGATTTTCAGAGGTGCCACACATCATTATAAGCTTTCACCGCGATCTTGCAACACGAAAAAGAGCCATCCCATTAAAGCTCATCATGCTGCGATTTCACCCTCTTTGACCGCAACTTCAGAGGAAACTGCATCACATCCTGATGACTCCGCCAGTATTTTATAGTAAAGGTTTTCGTAATTGTCTGTCATGTGGCCGAGTGTGAACCTGTTCTCGAACTCTCTGCGGCATGCGGCCCTCGAAATCTTGTCGATGTTGAGGATCGCCCTGATGAAATCCTGCTTGCTGTCGCAGACGAATCCGCTGACTCCATGGGTGACGACTTCCGGTGAGGATCCGCAGCGACGGACGATGACCGGCGTTCCGCAGGCCAGCGCCTCGATCATCACCAGGCCGAATGGCTCCGGCCAGTCTATGGTATTGAGAAGGGCTCGGGCGTTCATGAGCAGCTCGCTTTTCCTGCTGTCTCCGACCTCCCCGACATACTCGATGAGAGGACTGTCAAGCAGGGGTTCGATACGCTGCTTGAAGTAAGCCTTGTCGACAGGATCGATCTTTGCCGCGATCTTAAGGCGGATGTTACATGCCCTGGCAAGCATGATCGCCTGGTCCGGCCTTTTTTCTTCAGAAAAACGGCCGAGGTAGAGAAAGTAATCTTCGGGATCAGGGTTGAAACTGAATAACGATTCGGGATAACCGTGGTAGACCGTACCAGCCCAATTGAGGTCCGGCACGGGAAGCCTCTGGGAATCGCTGATCGAAACGTAAGCCATCTGGCGATACCGGCTCAGGATGCGGGGATAATCGGGAGTGTCGAGCCTGCCATGCAGGGTCAGGACGGTCGGAGTAGGAGATCGGGCAGCAAACGGCAGCGTGTGGAACTCAACATGCGAATGAATGATATCGAACTGGCCGGCCATATCCTCGTAAACTTGTTCAAGCATCAGCATATTCATGATGAGCGATGACCTTGTCTTCCTGCCGAGCCTGATGCTTGTGGGAACCGGTGCTATCAGCCGGGCACTGGTGGTCGAATCCCCGGACGCGAATAGAGTCACGTCGTGCCCTTTTTCGACAAGGCCTTCAGTCAGGTAGAAGACTACCCTTTCAGTACCCCCATACTTTTTTGGCGGGACGCTTTCGATCAGTGGTGCGATCTGTGCTATTCTGAGCTTTTTCATCGTGTCAATCTCCTTTTCATCTCGTTGTGCAGTTACTTAACTGATGCTGTTCATTGGTTCTCAACTTGCAGGTTTTGCCGTATAGCGTACACGGTAGACTGAGGTCGGCGTCGGCGTCGATCCTGATCGAAACATCACGGTGCGTGATATCGAGATGCACATCGCGGTCACGCCATTTGACCCGGAACGACAGCCGCTCCCACTTCTTCGGCAACCAGGGGTTCAGCACGATCCGGTCGGATTTGAGCGTGAGGCCCGCAAATCCGTGTATGACCGTTTGCCAGGTACCCCCGACCGATGCGGCGTGAATGCCGAGTTCAGTGTTCTTGTGGAGGTTTTCCAGGTCGAACAACGCCGTTTTCATGAAATATCGATAGGCGTTGACCCGCTCCGTCACTGCCAGTCCCATCATCGCATGTGAACAGTGGCTGAGCGACGACTTATGAGCCGTGCGCTGTTCGTAATACGTATAATTGACCTGTTTCTCCTCGAAACTGAACGAGTGGGGGAACAGGAGCATCATGAGCAGCACGTCTGCCTGCTTAATGAGCTGGGTGCGGCCGATGTTCCTGTAATTAACCCCGACTGGAAGCACCGGACGTCCCTCTCTGTCGTGACGCAGTATCACGTAATCCTTCAGGGAAAAGTAACCGTCGAACTGTTCGATCAGACCCGATTCTGAATTCTGGGTGAATTTGAGTTTCCTGCTGACGGCGAGCCATCGACCGGGTTCATCTTCGCTGAGGCTCGTCTTGCCGACAACCGCCTCCAGAACCGCAGCGTTGGTCTTGCCGATGTGTTTGTAGAGCATGGCTGCGAGCCGCAGGTGCCACTTCACCATAAAATTGGTGTAAGCGTTGTTGTCGACATGTTCGTGGAATTCGTCCGGGCCGATCACGGTTCGAATCTCATAGACCTCCCCGTTCCTGACCACCCTGCTCGCCCAGAAGCGTGCAGTGAGAAAGACCATCTCCAGGCCGTAACTCAGAAGGAACTCCTCATCCCCGGTGACCCTGAAATAGCGTTCGACGCCGTAGATGACGTCGGAAACGATATGGTCCTCCTCGGTGCCGGTATAGATAAGCCTGATGGTTTTTTCCAGCTTTGATGCGAAACGCGGCGTGACATCTTCACCGGTCGTTGCTGACTCCCAGGCATATTTCGCCCCCTTGCACCCGCTCTTTTCGGCGTTCCTGAGCGCCCCGGGAATCGTGTTGTACCGGTACATCAGCATGTTGCGCGCAACAGGCGGAAAGTTATGGATATAGAACGGCAGGATGAAAATCTCGGTATCCCAGAAGACATGGCCCATATAACCTTCCGAACTGAGGAATTTCGCCCCGACGCCGGTCGCGTGGACCGGAGCGTTGATCAGCAGCTGGTAGATGTTGTATCGAAGGGCTTTCTGGGCTGATTCATCCCCGTCAATGCGTACGTCGGCCTGCTCCCAGAGGCGGTTCCAGGCGGCAAGATGCCCTTCGATCTCCTTTGCGGCACCGATACGTACATAATCCTTGAGATGGCAGATCGACTCCTTCATCATCCGGCCTGCAGAAAACTCCCTGCTGGTTCCGACCACCGCGAGTTTTTCGAATTCATACGAGTGGCCCTTCGAGGCGTCGATGGTGATTTCACTGGTAAATTTCTCACCGTATATCCTCGGTTCCCACTGAAGCATTCTTCCTGAGTTCGAGATCATCTTCCACGATGCAGCTTCGGAAATCCTGATCCCCTGCTCGCGGGTTTTCATTTCGAGGTACATGAAGTTCCTGCCGTGCTCGATCCGTTCGAGCTGCAGATGCTTGTACAATTCGCGCGGGAAGTAACCCCTGTTGAATACCTCTCCGTTCAGGCCCGAAAGGACCCTGATCTGGCCGGAGAAATTTTTAGGAGTGACGATGACTCGAAGATAACCCCTGTGGGGATCGTGCATGAAAGCCAGCTTCGTGGTCTGGAGAGTAAGAATCTTGCCTTGGGTGTTTTTGAAGGTAGTCTTCCTGTGCAGAAGCCCCTTTTTCATATCGAGAATCTGCTCGTG
>DATMYL010000074.1:0-8755 GCA_035560975.1 Chlorobaculum sp. | reverse complement strand
AGCTTGCCGGCATCACATCTTCCGGAGCATTTTGTTCCTGTCTGACAATCAGTTCACGACTGTTCACGCCAGTACGGCAAGGACACGGTGAAACGTCGGTGTTCATCCGGCGATTGAAATAACGTTAGACCAATCCCCTTGTGCATCAGCCCGGAGCATGATGCGTTTCAGATATTATTCCCGTTTGTGCCGATAGTGACAGGGCCGTATGAGATTATGGCAGTTGCAGGTACTGAATTATTCCCGCCGGGCTGCCGTGTAGTACAATCTACCCGAACAATTGATAACAAGGAGAGAGGAAATGGCTACAATGAAGATTCAATCTGCAGAGACCGGGAAAGGCGCCAGCTTCCGCATCGAAGGAGTGATCAAGCGAGAGCAGCCCGAGTGCCAGCCTGGTGAAATGAACCTCGGGGCCTACGTGTTCGACAGGGGCGGTGCCCTGCTTGGCGAGGCCGCCGTTGATAAGAACGGCAAATACGCAGTCGATGTGCGCCTGTCACAGCCTTCAGATGTCGATCTCCTGGTAGGTCCTGCAAACATGGCCAGGGAGATCCGCATGTCTGAAGCTTACCGGAAAAGCATCCTTGCAGGTGACTGGAAAGGTGAGGGCAGGAAGTATCAGGTCGAGTTCGACACGCTCCTTCCCGTCGATGTCTGGCGTCCATGGTGGCCACAGCGTATCTGCATCTCCGGCCATGTGCGCAAAGTCAGTAATAAAGAGGGCAGTACCAGCATCTGCCCGGTGCCCTTCGTGAAGGTCGAGATATTCGACGTCGACCGGGAAGCATGTTTCTGGCCGCCGATACGCAAATGGTGGGAGCTTCTTCTCGACAGGCCGGTGATACGAATTCCCGATCTTCTCAAAGAGCCGCCGTTCCCGATAAAGCCCTTTCCCGGGCCTGATCCTTCACCCGAGATGAAGCAGCTCGTCGTTTCGCGTACACCCGGTAATCCGGCAGGGGCGCTTGCGACAAGGGTCAGCCTCAACCAACAGGCGGAACTTCGGGGAGCAACCTCGTCATCATTCGCCAACCCTGCCGCAATGGTGTCGTTGAACCCACAGCCTGAACCGCCAAGCCCGGTCATGATGCAGCAGGCTTTCACTCGCGTGGGCGAGACTCGTCTGATGGACGCCACCATCGCATCACATCTCGAAAAACTGACCCTTACCTCGAAGATCGCACCGTGGATGTTGTTTCCCCTCTGTTTCTACAGCAAGGCGCTGGTGTGTGAAACCGTTACCGACTGCAGCGGTTCATTCAACTGCTGCTTCAACTGGTGGCCTTTCCATTTCCGGCGCGGACGTCTGCGTTTCGACATGCGGCCCGACATCATAATCAGGGTGACGCAGATCATCGACGGTGTTCCGACAGTGATTTACATGGATCCATATACCAGTACGCGATGGAACGTCAGCCATGCCCATGTCGACCTGTTTCTCGATAACGAGGAGGTGGTCTGCGGCGGCGGAAACTGCCATGATCCCCATCCCGGAACGCCTGTATTTTTCACCAGGGTCGGTGACGACGAGGTCTACAAGATCAACCAGGGTTCCGGGCTTTACAATCAGGCGCCTTATGCCAATGTCGCGTATGGCGGCAGCCTTCTGCTCTACGGCCAGTTCGGGGATGGGCTGGCAACCGGGGCGCCTGCGCGGTACTACCGCCTTTCTTATGCGAAGAGCGGCAGCACCGAGTTCACTCCTGTGACTGCGGGTCTTTCCGATACGCGTGTAGCCAAGGGCTCGCTGTTCAGTGAAACCCATACCCTGGGTCCCAAAACGGTCAACGGTGTGCCGGCGCTTTACGAGGTCCGTGACTTCAGCAATTACTACTGGTACAATCCCGACTGGATCGGCGTCTGGTACAGCTGGTTGGCGGAGGCCGATACCGGAAAATACTTACTGCGCCTTGAGGTGTTCGACGAGAACGGTGTCAGGCTGACGAGTGCCATGGGGGTTAATTATCTTGACGGCACGGTAGCGCCTCCGGCGATTCTTCCGGCCATGACCGACAGGTGCGATCTGGTGATCACTCTCGATAACAAGGCTCCTGTCGTCAACCTGACCATACCGGCCGTGCTTAACGAGTGTGGCGTGATACTCTGGAGTTCTGTGCCTCCGCTCGATTTCAAGGTCGATGTTTCCCAGGAGAACGGCCGTTTGCAGAGCTGGGGGCTTTACTATACCAAAGGGGTCAATCCTGCGGTCACTTATCTGGCAGGACCGTTCAGCTTCAATGCCGGGACACCGGGCCCCATAACGCCGACTGTATCGGGAAACCAGTTGCTCGTCGGACTTACCGGCACGTGCGCCTTCGCTCTCAAGCTCTGGGCGACAGCGCATATCCGGGATGGAAGGCAGTTCATCTATTACACGGAGCAGATGAAGGCGATCGCGGTGGAGAAATGTGCGCCATGTCCTCCGTGTCCATGATTCAACGTGTTGATACGGGGATGCGGGAAAAATAGTAAACCGCGCAACCCGCAGTAACCGAAGGTTTCAGCGACTGTCATGCCCGGCATCGGACATCTCGATACCGGGCATGCAGGCGTTCAGTTCACTCTATATCGATATCGTAGGCGTCGAGCAGTCCGGCGAGGCCATGCGTCGAGAATCTGGCTTTCCTCAAGCGGTTGGTCTCCGGAGGGATCGAATAGTTGTAAGCCGTCCGGAAGTCGGCCTTTTCGAGGTTGGTGTGAAAAAAGAGAGCCATTTTCAGGTCACAGTTCCCGAATGCCGCACCACTCATGTTAGCCCCCGTAAAATCAGCCTCCTGCATCTCGCAGTTGACAAACGACGTGTTTTTCATATCCAGCCCGTTGAAGACGGAGAGTTTGAGCATGCACCGCTCGAACTCCATCCGGAGCAAAAGTTTTCGGCAGTCGTTGAACTGGATGCCCAGCAGTTTGCAGTTCACGAAACGCACATCCTGAAGGCCGGTGCCCGTGAGTTTTACCAGGCTCATGTCGCATGCGTCGAACGTGCAGCTCCTGAAGATCAGGCCTGAAAGGTCCGCACGGGCGAAATTGCAGTGACTGAACCGGCACTCTTCATAGACGATCCACTCACGTTTGAGCTCCTCGATGTCGGCCTTTTCGAAAACCCGGCCGACAGCCTGTTCTGTGTTTTTTCCCTTCATGATCCAACATACTATCTTCAGTGATGATCTGAAAGCCGGAAGACGGAGCTGTTCAACCACGTGCAGGAAGAAACTCTTCGGTCCCGTCAGGGGTTTTCATGTTCAATGGCGCTGAAAATTAGTGCATGAAGTAACCCGCTTGATCAGGATGTGTTTATGGCTGAGGATAACGGCTTGACAAGGCTCTGTTGCCGGCAGACGGCGATCGGCATGATCGGTATTGCCGAGAGCGGGGGAGTCGTTACGAATCTGTATTTCATGGAGAAGTCCGGAGACAGGAGCGCTGAAACCGCCGGTACACCTCTGCTGGACGAGGCGTTCAGGCAGTTCGATGCGTGGCTGGAGGGGCGGATCCGCACGTTCACCCTGCCGATCGCTGCAGACGGTACAGCATTCGCCCAGCGTGTTTGGCGGGCATTGCTCGAGATCCCATACGGCGATACTGCCTCCTATGGCGAAATCGCCACGTTGATCGGGGTGCCCGGTGCGTCGAGGGCGGTCGGCTCGGCATGCAGGCGAAACCCGTTGCCGATTTTCATACCCTGTCACAGGGTCGTATGCAGCGACGGAGGGATCGGGGGGTATCTCGGTGGAACAGAGATAAAGCAGCGGTTACTCGATATAGAACGAAGGGATAGCGAGTGATTCAAATTAAAATAAACGTTGTGTCCGCAGCCTGTCCGCAGGGATACCTTTTTTGCGTCATTTTTGCATGGATGGTAAGGTAAAGGGCGCATAATTTCATGTTTTTTCATTATATAAATTCGTCGTCCCCTGCAGGTCGGATACGTAGACCCTTCTTTTTCAGACATTGAACAGCATATGAACACGATCCCCATATCCCGAATGTTTTTCCCCAGATTCGCCTTGCCTGCCATTCTTGGTTCAGTACTGCTTATTGCCGGATGCGGCAACAAAACGGATGATTCGAAAGCAAAGATGACTCCGGTCCTTCCTGTAATGCAGGTACAGTCAACAGCGGCGTCAGTTTCGTCGGACTATTCGGTTCGGCTCGAGGGTCGTGCTGATGCAGAGATCCGCCCGCAGGTGGACGGTGTGCTTCAGGGAATCCTCGTCAGGGAGGGTGATCTGGTCAAGAAGGGGCAGCCGCTCTTCAAAATCGATGAGGCGGTCTATCGTGAACAGTACAAGACGGCTCTGGCCGCACAGCATGCCGCCGAGGCCCTGGTTGCGGTGGCCCGTGTCAATGCCGAGAAACTGGTGCCTCTGGTCGAGAACAAGGTGGTGGCCCCCGTCCAGTTGACCACGGCCAAAGCCCAGGAGCAGGCGGCGAAAGCCCAGGCCGAACAGGCTGCGGCAACAGCGCGTGCGGCTGCAATCAATCTGGGATACACGGTAATCAAGGCTCCTGTCGGCGGTTATGTCGGTCGGATCCCGTTCCGTCAGGGTACCCTGCTGACCAGGAACCAGGCGGATGCGCTCACGACCCTGTCCGATATCGGTCAGATGTACGCTGTATTCAGCATCAGCGAAACAGAATTTGCGCGATTCAAGAGCGTTTATAAAGGCAGCACCATCCAGGAGAAGATTGCCGGTGTCCCGCCGGTCAAACTGACTTTGTCAGACGGGACCGTCTATAACCATGAGGGGCGGCTCGAATCTGTCAGCGGTGATTTCGATCGGTCGACCGGTTCTATAGGCCTCAGGGCGCTCTTCCCGAACAGCGAAGGGCTGCTGCGCAGCGGTAATTCCGGAACGGTGTCTCTCAGCACCAGCTATAGCGGAGTCCTGCTGGTACCCCAGTCTGCGACGGTCGAGCTTCAGGACAAGGTATTTGTGTTCGTGCTGCAGCAGGGCAACAAGGTCAAAAAGCAGGTGATCTCGGTTTCGGGTAAAAGCGGCGGCAACTATATCGTCACTGCCGGCATCAAAACCGGAGACCGTATCGTGACGGCAGGCATCGACAAGCTGCAGGACGGAGCGGTCATCAAACCGCTGCCTCAGGCTGGAGCTGCCAATGCAAAGCCGGTTGTTTCTTCACCAGTCAAAGATCGCTAAATACAGGCCCATGTTCGAACGTTTCATCTCCCGTCCTGTACTTGCGACCGTCATTTCGGTCATCCTGGTCCTGCTTGGCATCGTCAGCATGTCCCAGCTTTCGATCACCAGGTTCCCGGATATCGCCCCGCCGAGCGTTTCTGTTTCGGCGAGTTATCCCGGCGCAAACGCTGAAACCGTAGGTCGCACGGTAGCCCCGCCTCTTGAGGAGGCCATCAACGGCGTCGAGAACATGACCTACATGACCTCGACATCGTCCAACGACGGATCGCTTTCGATCAACGTCTTTTTCAAGCAGGGCACCAACCCCGACCAGGCATCCGTCAACGTACAGAACCGCGTTGCGCAGGCTACGAGCCGCCTTCCGGCGGAGGTCAACCAGATCGGCATTTCGACCGTCAAGCGGCAGAACAGCCAGATCATGCTGATCAACCTGTCGAGCAACGAAAAGGAGTTCGATACAAAATTCCTTCAGAACTATGCGAAAATCAACATCGTCGACGACCTTGCCAGGGTGCCGGGGGTGGGACAGGTGTCGGTTTACGGCAACATGGATTATGCGATGCGGGTCTGGCTCCGGCCGCAGCAGATGGCCGCTTACGGCCTGACGCCGCAGGAAGTTTCGGCGGCTATCCAGAGCCAGAACCTCGAGGCAGCTCCCGGCGCTTTCGGCCTGATGAGCGACGAGCCGCTGCAATATGTGATGAAGTACCGTGGAAAGTTTGCGCTTCCCGAGGATTACGAAAATATCATCGTTCGCGCCAATCCGGACGGATC
Source organism: Chlorobaculum sp. (assembly GCA_035560975.1). Taxonomy (GTDB): domain Bacteria; phylum Bacteroidota; class Chlorobiia; order Chlorobiales; family Chlorobiaceae; genus Chlorobaculum. Next base: position 2,816 of record DATMYL010000074.1, on the reverse strand, counting down.
CCTGCTCAGGCTCAGGGATATCGCCAGGATCGAGTTCGGGGCGTACAACTACACGGTCAACACCAAGGCTGACGGAAAGCCGGGCGTGGTCCTTGCCGTTTTCCAGTCTCCGGGATCGAATGCCAACCTGGTCGAGACACAACTGCGACAGGTGCTCCTGAAGGCTTCGAGAACGTTTCCTTCCGGCGTCGAATACTCGATTCCTTTCAGCTCGAAGAAGGTTGTGGACGAGTCTATCGAACAGGTGGAGCACACCCTCATCGAGGCGTTCCTTCTGGTGTTCCTCGTGGTGTTCCTGTTTCTCCAGGATTTCCGCTCGACGCTCATTCCGGCCATTGCCGTGCCTGTCGCCATTATCGGTACGTTCTTCTTCATGAACCTGTTCGGCTTCTCGATCAACGTCCTGACCCTTTTCGGGCTGGTGCTGGCTATCGGTATCGTGGTGGATGACGCCATCGTCGTGGTCGAGGCTGTGCATGCCAAGATGGAGCAGAAGCACTGGCCTGCCAAGGTCGCCACGGTCTCGGCCATGCGCGAGATCACTACGGCCATCGTCACCATCACCCTCGTCATGGCGTCGGTGTTCCTGCCTGTCGGATTCCTGCAGGGTTCGACAGGGGTGTTCTATCGCCAGTTCGCCTTCACCCTCGCCATCGCCATCCTGATCTCGGCAGTCAACGCACTGACCCTGAGCCCTGCGCTCTGCGCCCTTTTCCTGACCGATCTTCACAGTGAAGGAAAGCATAAGAACGAGCGCTTCAGCGGCATCGGGCAGCGATTTTTCACCGGTTTCAACGCAGGGTTTGACGTCGTCAAACACCGTTATGCGGATAGCCTGGTATTTCTCCTGAGCAAAAGGAAGCTGGCGTTCGGCATCCTTGCTGCCATTTCCCTCGTTTCTTTCTGGCTGTTCAGGGTAACTCCGACCGGCTTCATTCCCGACGAAGACAACGGCTTCGTCATCGTGTCGGTTTCCCTTCCTCCGGGTGCATCGCTATCCCGTACCCAGGCGGCCATCGACAAGGCGCAGGTGACGATGAACTCCGTTCCTGCGATCAAGAAGGTGATCTCCGTGGCAGGCATCAACATCCTGACCCGCAGCTCCTCCCCGACTGCAGGCCTCATGTTCATGCAGCTCAAGGATCGCAAGGAGAGGGGAGACGTTCGCGACATCAAGCAGATTCTGGGGCTCGTCAACAAGAAGCTTTCATCGGTCAAGGAGGCCTCCTTCTTCGCCCTCTCCATGCCGACCGTACCCGGATTCGGCACGGTAAGCGGCCTCGAGTTCGTGCTTGAGGACCGCAGCGGAGGCGATCTCACCAAATTCGGGGATGTGGCGCAGGGGTTCATCGGCGAACTGATGAAACGACCCGAGATCGGTTTGGCCTTCACCACATTCAAGGCCACCTATCCGCAGTATGAACTGGTGGTCGATAATGCCAAGGCCGGTGAACTCGGGGTGAATGTCAAGGATCTCATGACCGTTCTGCAGGCCTATTACGGCAGCATGCAGGCTTCCGATTTCAACCGTTTCGGCAAATACTATCGTGTCGTCATGCAGTCGGAGACCGCATCCCGAACGCAGCCGGCATCACTGAACGGTATATTCGTCAAAAACTCATCCGGAAAGATGGTTCCGGTCACTTCCGTCATTTCGCTGAAGCGGGTTTACGGACCTGACGCCGTCGACCATTTCAACCTGTTCAACTCCATTTCGATCAACGCGACCGTCAAACCGGGTTACAGCACCGGCCAGGCGATCAAGGCTGTAGACGAGGTCTCCCGCACCAGCCTTCCCACGGGTTATACCTATGACTGGAAAGGCCAGAGCCGCGAGGAGCTCGAGTCCTCTTCGTCGGGCGGCCTGCTGTTTATTTTCATGCTTTCGGTGGTGTTCGTCTATTTCCTGCTGTCAGCCCTTTACGAGAGTTACCTTCTGCCCCTTGCCGTCATGTTCTCCATTCCCACCGGCTTGCTCGGGGTTTTCCTGGGCATCAAGCTGGCCGGCCTGGAAAACAACATTTACGTGCAGGTGGCCGTCATCATGCTGATCGGCCTCCTGGCCAAAAACGCCATCCTGATCGTGGAGTTCGCCTTGCAGAGACGAGTGGCCGGAGAGTCGCTCGTCGATGCTGCCATGGAGGGGGCCAAAGCGAGGTTCAGACCGATCCTGATGACCTCACTGGCATTCCTGGCCGGCCTTCTGCCGCTCCTGTTCGTTACCGGACCGGCGGCTATGGGCAACCACTCCATCGGCGCTGCGGCCATCGGCGGCATGTTTTTCGGTATGGTGCTCGGCATCATGATCGTGCCGGTGCTTTTCGTCGCGTTCCAGGGACTCCAGGAGCGCTTTACCGGTCCTGCTGCCGAGATAGTCGAGGCAGGGACGCTTCTTGATGAACAGTTGAAGAGTGAAGGATCGAAAGAATGAGTGTAATGGAAACTCGTATAGTCAAGGGTGTTCTGTCCCGAATTGTCACCCTTTCGGCTCTCGTCGTGAGCTGCGGGCTGGCAGCATGCAGCCCGGTGAGGGAGTATCAACGTCCTGAAGTGCAGCTCCCGTCAGCATATCCCGGCCCGGCGAGCCCCGGCAGTCAGCTTGCGACCGTGCCGTACAGGAAGTTTTTTACCGATCCTGATCTGCTGACGCTCATCGACAGCGCGGTTGAGAACAATCACGACCTGCTGATCGCCATGAAGAACATCGACTATGCCCGTGAGTCTTACGACGTCTCCCGACTCGGATTCCTGCCCGATGCGACCCTGGGAGGGACGGCATCCTATTCCCGGGCTTCGGAGAACAGCTCGACGGCGAT
>DATMYL010000073.1:0-4681 GCA_035560975.1 Chlorobaculum sp. | reverse complement strand
TGCTCCTTGAGCGCCCTGACGATAAGGGCGTCCTGCTCTCCTTTACGGATATTCCTGCCGGGATAGTTCATGGGGTTCTCCTGATTCGATTGAAAACCAGTACGTTATTCTCAAGATAAGACACCGCAGATCAAAGGCATCACATACCTGCACGATCACTGCCCGCTTCCTCGTGAGCGGTAAAAATGATACCTTGACTATGACACTTGAACACAATCACCTGTGACATTATTGCCGAAATGGTGACTGGACAGCTCACGGAATACATATCAGCCGAACGCATCGATGAACGCGTCAGGGAAATGGGACGCGCCGTTTCCGACGACCATGCCGGCATGGCGGAACTGACTGTAGTCTGCGTGCTGAACGGAGCGTTCGTTTTTACCGCCGATCTTGTCCGGAATATCGGGGTTCCCTGCCGCATCGAATTCATCCGCGCATCGAGCTACGGCATGCTGCGGAACTCTTCCGGAACGGTGACGATCAACCATGACCTGGATCTCGAAGGACGGAATGTGCTGCTGGTGGAAGACATCATCGATACCGGGTTGACCCTTTCACGCATCATTGACGAACTGCGACGGCATAATCCTGCCTCCCTGAAAATCTGTACCCTGCTCGACAAGCTTTCGGCCAGGCAGAACCCGGTCGAGGTTGACTACACCGGATTCACGATTCCAGACCTCTTCGTAGCCGGCTATGGGCTCGATGCTGCCGGGCTATACAGGGAACTACCCTTCATCGCCATCCCGGAGGCCTGAAACGCCGGAATCGAACCATCCCTGACGAATTCCACCCTGTCCGATTCACCTGCGTCGAAACCTCAGGGCGTTAGATATATTACAATTATGTCTGATTTTTCAACATATTCGTCTTTTTGATCCTAATTATTTTAGGATTTATATTATATTAACCTTAATTACGACACTATAATTACGCGCCGACCAAGGAAAACAAAACCAATGCCCGGAACGAAGAACGCCATGCCTGGAGCGACACCCAGGCCCTGGATCATCGACACGACACTGAGAGACGGAGAGCAGGCCCCCGGCGTGGTATTCAGCCATTCAGAAAAAAAGCGAATTGCGCAGCTCCTTGCCGAAACAGGAGTCGATGAGATCGAAATAGGATATCCGGCCATCAGTGCTGCAGAACGTGAGGTGATCAGGGAAATTTCGGCCATGCGGCTTCCCGTCAGGCTCACTTCGTGGGCACGAGCCAACATGGCCGACATCGAACACGCCGCATCGTGCGGAACAGAGGCACTGCATATAAGCTTCCCGATCTCCCGCCTCTATCTCGACCTCATGAATAAAGATTACATGTGGGTCCAGGAACAGCTTCATAAACTTGTTGACAGGGCCAGGGAGCTGTTCAGTTTCGTCAGCGTCGGAGGCCAGGATGCCACAAGAGCCAACATGAGCCTGCTTCAATTCTTCATCCTCGATTCGGCGGAAGCAAAAGCTGACAGGGTCCGGTTTGCAGACACCGTGGGAATAGCCACGCCGGGATCGGTGACCGCAATGGCGGGTATGTTGCGCTCATACTCGCCGTTGCCCATCGAATTCCACGCTCATAACGACCTCGGCATGGCGACAGCCAACGCCTTTACGGCTATCGAAGCCGGCTTTGATGCTGTAAGCGTCTCGGTGACAGGCCTCGGCGAGCGTGCAGGCAATGCTGCACTGGAAGAGCTTGCCGTTGCGCTCGACCTGTCCGGGAAATTCGAGACGCGCCTCGATACGACAATGCTCTCTCTCCTTTGCGACGTCGTCGCGGCCGCTTCAGGCCGGCCTATCCAGGAGCAGAAGCCTGTCGTAGGACGTTCGGCATTCCAGCACGAATCGGGCATACACTGCGCGGCACTGCTGAAAAACCCGCTCTCCTATCAGCCCTTCCTGCCTTCGCGGGTCGGACGGAAAGAGTTTGAAATGGTTATCGGCAAGCACTCAGGCACTGCGGCTATCCGGGAACATTTCCAGAAAAAAGGGGTGATCGTATCAAGAGAGGAGGCCTTTGAACTGCTCGAAGCGATCAGGAGCCAGGCCGACAGGCACAAGAGGGCGCTTCGACCGGACGAGATCGATACGATTTATGAACAGCACAGTAATAAACGCCTAATCATCCATTAGCATTCATGCTCATTTCACACGACCAGGAACAGAGCAGCATCAGCCTCCTTGCCGAAGTCAGCAGGACGGTCAACAACGAAGAGGACATCAGCAAAGTCCTCCGGCTGGTGCTTTTCATCTTGTCGGAGCACATGAACATGCTCCGCGGCATGGTCACCATACTGAATCGCGGCACCGACGAGATCGTCATCAACGAATCGTTCGGCCTTACCGATGAGCAGAGCCAGCGTGGCCGCTACAAGGTCGGTGAAGGCATCATCGGACAGGTGGTCGAAACGGGAAAGCCTGCAGTGGTACCCCGCATAAACGAAGAGCCGCTTTTCCTCGACCGTACCAGATCGAGATTGAAGGAGAAAAAAGAGGAGCTTTGCTTCATCTGCGTACCTATCAAGGCCGGTACCGAAATCATCGGCACCCTGAGCGCTGACCGTCGTATCTCCGCTCCCACAGACGGCTCCGTAAAAAAGTCAAAAGCCGAAGAGGCCCGAAAGGACATCCTGCAGTACTATGTCGACCTTCTCTCGATCATTGCGGCCATGATTTCCCAGGCCGTGCGGCTGAAACAGCTGGACGCCGAAGAACAATACCAGCCGGCCCGTCACCGCCAGCCTCAGCCCCTGCAGCCGACGGCACCATTTCCAAGGCTTGACGACGAGTTCGAGGAGGAGTTCATGGAGATCGAGCGTCCGGCAAACATCATCGGCAACTCGAAGCCCATGATGTCGCTCTTCAGGATGATCGACAAAATCGCAAGGACCAGCGCCACAGCCCTCATCCTTGGCGAGAGCGGCGTCGGCAAGGAGCTCGTGGCCAACGCGATCCATTTCAAGAGCCACAGGGCAGGCAAGCCGTTCATAAAGTTCAACTGCGCGGCACTGCCTGAGAGCATCGTCGAGAGCGAACTCTTCGGCCACGAGCGCGGAGCCTTCACCGGCGCTTCCGCCCAGCGCCAGGGACGTTTCGAACTCGCGAACACGGGCACCATCTTTCTGGACGAGGTAGGCGAACTCAGCCTCTCCATCCAGGCGAAGCTTCTGAGAATCATTCAGGAGAAGGAGTTCGAACGGCTGGGAGGTACGAAAACAATCAAGACCGACGTAAGGATCATCGCGGCAACGAACAGGAACCTCGAAGAGCAGATCAGGGAAGGAAGCTTCCGGGAAGATCTCTTCTACCGCCTCAACATCTTCCCGATCACTGTGCCGCCGCTTCGGGAAAGGAAAACCGACATCCTGCTGCTGGCTGACTATTTCGTCGAGAAATTCAACACCGTCAACCACAAGGGAATCAGGAGAATTTCGACCACCTCCATAGACATGCTGACGCGCTACCACTGGCCCGGAAACGTGCGTGAGCTGCAGAACTGCATCGAACGCGCCGTAATCCTGAGCGAGGACAACGTCATCCACGGATACCACCTGCCCCCGTCGCTCCAGACGGCGGAATCAAGCGGCACGCCCTACACCGGCGACCTTCAGCAGAAACTCGATGCGATCGAAAACGAAATGATCATCGAGGCCCTGAAAAGGACCAAGGGCAACATGTCGAAAGCTGCCTCCCAGTTGGGTCTTTCCGACAGGATCATGGGGTTGAGGATGAAAAAATTCGATATCGACTATCGTAAATTCCGGACCTGAAGCTTGTCATGATGCCGGCGACCGATCGGCAGCATTCAGTTTCAGAGGTTCAGACACCTCCAGTTTACCGATTTTCAGCGTACCGATATCGAGCTTGTCGATTCTCCCTTTCCGGGCAAAGAAGCGTCCTATGACCATATTACCTACGGCAATAGTCCCGATGGCCACTGCCGCGATGCTGAGTGCCCCGATCGCGAGGGCTCCGACTGACAGGGCGCGAACCGAGGCGGTCCGGCAGGTCAGACAACATGCAGGACGTTCCACGGGCACTTCGACGCCGATTTGCTGTGGCGACGGATGCCGCTCACTGCCGATTGCCGGCCGACGATGGATAAACGTTTTCATGATTTGACCATTAAATGGTTGCATGCTTGCTCATCCAGTTGAGCAAACACTTACATATGCAGTTGTTGCTGTTCGCTACTTAGGATAGCGTATCACGGGCCCGGCAGGAACCTCATGAGGCGGAACAAATGCCGGCGATTCGACTCCTGCCGCACCAAGGGATCTTATATATCTGTAAAGGTCACGAAAATCCCTGTCACTCATCTCCCGGAAAATATACCAGGGCATCGGAGGTCTTGCCTTGGCATTTTTAACGTTCCTGACCCACTCTTCTTCCGTCATCCTGCTCACCAGGAGCCTCAGGTTCGTAGGATATGTCGTTCCCCATGGACCGTTCCACCCGAGCCTGTCCCCTGTCAGCCACTCTTTTTCGTCAACGTTTCCTTCAGCGAGCGCATACCCCGTCGTATGGCAATCGTTGCACCCGCTGATAACGGCAAGATAACGCCCATGCGTTACAGACGATCGAACATCATCCCCTCTCCTTTCTTTTACACGACAGGATGCAAGACCCAGCACAAGCATCACGACAATCGCTGAATATGAAACCCGAAGCATCTTCATGGC
>DATMYL010000072.1:0-38923 GCA_035560975.1 Chlorobaculum sp. | reverse complement strand
CTTGGCATTGTTCTGCTATAAATCCACCACCGCAATGCAGGTTTGGAACTCTTGCCTTGCGCCTCAAGAGACGAACTGGAACTCGCCGCCTCCGACTCGGCAATCCAGAAAAGCTGCCTTATCTTGACTATTGAGACAGCCACTTTCCGGGATTTCGATCCCGAGGCTCCGGAACAAGAAAAAAATCCATCAATACCTGCTGACGATGAAATCCCTGAACGAGACACTTGGCAACGCGAAAAACAAAGCCGCCGCACTGCTGGGCGATCGGGACAAGACCGTGCGCCTGCTTGATGCATCGAGAAGCCTCCTTTCTCGCGGGGTCGACCCACTCGATGCGAAAGGGATGACCGGACGCCTGCTTGCGCTGATTCGGATGGTCAGGTGCTGGGTTAACCGGGAGTACCGGGATGTGCCATGGCAGACCCTGGTACTGGTCACCGCATCGCTCGTCTATCTCGTCACGCCTGTCGACGCCATCCCTGATTTCATCCCGATTTTAGGCTTTACCGACGACGTCGCAATCATTTCAGCCATCATCGCCTCTGTCGGCCGCGACCTCGAACGGTTCCTCGACTGGGAAAAAGCTGCTCCGGTGCAGGAACAGGTGCTGGAGTCGAACACTGACTCCCCTGGCGATTCTGCCTGAAATTTCAATACTTCTTCACTTACTGTACAGCGTACGCCACGTCTTCCTAAAGTACCGTGGAATCCTTAAGCGTGCCCGTTTCGGGACAAAATATCCATCTAAATAACCCGGATTTTCCCCGTAGGCTTCTTCAGCGGTATCTTTTGAGCATACCCTGATCGACCTCTTTGCCAACAACTGCCTCAACCTTTTCCTCGCCTGAATTACCATGGGCACCAAACCTGGAAACAACCATTATGTCAGCTTATCGCTTGAATTATTATAAAATATTGTCACCCTATATACGTCAGGAACGCTAAAACCCCGGAAACGACGAGCGTCAGCCCGGCAATTCACAGGCGAACTTCAGATAAAGCAATGAAAGGGTAGAATTTTTATCTGGTGGCGTTGATGCAGAGTCCTTTTGGTTATCCATAAGAATGCCAGGCTGAAGGCTGTATGTAAAAAACTGGGGCGAAATAAAATCCTTTCGTTCCCGACAATGCAACGAGCCGGCATCATCTTGACTTGAGAGAAAGCCTCTTCCGTTTCCGTGTGGCGAGAATTAAGTGCATTATCAAGGAGCCATATATGACGAATAATGGTTATATTTGCCACATATATCGCCTGCTATTACGAATTATGTTATAAACATAGATGTAAAGCCTTGATGAAAATTGAAGGATTATTGACGGATGAAGCGATTCTGGCTGAGCTGGGCGGACGGTTTGCGCAGCGTCGGCTGGAACTTCAGCTTACCCAGGAGATGCTTGCTGAGCAGGCGGGCGTATCGAAGCGGACCGTGGAGCGTGTCGAGGCCGGGGCCACGATGCAAATGTCGACAATGATCCGGATCCTGAGGGTATTGGAGCTACTGGATCGGCTGGAAACATTGGTGCCGGAGTCCGGACCGCGTCCGATGGATCTGCTCAGGCTGAAAGGCAAGGCGCGAAAGCGCGCCAGCGGCAAAAGGAAACCTACGGATGAAAAGCCCTGGACGTGGGGTGACGAAGCATGAGTACGACGGCAATGGTAAAATTGTGGGGTCGCACGATCGGTGCTGTGTCGCTGGATGACGATGCTACGGTCGCTACCTTTGAATATGATTCGGCCTTCGCCAGTAGCGGTATCGAGCTGGCCCCGCTGATGATGCCGCTGTCAAGCCGACTCTACTCATTTCCATCGCTGCGGCAGGAAACCTTCCATGGTCTTCCGGGGCTTTTGGCTGATTCGCTGCCGGATCGGTTTGGTAATGCGCTGATTGACGCCTGGCTTGCCCGTTCCGGACGCACGCCGGAATCGTTCAAAGCAGTGGAGCGCCTCTGTTATACGGGGTCGCGCGGAATTGGTGCGCTGGAGTATGCGCCGTCAACCCGCCTGGACACATCAGGCTCCTCCCTTATTGCACTTGACCGGCTGGTAGCGTTGGCTTCGGAGATTTTAACGCATCGCTACAACCTGCAGGGCTGGCTCCACGAGGATGGAAAGAATACGGCACTACAGGATATTTTGCAGGTCGGCACTTCTGCGGGTGGTGCGCGTGCCAAGGCGGTCATCGCCTGGAATCCGGAAACGAACGAAATCCGGTCAGGGCAGGTGAAGGCGGGGACGGGGTTTGAATACTGGCTGATGAAGTTCGACGGTGTCAGCGGCAACAGGGATAAGGAGCTGGAAGATCCAAAGGGATACGGCGCGATCGAGCATGCCTATTACCGGATGGCCCTGGATGCGGGAATCACCATGAGTCCGTGCCGACTGTTCGAGGAGGGCGGACGTCGCCATTTCATGACGAAGCGGTTCGACCGGTTGGACGGCGGAGGCAAGCTGCACATGCAGTCGCTTTGCGGCATGGCGCATTATGATTTCAATCAGGCCGGAGCATATAGCTACGAGCAGGCGTTGCAGGTAATCCGCCGACTGGGGTTGCCGATGGCGACCATCGAAGAGCAGTTCCGTCGAATGGTTTTCAATATCGTGGCCCGTAACCAGGATGACCACGTAAAGAACATTGCCTTCCTGATGGACAGAACGGGAAACTGGTCGCTCTCCCCCGCGTTCGACATGACCTACAGCTATCAGCCAGGCGGGAAATGGACATCGAGTCATCAAATGACGATGAATGGCAAGCGGAATGGATTTACCCTGGAAGATTTCAAGGCGTGTGCAAATGGCGCTTCCATGAAGCGCGGGCGCGCGGAAACGATCATTGACGAAGTGAGGAGCGTTGTGTCGCAATGGTGCGACTATGCGGACGAGTCGCGAGTCAATCCGGAGCAACGGGACAAAATACAGGCCGCTCTAAGACTTGAGCCTCTAACATGAAACCAGCCGAACAAAAAAACCGTCCAATCGCGAATCCTCGCCTATGCTGAAGCCATCGGTTGGAGCGTTGCGTCCCGCGAGAAGGCGGGTTTCCCAGCCTGCCATTACATTCCGAATGAGGCTGTAAAGCTTGAGCACCAATCGGCAATGCAAAAGGCTGCCTCATCTTGACTATTCAGACAGCCTCATTCCGGTTTCTTTATAAAACGGCAAGTACCAAAAGGAGGTCAGGGTTCAAGAGGGAAGGATGATGCAGCGGCGCCTCTTCGTTTCCCGACTTTCCATGCAAAAAGGCTGCCTCACCTTGACATCTGAGACAACCTCATTCCGGGTTCTGCGTGCCATACAACATCGGAAGGGCGGTTCGCGAACCGCCCCTACGTAAGACAATAACAAGAGGCGACCTCACGCAAGATCACCCTCTCTCGAAGCAGGCGACGGTCTCGATATGGTTGGTCTGGGGGAACATGTCGACCGGCTGCACTGTAGTCATTCGGTAGCCTTGAGCGCAGATCTCCTTGCCGTCCCTGGCGAGGTTCGCCGGATTGCAACTGACATAGACTATCCGCTCCGGCTCGAGCTTGAGCATCGTTTCGAGCGCTTTGGGATGCATGCCTGCCCGTGGCGGATCGGTCACGATCACCCGAGGGGTATCGTAAGGGGAAAGGGCGTCCCGCATGGCGTGGAAATCCTTGAGGTCAGCCTGGAAAAATACCGCGTTGGAGAGTCCGTTCAGATCAGCGTTCATCTCCGCATCTTTAACGGCGCTCTCGACCACCTCGATACCGACCGCCTGACGGCAGTGGCGGGCAAGGTACAGCGTGATGGTGCCCGTACCGCAGTAAAGGTCGTAGACTGTATCGTCCGGCCCAAGATTGGCCTCTTTCAGGATCTGGTCATACAGCGTCTCCGCCTGCCGGGTATTGGTCTGGAAAAAGGAGTTGGCCGAAATCCTGAAATCGAGGGTTCCGAGCCGCTCGGTCACATATCCCGGGCCGCTGACAATGTACTCCTGCTCACCGATAGCCACCGTGTTTTTCCGGGTGGTCACGTTGTTGACGATGGTCATGCTCTGAGTCGGCATCGCCGCTTCGAGGACGGACCTGAAATCCTCCATGAGCGCACGGTCGTACCACGAGGTCACGATGTTGACCATAAGCTGGTCGTGTCGCTCGCTGTAGCGCATCATGAGGTTCCTCAGGTATCCTTCATGGCTCTTTGCCGCATAGGGAACCAGCCCGCGTGATATGGCAAATTCACGGACCAGGTTCAGCACCTGGTTCATGCAGGATTTGGCGAGGTAGCAAGTGTCGAGGTCGAGCACCTTTTCGAAGTTACCCGGCGCATGAAACCCGAGCGCGAAGTGCTTCGGCTTCAGGAGTTCGTCACTGCGTATTTCGTCCTGGAGGAGGTAGCGCATGTTCGAACAGGAGAACTCGACCTTGTTGCGGTAATGGAACGGCTCGGGCGCAGCGAGCACCGGAAGTACATCCGGGTTCTCGAAGCCGCCGATATGGACCAGTGAATCCTCGACCTTTTTCCTCTTGTAGCGCAGCTGGGCCTCATAGCTGACGTGCATCCACTTGCATCCTCCACAGGCTCCGAAAACGCAGCAGACAGGATCGACCCTGTCTGCTGACGGTTCGAGCACTTCGAGAGCTGTCGCTTCGAGATAGCGCTGCCTGACCTTGTAAATTCTTGCCGATACCCTGTCGCCGGGGGCGAGCGTTCCGGTAACCATCACGCCCATTCCGCTCTCCGTGCGGCCGAAGCACTGGTCCCGCTCAGCGGGATCGACGATGGTCAGTTCTATAATCTCCCCTTTCCTGTAATTGCTTTCCACTTTTATTGACGGTTAAGTACATAAAAACAAATTCGCTACTCGACAACGCGACTTATCTGGGGTCCTGCAAGGAGCGCCGCGCCGAAGACTCCTGCACTGTCTCCAAGCAGCGGAGGCAGCAGGGGGATGTCAAAGGAACGGTTGAACACATGGCTGGCAATGGCCTGACGCGCCTCAACGGTATAGAGCTGCCTGATGTTGCCCACGCCTCCGCCTACGATGACAAGGTCCGGATCGAGGATATTGATCACCGCCGCCAGAGCCCTGCCGAACGAGGATACGAGGTGCTCGATCGTCCGGCGTGCGGCAGGATCTTTTCCTGATGAGGCTGATATCGCCTTGAGTGAAGCCTTACGGCCGCTGAGGGCGGAATAATACCGTTCGAGGGCCGGACCGGAAATCACGGTTTCGACGCACCCCTTTCGGCCGCAGTAACATGCCTCGTGCTCTCCGGCAAGAGGGTTGTGCCCCCACTCACCGGCTATGCCGTGAGCTCCTCTGACGAGGCGTCCGTCGAACACGATGCCGCCGCCGACTCCGGTACCGAGAATGATCCCGAACGCCGTAGTCCCCGGCCTGGTCATTTCATCCCTGCCTGCGCCCAGCATCGATTCAGCGAGGACGAAACAGTTCGCGTCGTTCTCGATCATGACCTCCATCCCGAGTCGCTCTTTGAGATCCCTGCGCAATGGCATGCCGTTCAGGCATACGGTGTTGGAGTTCTTGACGATCCCCTCAACCCCTTCAGTTCGTCCAGGTGAACCGACCCCGATCCGTTCAGGCCTCGGAACCCCTGCCTTATCGCTCATCAGGCGGACAAGCCGTTCAAGCTGCCCCAGGATATGGCCATACCCTCCGGATTGTTCGGTAGCGATGCGTTCCCTGATGACCGGGCGCATCGAATCGTCGAGGATCACCCCCTCGATCTTCGTTCCGCCGAGATCGATACCCCAGCAGCTCATGTCCTGAACTCCCTGCTGCGCATGGCGCCTCCATGAACGAAACGCTTTACTGTCCAGGCGGTTGCCGTATAGACGATCGAAGCGCTCGCAAGCCCGATGAGCATGCCGCCAAGGACATCGCCGGGGTAATGGACGCCGATGTAGATCCTCGAAAAGGCCACGAGCGAGGCGTAGACAATCATGATTATCGTAAAAACCCTGTCGACCGCAGCCCCTCTCCAGAAAAATATCCAGACGAGACTTGCCACTGCGGCAGCATTGGCGGCATGGGAGGAGGCGAACGACCAGGAGTGGGTCTGGTCGACAAGTAACCGGACGCCATCGAGGGCAAAGCATGGCCGCACTCGATGGAAAAGGGGCTTCATGATGCCTGAAGCCGTGAAATCGGCAATTCCAACGGCAAGGATCAGGAGGAGAATGACGATGAGACCGTCTTTCCCCTTCCTGATAAGCATGAATGCCGCCGCCAGGACAAGGATATGGGCCGACAGCTTCGGGTTGGTCAGGAACAACATCAGATCGTCTGCTGCCGGATGAACCAGATGAAGGTTCAGGAGCCGGAAAAGCCAGGCATCTGCCTGCTCAAGAAGACCCATGGCCAAATTACTTTTTCCGCCCCCCCTTTTTCGCGCTCTGCACAGGTTTGTTGGCCGCTGCAACCTGGAGTGCCGCCGCAGTCTTTTCTTCCGGGGTGGTGGTGGAGTTGATGTAGAGCTGCTGCGCAACACTGAAGATGTTGAACATCAGGTAGTATAGACCGAGGCCTGCCGGCATGTTGTTGAAAAACAGCAGCATCATGCCAGGGAACATCCAGAGCATGATTTTCATCTGGTCGTTGGTCTGCGTGGTCGGCGTAATCTTCTGCTGAACGAAGACGCTCACAGCCATGAGAATCGGAAATACGGCAATATGGTCGCCATAAAGCGGCAGCTTGAAACCGAAATCAAGAATGGAGTCAGGTACAGACAGATCCTTTGCCCAGAGAAACGCATGCTGGCGAAGCTCAATGGATGAGCGGAATACGTAGAACATCGCAAACAGCAGCGGCATCTGCAATACGGTGGGCAGGCAACCTCCGAGGGGGTTTACACCAGCTTCCTTGTATATGCGCCCCAACTCGCTCTGCATCTTCGCAGGATTGTCCTTGTACTTCTCCTGGAGCTCCTTCATCAGCGGCTGAAGGGCAGACATTTTTTTCATGGACTTGGTCGAAGCCATGGTGAGCGGGTAGGTCACGGCCTTGATCAGAAATGCAAAGATGATGATGATCAGGCCGTAATTGCTGACATACTTGTTAATCAGATTGAAAATCGGCAGGATGATATACTCTGCAAACGGCCTGGTAAGCCACTCCCACCCGAAATCCATGATCTTTTCAAGGCCGACGTTCATCGACTTGACGGTATTGTAGTCGAGCGGACCGACATAGAGGCGGTAGCGATCTTCGATAACATTCTTGCCGACAGGCAGGTTCATCTTAAGTGCTGCAACGTAGTTCTCAAACTCGCTGCCGGCCTTTTTCGTGCCATTCAGGTAAACACCGTCCGTCTCCCGTCCGGGAATAAGTGCAGCAACAAAATACTTGTTCCTGATTGCGACCCACTGGGCTTTTCCGGACTGTTCTTCTTTATAGGCCTGCTTGGAATCCTTTGCGTCGAGCTTGACCAGGCTCCCGCCGAGATAGGCGCTGCCAATAGCATTGGTAGCTTCATCCACCTGGTCTTTTTCAGAATATGCAAGACCACCGTCCCAGGTCAACTGATACTGGTTTCCTGCAACAGTCGAACCGAATCCGGTCAGTTTCAGGTCATAATCGACCACGTAGCTGTTACCGGTAAATGTATAGGAGACCAGGATGCTTCGTCCTGCATCAACATCGAGTATATAGTTAACCGTAACTTTTTCCTTTCCGGTGATGGTTCTCGACGTCGTAGCGTCGAGGTTTCGGAAATAGAGGTCGCGGGTATCGATACGCTTGCCGTCGTTGCTCAGGAAAAGCATGGACAAGGCCCCTTTATCACGGGAAGTGATCAGGTCGAACTGCTTGCGAGAACCGTCCAGATGCTTCTTGAGAACCAGCGACTTCAATGTCGCTCCCTTGGATGAGAGTGTTGCCTTGACCAGATCGTTCTCGACTGTGACAAGCGTCTCCGTACCAGCAGAAACAGAGGCAAACGCGCCCAGGCTGTCTTTCTTTGCCGCATCGGTCGCAGCAGCCGGAACGTTCATTACGGAAGCCGGTTCGACAAGTTCCTTACGGACGGCCGCCTTCTCCAGCTCAACTTTCTGCTCCGGTTTCATGAACTGCAGCCATACCATCATGATTGCAGCGATCAGGGCAAACCCTATCACCGAATTTCTATCCATTATTTCAACTCTTTTGAATTACCTACAGACCTGTTGTTATTCGACGGGACGGGATCGTAGCCGCCTTTTGAAAACGGATTGCATCGAAGTATCCTCCAGACGGTCAGCCAGGATGCATAGAAGAAATTGTGCTGCCTGAAAGCCTCGAGGCCGTAATTAGAACACGTGGGGTGATACTTGCAGGACGGACCAAGTAGCGGAGAAAGAAAAGACTGGTAAAACCTGATCAGAAGGATCGGCACCGCATTGAAGAAACGCCCGATTGTATTGCCGCTCATAACCGCACACTCTCCATGTTGTCCGCCTTGATTACTCACCCTGATTTCCGTCCGGTGACGGTGTCAGCTTCTTTGAAACTAAAGTCCTCAACATCTGGCGGATTTCAGACCGGAACCCGGCAAGCGACGGCTCGACATCTCTTCTGCCCCGATAAAGAAAGGCGATGAACAGAGCTTCACCACCGTCATGGGCATCGGTGTATGAAAACGCTGTCAGAACCTGTTTTTCCAGGCGATACGCCTCGCGCATCAGACGCCTGATCCGATTGCGATGCACGGCTTTCGGAACCAGTTTCTTTCCAACCGTAAAAAGCACCCTTATGGAAGGCGAGCTGCTTCCGCTACCGGGGACTGCAGGAGAGCTGATCATCAGGAGGGAGCCACCTTTCAGACGGCTACCCCTGGCAAAAAGACGGGAAATATTATTTTTCCCTCGGGCAATCTCATGCCTCGGCAGCGCATTGACACGTTTTTCTGTAACCATGCTGACCTGCTCGCAAATCCCGTACGGATAGGGGCCGACGGCACCAATCCGCAACGAGTTTTATTTATTCGATGAACGCATGTCGCTGCTTACGCTCAGGGAATGACGACCTTTCGCCCTTCTTGCGGAAAGAACCTTACGTCCGTTCTTGGTTGCCATTCTCGCCCTGAAGCCATGCTTGTTCCTTCTCTTCCTGTTGCTTGGCTGAAATGTCCTTTTCATATCCTCAAACTCCTCTCAAATGATTTATTAAAAAAACAGGATTTGCAATTTATCATTTTACTCCTTGATAAACAAGCGCTCCTGCGCAACCAGAAAGGTATCCACATACAGCCTGCAACAAGTTATCCACAATGTTGACAACTTGTTGATAAAATAATTCACCACCACCAAAACCCCTTCCACTGCGCTATCCGCGAA
The DNA here is from genome assembly GCA_035560975.1 of Chlorobaculum sp. Lineage (GTDB taxonomy): Bacteria > Bacteroidota > Chlorobiia > Chlorobiales > Chlorobiaceae > Chlorobaculum. Next base: position 29,619 of record DATMYL010000072.1, on the reverse strand, counting down.
TCATCAACACATGTTGACAAGTTTCAGACGAAAAACACGTATGTCATATAAATATAACTATTTATGATGTTGAAAACCCTCATTCAAACCAACAGTGTATCCAAGGGTATTTTCGGCGACGGCGTTGTTTTTTATCCACCGAAAACACTAACTTGTGAACAGAAAATGTTGATGACTCTAACTATCCAATGCCTTTCACCCTCAATTCCAATGCCCGATCCGACCCAGCAGGAAGCCGTCCGCGAACAACCCGCAAGCACAGTGCAAAGCAGCACGTTCGCAGAGAAGGTCTGGAGCGCCTGCCTGGGGCTCATCCAGGAAAACATCAACAGCCTTGCTTTCAAGACCTGGTTTCTTCCTATAAAACCACTCTTCTTTTCCGGAAGCGAGCTGACCATCGAGGTCCCGAGCCAGTTTTTCTACGAATGGATTGAGGAAAATTATTCCGTCCATGTCAAGCAGGCCCTGAAACAGGTCATCGGACCTGAAGCAAAGCTGATGTACTCCATCGTGATGGACAAATCGCAGGGGCAGCCGGTCACCATAGAGCTCCCGCATCAGAACGCCGCCACGCCTAACGACCGCGATAACCGATCGGGGTCTGAAGAAAGGGATGCCGCCGGCCGGGCAAAGTTCGAGCGCAGCCGCGCAAGGTTCGAGACAAACCTCAACCCGAAATATACCTTTTCGACTCTCATCAGGGGCGACTGCAACTCCCTTGCATTCGCGGCTTCGAAATCGATCGCCCAGAGCCCTGGTCAGAATGCGTTCAATCCGCTCGTAATCTACGGTGGTGTCGGACTCGGAAAGACCCATATGATGCAGGCGATCGGAAACGCCGTCCGTGAAAACCGGATAACCGACGCGGTTCTTTACGTTTCGAGCGAAAAATTTGCCATCGATTTCGTCAACGCGATTCAGAACGGCAATATCCAGGAGTTTTCCTCCTTTTACAGGAATGTAGATGTTCTCATCATCGACGACATCCAGTTCTTCGCAGGAAAGGAGAAGACCCAGGAGGAGATCTTCCATATCTTCAACACGCTGCACCAGTCGAACAAACAGATTATCCTGTCGGCAGACAGGCCGATCAAAGAGATCAAAGGCATCGAAGACCGTCTTATATCAAGATTCAACTGGGGACTTTCGACAGATATCCAGGCTCCTGACTATGAGACCAGGAAAGCCATCATCCAGAGTAAGCTTCACCAGAGCGGCGTCATGCTCGATCCCAACGTCATCGAGTTCATCGCAACCAACGTCACCCACAACGTGAGGGAACTCGAAGGATGCATCGTAAAGCTGCTTGCCGCGCATTCGCTCGACAACCAGGAGATCGACCTTCAGTTCACAAAATCGACTCTGAAGGACATCATCAGATACAACACCAAACAGTTGACCCTCGATACCATCGAGAAAGCTGTTTGCGCCTATTTCTCGATCACTCCGAACGACCTGAAAGGTAAATCGAAGAAAAAAGAGATCGCTGTAGGACGACAGATCGCCATGTACCTCGCAAAAGACATGACCGATTCATCCCTCAAAACAATCGGGCTCCATTTCGGCGGAAGAGATCACTCTACGGTCATCCATGCACTGAATACCATAGACAGAAAGATCGAAGCTTCCAGTGAAGAACGAAAAAAAGTCGAGGAATTGAAGAAAAGGATCGAGATTATGTCGATGTAACCGCTGAATGTTCACAACTTGTTCATTGCGTGTTGGCCGTATCTTGGTTACCCTGTAGTTGTCAACATCCGGGAAGAGACCGGAAAAATCGTCAACAAACCCCCAACAGAGGCCGCTCAGAGAAATGCACATGCTATCAACACAGCAAAGGAGGGTCGAGAGGTCGATAAAATGCTTATTATAAATAAGTTAAAAGCACGACCGATCCATTTGTCAAGATTTCCACACGAACAACAACAACAACAAATTTTATTTATTAATAAAGAATAACTGTTGTAAGAAGATGAAATTCACCACGACTATCAAAAAACTGCAGGATGCCGTCAGCAAGGTTATCCTCGCCGTTCCATCAAAATCTATTGACGCTCGCTTTGACAACGTCCACATGACACTCGATGAGGGAACGCTTACACTCTTTGCTACGGATGGAGAACTATCCATTACGGCAAAGTGCGAAGTGACATCGACGGACAAGGGGACCGTAGGCATAAGGGCAAGAACGCTTCAGGATTTTCTTCGAAGCATGTACGATACCGGAGTGACCTTCGATATCGAGCGCCAGCAGATCAGCGATCATGGCACCGTGCACATTGCTACCGACAAAGGTCGTTACAGGATGCCGTGTTCATTCGGCGGCAGGCCGGAAAACCTCGAAAGGAATTTTGACCTGGCCATCGGTCTGCAACCTGCAGAATTACAGGATATCATCCACAAAACACTTTTCGCCTGCAGTGTGGACGGCATGCGTCCTGCAATGATGGGTGTTCTGTTTGAATTCGAAGGAAACGGTATTACAGCCGTTGCCACAGACGGACATCGATTGGTCAGATGCAGAAAAAAGACGACTACCGAAACTGCCGAAAAGCAAAAGATCGTCGTACCGGCGAGGGTTCTGTCGAGTATCCAGCGTCTGCTCCAGAACGAGGAGGTCCGTATGGCTGTGGATGCCGAACGCAGAAACGTAAGGTTCCAGTCAGAAAATGTGGAGCTCGAATCTGCTCTGATCGTAGAACCATATCCCAATTATGAGGCAGTCATACCGGTCGAGAATGACAAGAAACTGCTCGCAGAACGTCTTCAGATCCATGATTCGGTAAAAAGGGTCGGCAAATTTTCGAGTATCGGGGATCTGAAGATAACCGTTGAAGGATCGCTGATGAAGATTATGGCTGAAAACGCCAGCGAGGGGGAATCTGCACAGGAAGAGCTGCCATGCAATTTTTCAGGTGAAGAGATCACTATCGGATTCAATTCGAGGTTTGTAGAGGCAGCGCTTGCCCATATCGAGACTGACGAGGTTTCCATCGAATTGAGCAGCCCCACCACGGCGGTCATATTTAAACCGAAACACGAAGACCGACAGGAAGACCTCATCATTCTGGTTATGCCGGTCAGAATCAATAACTGATGGAAATAAAAGGGCCTTGCGACTCGAAAAAATAAGAATTGCCAATTTCAGGAACCACACGCTCCTGGAATTCGAGCCAGGCCCTTCCCTGACCAATATTTACGGAAGAAACGGCTCTGGAAAGACCAGTATCCTGGAAGCGATACATTTCTGTGCGCTGACAAAAGGTTTTCCAGGAAATGCCGATCGTGATTGCCTTTCGTTCGGCAAAGATTTTTTTACGATTCAGGCCGGTTTCATCAGTGATCATGGCAACCGGACAGAGATACGTATTGCCTACACCCCTGAAAAAGAGAAGCAGATTTTTGTCAACGAACAGGAGTTGCAGACCTTTTCAAGGCATATCGGCGACATTCCCTGTGTCACTTTTTCACCGCATGAACTATCGATCGTAAACGGTCCTCCAACCGAACGGAGACGATTCCTCGACACCGCGATCTGCCAGTACGACAGAAAGTACTTGGCGGACCTGCTTCAATACCGGCGGATACTTCAACAGAGAAATGCACTGCTTGGTGCTTTTCCGGACCAGACATCAAGTCACACCGGACTTGACATCTGGACTGAACAGCTTGCAGGGCACGCCTCTTCGATCGTGCTTGCAAGGCTCCGTTTCATAAGGAGATTCAGGGAGATGTTCGGTGAGGTCTATTCATGGCTTCCCGGAACAACAGTGCCCTCATTAAGCTATTCCTGTTCACTCAGGCAGGGAGCACAGGAACTCTCCCAGGAAGAACTGAAGTATCATTTTATCGAAAGATACGCTGAGTTAAGAGGTCAGGAGATACTGAGGAGGCAAACACTTGCCGGCCCTCACAGGGACGATCTGCTTTTTTTCATCGATAACCGGGATATCAGGAAATATGCCTCACAGGGGCAGCAGAGAGGCTATCTTGTGGCCATGAAGCTTACGATGCATCGCTACCTGCTCGAAATGTCCGGAGAACGGCCTATAAGCCTGTTGGATGACCTGTTCAGTGAGTTGGACGATGACGTTTCCGGGCTGATGGTAGAAGCACTCTCTTCATGCGGACAGGTTCTCATCACATCGACAAGGGAAAGTGCTGGTATCGGAGTAAGCTCTTTTTCCATTGAAAAAGCCACAAACAACGCACCCGGAGTGATATGACACGAGCAAAATCACCTCGAAACCTGAACGCCGTTATGGCGGACATGTGCCGTTCAATAGGCATGACAGACGCATATGAGCAGTACAGAACGCTTCAGATATGGGACAGCGTTGTGGGTGAAACCATTTCAAAGGTGACCAGGGTGGAGCAATTGAAGGACGGAGACCTCTATGTCAGGGTCAGAAATCCTTCATGGAGGATGGAGTTGAATTTCAGGAAAAAAGAGATAACAACCCGCATGAACAAAGCCATCGGTAGCGAAATGATAAGAACGATCATTTTCAGGTAAGGGGAAAGAGGCTGACTCAGTATTGCTTATGGGAGTAACTCTTTTTTTTGTAATAAATTGCAACGACCAAAGGGACGTAAAGGACGTAAAGGACTTAAGGGGTTCAGGAGGAGAGGATGATGCAGCAGCGCGTCTTCATTTGCCGGGGATGCAGGGCTCCCGGTTTGCCAATGAAAAAAGGCTGCCTCACTTGACTTTCGAGACAGCCTTTTCGCTTATAAGTCTTTATTATATAATAATATAGTTTATAAACTGCAGCTGAGGTTGTGCATTTCGATCATTTTTTCTGCGAACCCCTTGCCGAACTCCCTGCACAGTTCAAATTCCGGTTCATGAGGCTGGAACTTGATCATTAAGTTCTTGTCGAACAGCTTGAGCTTCAGATTCGAAAGATTGCTTTCGATGATTTTAACTCCTTCTCCGCTCCATCCGTAAGATCCGAATGCAGCCGCCAGTTTTCCCCGATCACGCAGAGGATTCAGGACGGCGAAGATGTTATAGATCTGATGGACGATGTTCTGGTTGATGGTCGGCGATCCGATGATGATCCCCATTGCATGTGCGATCTTGTCTTCAAGCTTGGCTGTAGAAACGTTTTCTATATCACAGACATCGACGTTGAAATCACAGGCTGTCCTCAATCCCTCGGCGATATAGTTTGCCAGCAGGGTCGTGTTTTCATAAGCCGAAACGTAGGCAATCAGGATGTTCTTTTCGTTGGGCATGGCTATTGCGTTCTTGGAATAGCGCTGCGAAAGATCGACATATTTTTTCCAGTTCGACCTGAGAATAGGGCCGTGTCCGGGACAGATGACCTTGATATCGAGCGGACGGATTTTTTCGATAGCCTGAAGCATGTATTTGCTGAACGGCCTTAGGATCGCATCGAAATAATAGGTGAATGCATCGTCGAAATCGCCGCAAAGATCGTCGTACATGGCTTCGTTGCAATAATGGCTGCCGAACGAGTCGCAGGTAAACAGGACACCGTCCTCCTCAAGCCACGAATAGATCGTATCGGGCCAGTGCAGGTTGGGAGCCCCTATGAAATGGATGGTTTTGTTGCCAAGATCGAGTTTGTCGCCATTCTTTACGACAAGGTGCTTGAAGTCATGTCCGGTCTGGTCCCTGAGGAATTTGATGGCGTTGCCGCTGCCGACAACCGTGGCGTTGGGGGCAACCGACAGGAGGTTGCGCACGTTGCCTGAATGGTCCGGTTCGGTGTGATCGACGATGATGTACTCAATCTCTTCAGGATTGACGACCTGCTTCAATTTTTCCAGATAGGTCGGCCAGAATTTGACTTTCGTGGTTTCGACGACCGTTTTTTTATCGGCGTTGATGAAGTACGAATTGTACGTGGTGCCGTACTTGGTTTCCATGACGATGTCGAACGTAATCAATCCAGGGTCAAGAACGCCGATCCATGTGACATCATCGGTTATAGGAAGAACTCTGTTATCGGTCATAAGAAAAAATAAGTTAGCAGTGTTAAATGGTGATAAAAAATTAGTAACCTAATATAGGGGAACCTGAATAAATAAGGAATAGTTCCTAAAAAGGAGTTTCTTCCCGATACAGGGAGTCCGTTTCAAGATGACGAATTTCCCGTACAACCTCTATTCCAATCGGAGAGAAAGCGAAAAGGGTATCGGCTGAAAAGATCGTACTGAAATCCTGAGGCTTGAAAAAAGGCATGAATTTCTGGGCAAATTCGTCAAGCCGTTTAAGATAGAAATGGGTGTTTTCGTCCGGCTGCTCTTTCTTCCAATCCTCAGCGAGTCGCCCCTTGTCGAAATAAGAAGATGCATTTCCAGTTCCCGATACGTAGAACGTCATGCGATCGCCCTTGGAAACCTGGATTCCCTGTCGAAATGCGATCTCATAAGTGATTGATTTAGAACGTTTACCTGATTTGACATCGTTTATGTACTGCTCAAGCGACGATTTCATCGATTCGGTTCTTGAAAACTCGCTTATATCGAGACGGTGATGCATGAGGTCGTTCCTGTATCTGACGTAGAGATCATGAAGGCCCTGTATGTCCTCCCGGAGCAACAGTATGAAGCCCTCCCTGACAAAATCACGACCGAATTTTTCACCGCTTCGGCTGACAAGTGACGATCCTTTCAGTTTGAGTTTATCATTGTAATCGAGAAGCACATAGTTCTTCTTCATGTAGGATATCATTTTCCTGAAGCGCCCATCGAATCCGATATTGATACCCGCTGGCATCTTTTTCGAGACTTCGCCGACCAGACGCCGTTCATCCTCTTCTGTCCTGACCTCGGGAGGAGGGACAAGAAATATTCCGTCCGTGTCTACTTCGATGACTTTCGCTCCTCTCGATTCGAACTCCCTTATCATCGATTTGGCTATTTCCTGACCATTTGTCGTGACCTTGTCAGCCTCTTCGAAATCGTTGAATATTCCGCTTCCGAATCCAAGATACCCATACATTGCGTTGATGATGATCTTGAACGAAGCCTGCATTGCATCGAAATTGGCGGCCAGGGAGCGGTTCCCCTTTTTCAGCTCATCCTCCGAGCGTTGCTTGGCAGCAAAACGGAGGTCCTTCAGGTCCTTGAGAATTGTTGGAAACACTTTCAAGCCGTCCGTTTTCGGGCATATTCCATAGGAGAGCATGATCGAAGGATACAGAGACTCGACGTCAGCATAGACGATGGGTCCGAGAATTCCCTTGATGAAAACTTCGGTAAAACCGCCGGCGTGCTGTTGCCCGATTGAAGGTCTTGGTATGGAAACCTTTCGCTTCAGGTATTCCCTGACTATCATGGCCTCTATTTTTGCTGCTGGTCCAAGCCGCGATGTATTGGCATAACCGTACGGCAGCATTGTCGTCATACTGAAATTGCTTCCGGAGAGCAGTGAGGCGATCTCCCTCGTCTCCCTGACATCGTCGAGTGCATAGGCGAGAAGTGTTTCCGGGTTGTTGTCCCAGGTTGATGCTATGTCCTTGTAATCGACATAGGTCCTGTTCGGTGACGCAAATCCGAAAAATTTTGCGACAGCCTTCAGTCCGTAACTTGGCAATGTCCTTTTCGACGTGTCGTAACTCTGGACGAGGAAATAGGTATCGACCACGTGCCGGCCTGGAATGTCATAGAACTGGTAATCGATCATTCTTTCGGCAAAACGGATACTCGCAGGAAATGATCGTGGTACGAGACCATCGCGACCGATCCTGAACGGAACGCCGTTCAATTCGCAACGGCGCTGAAGATATGGAAGATCGAAACCAAAAATATTGTGCCCTTCTATGACGTCAGGATCCTTTTCATGCAGAATTGCAACCAGTTCCTCGAGGAGTGCTTTTTCGGTTCTTCCTTTCGAGTGGATTACATGTTCCCATGAGCGGTTATCGCTCAGAGAGACAATGATTACGGGGTCTTCACCGAAAGACTCCTTGTTGCCTGAGCTTTTACCTGGTCTGTAATAGGTTTCGATGTCGAGCTGAAGACGGTGAAGATCCTCGAACAGCATCCCTTTGAACATGGTTTTCCCGCTCTGGAGAAGATACTGTGTTATGGCATCTCCCCTGCTGTAGGTCAGATGGCTGTTGATGCCCGCAGATGTCTGTGAATCGTTACCTCCTGAACTGTCCGGACTCCCGCTGTTGATGTGGTCAAGTGCTGCACGGTAGTTTCTCCAGCTTCTGAAGATCGCGAGGTGGCTGTAGTAATTTGTTCCTTCGAGCGCTATCAACCAATATTTTTCCTTGTCCGAAGGAGTATAGCCGTCCAGGAGTTCATTGTCCGAGAGGAAAAAAAATGGATAGAACGGTTCGTCACGTTTCACCACCCCTTCAGATGTCCTCATGAAAAGACGAATCTGGGAGTCGTTCAGCTGATAGGCACCGACGATACTCTCTTCACGGTCTTTACCAAACAGCAATTCGTTATAAAATGATGAATCGGAGAGGTTGTTCATGGGGTTGCAGGAACCGGTTTATTGAAGACAATGAATGTGTTTCACGTGAAACATCGACCGTATTAACGGCCAAGCTTGATCATCAGTATCGAAACGTCAGCAGGAGAGACGCCAAGAATTCTCGACGCCTGCCCGATTGTTGAAGGCCTGTGTTTCAGGAGCTTTTCCAATCCCTCGCTCGATAGAGAATTCAGGGCGCGGTAATTGAAATTATCGGGAATATGCAGGGCATCAAGCCTTGCTATCCGTTCGGTCATCATCTGTTCACGTTTGATGTAACCTTCATATTTAATCTCGATTTCACACTGTTCGGCAATACGAAAGTCATAACAAAGTTCGCCTGCCGCTTCCCTGACCGTAGCTGAGCTTTCAAGCACATCCTGAAGCTGGATCCCTGGCCTCTTGATGATACTCAACGCCTTGACGGGAGCCTGAAGTTCCGGGTATCCCTGCCGTTCGAGCAGATTATTGATCTCCTCCGGAGGGACTTTGATCTCCTGCAGTATCCTTATGCATCGTTCAACGCCTTCCACGATCGCCATGGTTCGCGAGTATGCATCCTGGGAAACCAGTCCGCAATCATAAGCGGCCTGCCGGAGCCTGAGATCGGCGTTGTCATGACGCAGAATGAGGCGGTGTTCTGCAGAGGATGTGAACATGCGGTAAGGCTCTTTCGTCTCCTTTGTGATGAGATCGTCGATGAGGACACCGATGTAAGCCTGATCACGACCCAGAATCAGAGGATCTTTACCCAATATTTTACGAGACGCGTTAAGTCCGGCAATAAGTCCCTGTGCAGCAGCCTCCTCATATCCTGACGTTCCGTTGATCTGGCCTGCGAAATAGAGGTTTTCGACGCAACGTGTTTCAAGGGACGCCCGAATCTGCCATGGATGGAAATAATCATATTCGATAGCGTAGCCCGGCCTGATCATTTTGACATTTTCCAGGCCTGGAATTGATCGTAACCCTGCAATCTGGACATCCTCCGGCAGTGATGTCGAAAAACCGTTGACATACATTTCGACGGTATCGATACCCTCGGGTTCCAGAAAAATATGGTGGCTCTCCTTGTCAGGAAACCTGGAGATTTTGTCCTCGACAGACGGACAGTAACGAGGACCAACTCCCTGTACTTTTCCTGTGTAGAGAGGTGAGCGGTCAAAACCCGTTCTGAGTATCGCATGCGTCTCTGATGTCGTTTTGGTCATGAAGCAGCTTACCAGGTTTCGGTCCGATACGCTTTTCGTATCGAATGAAAAAGGAACCGGCTCCTGATCGCCGGGCTGCTCTGATATTATATCGTAGTTGACGCTTCTGGAATCGATTCTCGGAGGGGTACCAGTTTTCAGCCTGCCGTATGTAAATCCGAGTGATGCCAGGGATTCAGTCAATCCAGTGACTGGAGGCTCTGCTACAGTTCGGCCCCCCGGGGAGTGGTTCATTCCGACATGGATCAATCCGTTGAGAAATGTTCCACAGGCAAGCACAGCCGCTTTGGCTGATATTATTCGTCCTGAGCTGATGATAACTCCTGAGAATACCCCCTCTGAGGCGGAGATGCCTGTGACGGTATCCTGGATGAGATCGATACGGGGATCGCTCTCTATAACCTTTCTCATATACAGGCTGTAGAGCGTTTTGTCAGCCTGTGCCCGGGGAGAGTGCATCGCGGCCCCCTTGCTTCTGTTGAGCAGTCGAAACTGGACGCCTGTCGCATCGATGGCTTTTGCCATTTCTCCCCCAAGGGCATCGATTTCGCGTGTCATCTGCCCTTTGGCTACTCCGCCGATTGCCGGATTACAGGACATGCGGGCAACTGCAGTCAAGTCAGATGTGATGAGCAGGCACGATGCCCCTGTTCTTGCCGCTGCAAGGACGGCTTCGCAGCCTGCGTGGCCGGCGCCGACGACTATAATATCATACATGGATGTTCGCATGTTTCACGTGAAACATTTCTGTTCCTCGTGAGGCTTTGTGTTGGCGCTTTGTAAAATAAAGTCAGCGCCGGAAAAATAACTTGGCATAATAGTCAAAATTGCAAAAAAAGAGTTTTCCCGATGGCAGAATTAACTGACGGATCCGCAGGAGATGTGCAAAACTTGCGCATCTCAGAATAGGGCTCCGCTGTTTATTGTCGTGATTCGTGGGCGGATCGCGCCGCTCCTGCACATAATGGCAGAAGAGGCGCAGATACTATAGTGCGCTTGTAAAATATAAGTATTTAAGCCCTGCATGTCGGGACCAACGCAGAAATCATCTCTCTAAACCAATTTATAGAAGTCCCATATATATATTATCAATTACAATAGGTGGCGCTGGGCAGATTGAACAGAGCTGGTGCTCATCAACCAGGATCCATTGAGCCCTGAACGAAGCGCGTCAGTTATTCTGTAATACTGAACTCAAGCTGTGAAGAATCGTGGTAGTTTGCCGGCCTTCCATTCGTGATGATTTTGATGCGATGTGCCCCGGTGTTGCCGCATTAACAATTGTTATTATTGTAATATCTTTACTTCAAAGGGTTTATGACCGCGTTCAGGGCATTCCCCTCTTGAATTGTCAGTTTCATCCGATAAGAGGCGAGTGATGTTTTCTGCCCGGCCGGATTTCTCAGGATGGTAATTTTCTCGTAAAGACAAGTAAACAGTGGAGGAATGGATATGCCGTCAAAATTGAAAATATTATTGGCAGTATGCCTCGTGTCGCCGGGAGTTTTTTCTGCGTCTATGGATGCTTTTGCAGCAAAGAAAAAAACGGCGAAGTCCGCCAAGGTCGCTGAAGTCGATCCAAGAGGGCAGGTCCTTGCGCTTTCGTGCGCGAGTTGCCATGGTACTGATGGAAAAAGCTCAGGCATCATTCCCTCTGTTTACGGAAAAACTCCTGACTACATCGAAGCCGCACTCAAGGATTTCAAGTCAGGAGTCCGTTTCTCTACGGTAATGGGACGCCACGCAAAAGGCTACTCAGATGAGGAGATCCATTTGATCGCCCAGTATTTCGGAACACTCTGGGGAAAAAATTAATAATCGGGAGGAGGCGAATTATGAATATATCTCGAAGGGATTTCAATAAACTCGTCGTATCCGGTATCGCAGGGGCCACCCTGGGCATATTTGGATCTACAGCAGATGCATTCGCAGCAAAAAACCGGGTGGTCGTTATCGGGGGCGGCTTCGGGGGCGCATCGGCAGCCAAATATCTTAAAAAACTCGATCCTTCTCTTTCTGTGACGCTGGTCGAGCCAAAGGCCGCATACATTACCTGCCCGTTCAGCAATTGGGTCTTCGCCGGGCTTAAAACCATCGGTGAAATCACCCAGACCTATGCGGTACTTGCTGCCCGCTATGGTGTCGACGTGGTCGCCGATACGGCAGTGTCGATCGACGCCGCCAGATCGACGGTCACGCTCGGCAGTGGAAAAGTACTGAATTACGATCGACTGATCGTTTCCCCTGGAATCGATTTCAAGTGGGGGGCGATTCCCGGATACAGTCAAAGCATCGCAGAAACGAAGATGCCGCATGCATTCCAGGCCGGGTCCCAGACAGAATTGCTCAATAAGCAGCTCCACGAGATGAAAAACGGCGGAACTGTGCTGATATGCCCTCCTGCAAATCCGTTCAGGTGCCCTCCCGGTCCATATGAACGTGCCAGCCTGATCGCCTGTTACCTCAAGGATCAGAAGCCGAAATCGAAAATCATCATTCTCGATCCAAAGGACAAATTCTCCAAACAGGCGCTTTTCAGGAAAGGGTGGGACCGACTCTATCCCGGTATGATCGAATGGCGAGGGGCCGCTGCGGGCGGAAAAGTGCAGAGCGTCGATGCTGCTGCGATGACCGTAACGACCGAGCTCGATGTGGTGAAGGGAGACGTGATCAATGTCATCCCTCCACAGCGGGCAGGCAAGATTGCAGTCGATGCCGGGCTGGCCGATGCAAGCGGGTGGTGCCCCATCAACGCCGTTTCATTCGAATCGACCTTGCATCCCGGCATCCATGTCCTCGGTGACGCGTGCATCGCCGGAGCGATGCCCAAGTCAGGTTTTGCTGCAAGCAGCCAGGGGAAACTGGCCGCTGCCGCAATCGTCAGGCTGCTCCGTGGCAAAGAGCCTGCGCAACCTTCGCTGGTCAATACCTGCTATAGCCTGCTGGGGCCTGGATACGGCGTTTCGGTCGCCGGCGTCTACAAGCTCTCATCGGAAGGTATCGTCGAAATTCCCGGTTCAGGAGGGCTTACGCCGATCGATGCGAGCGATGACCAGCTCAACCAGGAGGCGTTGTTTGCTCGAGGCTGGTATAACAATATTGTCAATGATATCTGGGGATAGCGAAGTAATGTTTCAATAAAAAACCCGGGCATCTGTCCGGGTTTTTTATTGTCGGATCGATGTTGGTCGGTTGCGTTTGGGTGATGCGGCTTTGATTGTTAATCAGGGGCCTGTTTCATATATTGGCTAAACTTTATCAATCGTGCGTAACGGCTTTTTTTTCATGAAAAACAACAGATTTAAACTCATTCTGATCGCCGTGGTTGCTCTGGTTTCTGTATGGTCGATATGGCCGACTTACCGTGATCAGGTCCTTACCAGAAAACTCGCAAGTTTCCACTCGAGCGAAGACAGCCTGAAATATGCCCTGGACCACCGTTCAGAAATAGAGAAGGCTAGAGAGAAGAGCCTGAAGCTTGGCCTCGATCTGAAGGGAGGAATGCATCTGGTCATGGAGGTCGATCTGTTCGACCTTATCGAACAGAAAGCATGGAACAAGGATGCGAACTTCTATCGTATCATGGCAAATGTCAGGAAGTCTGCAGTCAATTCGGGCGACAATGTCGTCGAGCTTCTCGCTGCCGAGTTCAAGAAGGAGAACATCCGTCTCAGCCGCTATTTCTATGATATCCGGAATACCGATCAGGAGATCGTCGACAAACTGAACAAGGAGTCCCAGGACGCCCTTGTCCGCGCCAAGGAGATCATCAGGAACCGTATCGACCAGTACGGTGTCGCCGAGCCTGTCATTCAGACCCAGGGATCGAGGCGCATCATCATCGAGCTCTCCGGTGTCACCGACGAGGCTCGTGTGCGCCGGCTTCTGAAGGGTACTGCAAAGCTCGAATTCCGGCTTGTCAAGGAGCCTGAACTGCTGCTTCGGGCTATAGAGCGCATCAACCTGGCTCAGCCCCAGTCTACGGTTCAGCCGGCCCCGTCCGATTCAGCCCTCGTTGCCGCTCCTGTTGCCGCTCCGGAAAGCCTGGCGGTCAAGGCCCCGGCTCCCCGTAAGCTTTCCGATGTGATCGGCGTGATGCAGAACGGCCTTGTCTTCACTCCTGATTACGCCCATGACTATGTCGCTTCGATGTTAAGCCGTGAGGAGTTGCGTTTGCTGCTGCCGCAGGATACCGAGCTGCTTCTGGCCGCAAAACCGCTGAAGACGGAAAAAGGGGAGAAATATTATCCGATCTACCTTGTCCAGAAGACTCCCGAGCTGACCGGTGGTGTGATTACCGAAGCCAAAGCTACCTTTGGTGCCGATAACGCCCAGCCTGAAGTGCTCATGTCCATGAACGAGGAGGGCACCTCCAAATGGGCGCGGATCACCGGTGCAAACATCGGCAAGCAGATTGCCATCGTGCTCGATGGTTCGGTGTACAGCGCCCCGGTCGTCCAGTCAAGGATCCCGAGCGGCAATTCGGTGATTAACGGCATTTCCGGACTCGATGAGGCGAAGGATCTTGAAATCATCCTCAAGGCGGGCGCCCTGCCGGCACCGGTCAGGATTCTCGAAGAGCGTACCGTCGGCCCGTCACTCGGTTCCGACTATATCCGCGCCGGCCTTCAATCTTTGTTATGGGGATTTACAGCCGTCGCCGTGTTCATGATCTTCTATTACCATAAGGCAGGTATCGCCGCTGATCTGGCGCTCGTCCTGAATATCCTGATCGTCATCTCGGTGCTGGCAGGTTTCAGTGCAGCGCTTACCCTGCCGGGCATCGCCGGTATAGTTCTCACCATGGGTATGGCCGTCGATGCGAACGTGCTGATCTATGAGCGTGTACGAGAGGAGCTCGATGAAGGCAAGTCCCTCCGGCTTGCAATCGATGCTGGTTACAACCGGGCGTTTTCCTCGATTCTCGACTCACATGTCACGACGCTGGCTGCGGCTTTTCTGCTTTACGTCTACGGTATCGGACCGATCCAGGGGTTTGCCGTGACGCTTATGATCGGAACGGGTGCGAGCCTGTTTACGGCTATCGTCGTTACACGGGTCATTTTCGACCTCATGCTTGGCGGCAAGTTCATGACTGAGAAAAGTTTCGGATAAATATTCAACACATCAGCTGGTATGCGGGTTTTTAAAAAGACAAACTTCAACTTCATCAAGCATCGCAGGATAGCCTACATTATCTCCTCCGTGCTTATGATTTCAGGAATAGTATCCCTTTTCACCAAGGGACTGAATTACGGAATCGACTTCAAGGGCGGTTCCGAAGTGGTTATCAGGTTCGATAAACCTGTCGACGTCGGTGCGGTTCGGGCCATTATCGGCAGCGCCGGAGTCAACGGTTCAGTCAAGCAGTACGGCATGGATCGCTCGGTCCTGCTCCGTACCGATTACCATGGTGAAACCACCAATCTGAAAGCCCTGATTACCAATTCACTCACTACGCGTCTTCAGGGTAATCCGGCTCAGATCCTCAGCATCCAGGCCGTAGGTCCCAGCATCGCCGCAGACATGAAGATGTCCGCCATCAAGGCCCTGGCGGCATCGTTGATTGGTATTCTGCTTTATGTAAGCATCCGGTTCGAGTTCAAGTTTGCAGCGGCAGGTGTCTTGGCGATTTTTCATGATGTGCTGACTGTACTTGGACTGTTCAGCCTTTTTGGCGGCATCTTTGATTTCATGCCCCTCGAGGTCGACCAGAGCATCATCGCGGCATTTCTTACTATCGCCGGTTACTCGATTACCGATACGGTCGTGGTCTATGACCGGATCAGGGAGCGTGTGCGTGGGCAGAAGCCTTCGGACTATGAGCGGATTTTCAATGAGAGCATGAACCAGACGCTCTCCCGTACGATCATCACCTCCGGTACTGTCATGATTTCCGTGGTGATCCTGTTCATCTTTGCCGGCCCGGCTATCCGCGGTTTCGCATTCGCCATGTGCGCGGGTATTCTTATCGGCACCTACTCTTCGATTTTTGTCGCAGCACCACTCGTTTTCGACTGGCAGAAGAGATCGAATGCTCCAATCAAGCTCAGGGGCGGAGTATAACGTCATTTTCATACATGTCGCCATGCTGCACCGGAACAGGGCCGCATGGCGACATGTAATTCGATCCCCCAGCCATACCGCATCTCACCTATTGTCCGTAACGGAGATTCTCTGTATGTTGTGCTTTCGATGGCTCGATGGTGCGCTCTGTCCTGAACGACAGACGCCAGGCACATCATGTGGCGATTTTGATCGCCGGGCCCGACAGATGTATCATGCAGGGGGCAACCCCCTAAAGCAAACCCCGGATGTTATGAAAAAAGTATTTCTTGCGTTCCTTTCTGCAGCAACGATCGTTACTTCATGTTTTACCTCCGCCCATGCCGCTGAAAATCCTGACGGGATCGTGGCCGTCGTGGGGAAGGAGATCATTCTCAAGTCTGACGTGGATGAGCAGCAACTCCTTTTTGTGATGCAGTTTCCTGAATCGAAACACGAACCACAGCTCAGGAAACGCCTTGTCGATAACATGATCGACCAGAAGATTCTGCTTACAAAGGCAAAGATCGACAGCGTAACCGTCGATGAGAAGTCCATCGATGACATGGCTGCGACGAAATACAATTCGCTTCGTGCGGGTTTTCCCTCCGTCAGCGACATGGAAGCCCGGTTCAGCCGGCCGGTCAGCCGACTCAAGCAGGACATCCGTGACGATATCCGTAACCAGCAGATGATCGACGCACTCAGGAGAAAGCGCTTTCACGATGTGACGGTTACCTATGAAGAGGTGATGGATTTTTATCGCAAGGAGAAGGATCGTCTTCCGCAGGTTCCCGAAGAGGTCTCTATCGCCCAGATCATCAAATATCCCGAGTTTTCGGATACCGCAAGGCAGGAGGCTCTCGAAAAGATCAAGTCGGTCCAGGCAAAGCTGAAAGGTGGAGCGGATTTCGCTGCCCTTGCCCGTGAATATTCCGAAGATCCGGGGTCCCGTTCCCTGGGCGGAGACCTGGGCTTTGTCCAGAAAGGAGAGCTGGTCTCAAGTTTCGAAAAGGCTGCCTTTGCCCTCAAGCCCGGCCAGGTTTCGGATGTCGTCGAATCCCGCTTCGGCTATCATATCATCCAGTCACTTGAAAAGGAGGGGGCCAGCATTCATGTCAGGCATATCCTCGCCGTTTTCGACCGGAGCAGGACAGACGAGCCGAAAACGATGGCGCTGCTTGGTACCATACGTGCTGATATCCTTGCCGGTCGGACTACCTTCGCCGCTATGGCCGAGAAATATTCTGACGATCCCCTGTCTGCAAAGTTAGGCGGGGTCATAAAGTCCTCTGCTTCCGGACGTACCCTTATCGAGGTCGCTTCGTTGAAACCCGAGCTGCAGCAAATTATATCAGGGATGAAAAGCATAGGGGATATGAGTCAGCCGCAAAGGATCCAGCCACCCAAGGGAGAACCCTTCTTTGCGCTGTTCCTGCTCAATTCACGGCACCCGGCCCACAATATGACGCCGGAGCGTGATTTCGCGCGACTCGAGGAGCTTACCGCAGACGGCAAACGGCAGAAACTGTTCACCGCCTGGATAGAGTCGCTGAAAAAAGAGGTTATGGTTCAGGTGATGTCAGACATCTAAGCGTCTGACGTAGCGGGCGTTCTTTTCGATGAACTCCCTGCGGGGCTCGACCTTATCTCCCATGAGGGTCGAGAACACCTGGTCTGCTTCCCTGGCGTTATCCACCGTAACCTGTAGAAGGGAGCGGTGCTCGGGATCCATGGTGGTGCTCCAGAGCTGCTCGGGGTTCATTTCTCCGAGACCCTTGTAGCGCTGGATCGATACGTTTGCCTTTCCTTTCTGGAGCTTCTTCATCGAATCAGCGATGCTCAGCCTTTCGTCGTCATCCCATGCATACTGCTGTTCCTTGCCCGACTTGACAAGATAGAGCGGCGGCTGTGCGATGAACACCTTGCCCGCCTCGATGAGGGATCGCATGTACCTGAAGAAAAACGTCAGCAGCAGGGTCCTGATGTGGGCCCCGTCGACGTCGGCATCTGTCATGATGATGATCTTGCCGTAACGGAGCTTTTCGGGGGAGAACTCCTCTTCGCCGATGCTGGTGCCGAGCGCGAGGATGATGGTCTTGATCTCCTCGTTTTCGAGCATCTTGTGCAGGCGAGCCTTCTCCACGTTGAGGATCTTGCCCTTCAGCGGCAGGATCGCCTGGAAACTGCGGTCGCGGCCCTGCTTGGCGCTGCCGCCTGCAGAGTCACCCTCGACGATATAGAGTTCGCAGTGTTCCGGATCGTTGATCGAACAGTCGGCGAGCTTGCCGGGAAGGCCTGAGCTTTCCAGCGCCGATTTCCTCCTCGTCAGCTCCTTGGCTCTTCTTGCCGCTTCCCTGGAAATGGCAGCACCCTTGACCTTCTCGATGATGAGCTTGAGCGTGCCCGGGTTGCTTTCGGAGAACTCGGCGAGCTGTTCGTTGACGATGGTTTCAACGATGCTCTGGGTTTCCGAGTTACCCAGCTTCGTTTTGGTCTGGCCTTCGAACTGCGGTTCCGGAACCTTGACCGATATGATGGCGGTCAGTCCCTCCTTGAAATCGTCGCCGGTCAGCGTGATTTTCACGTTTTTCAGCAGGTCGTTTTTCTGGGCATACGCATTGAGCGTCCGCGTAAGGGCCTTCCTGAAGCCTGTGACGTGGGTGCCGCCCTCATGGGTATTGATGTTGTTGACGTAGCTGAACACGTTCTCCTGGTAGGAGTCGTTGTACTGCAGGGCGATCTCGACAATCGTCGAGTCGCGTTCTCCCGAAAGGTAGATGGGTTCTTTGACAAGGCTGATCCGGCTTCCGTCCGTGAACTTGACGAATTCGCGCAGGCCGCCCTCGTAATGGAACGTTTCCTCTTCACCCTGCTCGTCCTGCACGACAATCCTGAGGTTGCTGTTCAGGAACGCCAGCTCTCTCATGCGGTCGACGATAATGTCCTTGCGGAACTCCGTCGTCTTGAAGATCTCTGCGTCGGGCTTGAACGAAACTTTCGTTCCCTGCTTGTCGGTGGTGCCTATCTCCTTGACATCCCCCTGGGGAACACCGCGCTTGTAGGACTGCATATAAACCTTGCCGTTGCGGTAGACCTCGACCTGGCACCATTCCGAAAGGGCGTTGACGACCGAAGCGCCGACGCCGTGCAGGCCGCCTGACACCTTGTACGCGCCCTTGTCGAACTTGCCGCCGGCACCGATGACCGTCATGACGAGCTCGAGCGCCGATTTTTTCTTGCCGGGGTGCATATCGACCGGGATGCCGCGTCCCCTGTCGGTGACCGTTACCGATCCGTCAGGGTTCAGCGCGACGTGGATGTAGTCGTTGAAGCCGCCAAGCGTCTCGTCGATCGAGTTGTCGACGATTTCGTAGACGAGATGATGCAAGCCTCGGCTGTGGATGTCGCCGATGTACATGGCCGGTCTTTTACGGACATGTTCGATGCCGTCAAGCACCTGGATATTCGAGGCGAGGTATTCGTTCGAAGCGTCCGAAACGGACAGGATATCAGTTTCTTGCATGGGATCGGAAGTACGGGATGAGCTGGTAAAACTGTTTGTTTTAAAAGATAACAAAAATCCGGTGATATGCTATTTAACAACCCTCTCCGGTCATGAAGGCCGCTTTGAAATGCTCCAGATCGTACTCGATAATCGCCGGTCCGTCCATCCGTTTGGCAAGGATGGTGATGACATCGAAACGGCAGTTTATCCAGGGGTTTTCCTGGCCGGAAAGATAGCCGGAAGCTGCCCTGGCGATCTCCTTCTGTTTGCGGAGTGTTACCGCTTCGGCAGGGTGCCCCTTGTCGAGCGATGCCCGGGTTTTGACCTCGATGAAGCAGAGCTCGTCGCCATCACGGGCGACGATGTCGATTTCGTTTCTCAGAAAGCGGAAGTTGCGGGCAACAATGCGGTATCCTTTGCCCGCAAGGTACCTTGCAGCAAGCATTTCACCTTCGGTGCCGAGCCTGTGTGGGGCATGCATGGTTACGAGAGGGTTATTTTTCCCCCAATTTACGTAACTTGAAGCTTTTCCGGTGGATTTCGCAGCGCCCGAGCGCGGCGATGGCTTCGGTGTGCGTTGCGGTCGGATAGCCGAAATGCAGCTCGAATCCATACCCCGGGTATTGTTCCGCGTACGCAGTCATCAGATCGTCCCTGCATGTTTTTGCCAGCACCGATGCGGCAGCGATGGAAAATACCTTCGAGTCCCCTTTCACTATGGTTCGGAACGGCACCGGAAGGCACGGACTGAACCGGTTCCCGTCCACGAGCAGCAGTTCCGGCATCGATTTGAGCGATTCTGCAGCCTGGTTCATGGCGAGCATGGTTGCCTGGAGGATGTTTATCCGGTCGATCGTTTCGGAATCGACGATGCCGAGGGCCCACTCCTCAGCGGCTTCATGGATTGCCGGCACCAGCTTTCTGCGGAGTTCTGCCGAAAGTCTTTTCGAATCGTCGAGACGTTCGAGGATTCCCTTCGGCCTGAAATGGCGGGGAAAGACCACGGCTGCGGCGACGACCGGGCCGGCCAGCGGACCCCGCCCGGCTTCATCGATGCCGCAGATGCGCGACAGCTCCTGCCAGAGCGGGATTTCGTAAGCGGTTGTCAGCATGGCGACAGCAAGGTTTCAGGGCGTGCAGAAGACAAGGTGCGAAAAATCGGAAAATCGACAAAAATGTTCGATGAATCAAGCACCGGACAAAGTCCGGAAGTGTTATATTTTTTCAGGAATAACCATTAATAGAGGCAGGTAATGAAGAAGAATGTGAAGAAGCAGCTCCTGATGAACAAGACCGGGGACGAGATCCAGGTCGCGCTCGTCGAGGAGGGACGTCTCGCGGAGTTGATCATAGAGCGCCCTGAAAGCATGAGAAGCATTGGGGATATCTATCTCGGAAGGGTACATAAGGTTGTCGAAGGCCTCAAGGCGGCATTCGTCGATATCGGCCAGAAGTCGGACGGGTTCCTCCATTTTTCCGATGTCGGCACGACCAGCGAGGATTACCGTGCACTGATCGAGGATGATGACGACGACGAATCAGTGGTCGATGAAGGCGAAATAGATGAGGAAGAGGGCGAGGATATCGACGACGAAGCTGTGGCGCCGGCGCCTTCGCGTGATGCGGCCAGGCCCACCGGGCCGGGAAAAGGCGAACCCCGGCCGGCCACTGCCAAGGAGGCCGAAGCGCGTCGCCAGTCATACACCCAGATGATCGCCAGCAAGTTGAAGCCCAACGACTCCATTCTTGTGCAGGTCATCAAGGAGCCGATCGGCAGCAAGGGCTCCAGGCTAACCTCCGACATCACCATCGCCGGCCGCTTCATGGTGCTGCTTCCGTTCGGCGGCGGCCAGATCGCCGTTTCCCGGAGGGTCGTGGTGCGCAAGGAGCGTTCGCGCCTTAAGAAGCTCGTGCGTTCGATGCTGCCCGAAGGATTCGGCGCCATTATCAGGACCGTCGCAGAACATCAGGAGGAGACGCTACTGCAGCAGGATCTCGAAAAACTGCTGTCCAAGTGGAAGCAGATCGAGGAGAAGCTGCAGGACGCACAGCCCCCGCAGCTGATCTTCAAGGAGGACACCATCATTTCGAGCGTCCTGCGCGACTCCCTGACCACCGATGTGACCGAAATCGTGGCCAACTCGAACTCGATCTACAACGAAACGCTGAATTACATCCAGTGGGCAGCTCCTGACATGGTCAAGAACGTGTCGCTCCACCAGGGCAAGCTTCCCCTTTTCGAGGGGTACGGCATCGCCAAGGACGTCGAGTCGATCTTTTCGAGGAAGGTATGGCTGAAGTCCGGCGGGTACATCATCATCGAGCACACCGAGGCCATGGTGGTCGTCGACGTCAACAGCGGCCGTTACGCCGCCAAAAGGGAGCAGGAGGAGAACTCCCTCAAGACCAACCTCGAAGCCGCCAAAGAGGTGGTCCGTCAGCTCCGCCTCAGGGATATCGGCGGCATCATCGTGGTCGATTTCATCGACATGATGGATCCGAAAAACTCGAAGAAGGTCTACGACTCCATGAAGGCAGAGCTTCGCAACGACCGCGCCAAATCGAACATTCTGCCGCTTTCTGATTTCGGGATCATGCAGATCACCCGCGAAAGGATCCGGCCGAGCCTCATGCAGCGGATGGGCGACCAGTGCCCGGCATGCGGAGGAACCGGCGTGGTACAGGCCCGCTTCACCACGATCAACCAGATCGAGCGCTGGCTCAGGAAGTACGCCCTGCGCCAGAAGGTCAAGTTCCAGCAGCTCGACCTCCACGTGAGCCCGACCGTGCTCGAACCGATGCGCAACAGCGACATGAAAACCGAACTCAAGTGGTTCCTGCAGCACATGATCTTCGTCAGGATCAAGCCGGACGAGAGCCTTCGCAGCGACGACTTCCGGTTCTACAGCAGGAAAACAAGCAGTGACATCACCGCCGAATACAACTGAACAACAGTAAAGCAGTCCAATGGAACAGTACCAGCAGGTAAAAGATCAGATTATCGCCTATTCGTCATACACCGCCGACCAGCTCAAGGCGGATCCGGAAATCCGTGTGGTTTTCGGGCGCTTCAAAGAGCTTCTCAACGAAGGCAGAATCCGTGCGGCAGAGCCGTCAGGAAGCGGCTGGACGGTCAACCTCTGGGTGAAGCAGGGTATCCTTATCGGTATGCGTCTAGGCGTCCTGCATGAGAGCCATGTCGAGCTTGCCGGTACCGGCAGCTTCTCCTTCATCGACAAGGACACCTATCCCCTCCGGCAGTTCAGCGCTGCTGATAACGTCAGGATCGTGCCGGGCGGATCGTCGGTGCGCGACGGCGCATACCTTGCCCCGACGGTTGTCATGATGCCCCCTGCCTATGTCAACGTCGGAGCATGGGTGGACGAAGGCACCATGATCGATTCCCATGCGCTTGTAGGCAGTTGTGCCCAGGTCGGCAAAAAGGTACACATCTCCGCGGCCGTGCAGGTCGGGGGCGTGCTCGAACCGATCGGCGCCATGCCGGTCATCATCGAGGACGAGGTCATGGTCGGCGGCAACTGCGGTATCTACGAAGGCACCATAGTCAGGAAACGCGCTGTTATCGGAACAGGGGTCATCCTGAACGGTTCCACCCCGGTCTACGATCTGGTGAACGGGACGATCCTCAGGAAAACCGCCGAATCTCCGCTCATCATCCCGGAAGGTGCGGTCGTGGTAGCCGGATCGCGTCAGGTGAAAGGCGATTTCGCCCGGGAACACGGACTTTCGATCTACACTCCGCTCATCATCAAGTATCGCGATGAACGGACCGACAGTGCGACAGCACTTGAAAGCGCGCTCAGATAATGATATCCATGACTGAATCTCCTTCCGGCATCTGCCTGGCTTTTGTCCGGCGTACGAGATTCGTTGCGTTGATATCAGCAGCAGCAATGCTGGTCGTCATGCTCCCAGACCGGGGGTATGCCGTGGCCAAAGCGAAAGAGGACTACTTTTCCATCACCCGAAGCGTCGACCTTCTCGGCGATGTATACAAGGTGGTGTCGGAAAACTATGTCGATCCCGTCAATGTCAGTGAACTCATGCTTTCAGGGATCGACGGGATGCTCGATCGTCTCGACCCCTATACGGATCTCCTCGATGAGGCGCAGTCAAACGAGCTTGATGAGATCACCAGCGGCCAGTACGCAGGCATCGGGATCACGATCGGCATCATCTCCGGAGACCTTTACATCACCTCGCTGATCGATGGCCAGGCCGCGTCGAAAGCGGGACTGATGGTCGGTGACAGGATTTCTGCAGTCAACGGCACCAGGGTCAGCCACAAGTCAATCGACGATGTCAGGGGGCTGATCAAGGGCCCTGCCGGTTCGACCGTCACCCTCTCGGTCATGAGGGACGGCGAGGGGCGAGCCAGGATATTCACCCTCAAACGGGCTGAGGTCAGGGTCAGCACCATTCCCTATTCCGGCCTTTTCGATTCAGTCGGTTACGTTGAGTTGAACAGCTTCGGTGAGCACTCTAAAGAGGAGCTTCGCACAGCGCTCCAGTCGCTTCAGGGCCTTGCGGAAAAGGAGCATGTCTCCCTGAAGGGGATGGTGCTCGACCTGCGCGGAAACCCCGGAGGACTGCTTACGTCGGCCGTCGATGTGGCGGCCCTTTTTGTCGCGAAGGGCAGCAGGGTCGTTTCAACGAAGGGGAGTAGTGCGGAAAGCGAGCAGGTCTTCGTCACCAAAGGCGAGCCGCTCGTCCCGTCGCTTCCTCTCGTAGTCATGATCGACGGCGACAGCGCCTCAGCCTCGGAAATCGTCGCCGGTGCGATCCAGGAGCTCGATCGCGGCGTCATACTCGGGGAGGGCTCTTACGGCAAGGGGCTGGTGCAGTCCGTTATCGCACTGCCCTACGACCATATGCTGAAACTGACCACCGCGAAGTACTATACTCCGTCAGGGCGGCTCATACAGAAACCGCTCGTCCATCCGTCGGACTCGCATCGCAAGGTGTTGGCGGGCGTCGGGGCAACGGATTCGACGAAGGTGTATTATACGCATAACCGGCGCAAGGTCTACGGCGGGGGAGGCATCAAGCCGGACATCACCTCACGGGCCGCATCCCTTTCCGGCTATGAGCTGGCTATGGAGAAGAACGGGATATTTTTCAGGTACGCCTCCCGCTTCCATGCAAAGCATCCCGAGTTTCAGGCGCAGCAGGTGTTGTCGGTTCCTCTTTTCGATGACTTCAGCCGTTTCGTCGAAAGCGAGCACTTTACGTACCGTTCAAAACCGCAGCAGGGGCTTGACAGCCTGAAGGCGTTCGTGCGAAAGGATGGCGGGCAGGATGGCGATCCACTTGTCGCAAAACTCGATCTTCTCGAAAAGGAGTTGGGGGCATGGTCGCTGACGCGGATAGCCCGGGACTCGACCCGGATCACCTCTATCCTCAAGAGGGAGATCCTCCGGCATTACGATGAGCGCGCAGCAAAGCGGTCGGCCATCGAGGCCGATCCCGTCGCGACAAGGGCGTTCACTCTCCTCAACGATCCGAAAAGCTACAAGGCGCTGCTCAGGCCCTGATCCCCCATCCTCTTGTGAAAACAGCTCACGACAATTTTTCGATGTGCTTTTTTGTCTGCCGGTGGACGCCGAGTACGATCATCAGGTTGCTGATGCTCAGGAGGCTTTCAGCCGTGCCGTGAAGGAGGTCGTCATGGGAGAGCGTCAGGAAGCCGCGCACTTCGGTGGCAAGATACATGCAGAAGACCGTCACCGAAATAAAGACCAGCACGAACCAGAACCCGGCGACCGTAAGCCCTGAAAAAACCTCAGGATCCCTTTTCCTGACCTTCAGCAGCAGCACGAGAAACACCATGTAGACGACGCTCGACGCCTGCAGGATGGCATCGAACACATTGTTGCCCATGTAGGACTGCGGATGGCCGCTCACGGCCAGGCCTCCGAACAGCGCGCCCGCGAATGCGACCTCCGATCCTGTATGCTTCAGTATCCGGATAGTGGCATAGAGAAGGCATATGCTCCCTGCAAAGTTCACCAGCTCCGACATGTCGAGCAGCAGCGGCACCATGTCGCCGCTCAGGTGATAGGAGAGCACGAACCAGCTTCCGATCCAGTGCGGAATCATGAGCAGTCCGAACCTGCTGACGTCCGGCCTTCCGATGAGCCTTCCGTAACGGTAGAGCAGGAAGGCTGCCACACCCCACTCCAGGCAGGAGAAGATGTGGATGATCCAGTTTGGCAGTGAAAGCAGCATTCAGCAGCCCCTGGCGAGGTGATAGATGTTCTTGGCCATGATCTTCATCTGCACGCTCCACGGGGCCGGGATCATCTTCTTGTACAGGTATGAGTCGAAGGTGATCTCCTGAACGTCGTTGTCGGTGCATATGGCCACGAAACTCTCGCGCAGGCGGTCGTTTTTGTAGTACACGGATTGCAGCACCTGCAGTCCGAAGAAAATGGGCGCGTAAAGCTTCCGGAAGGTCTTCTCGTATTCGGCAAGCGGCGTCCTGTTGCGGATCTGTTCGATCATCGCCGTGGCCCCAAGCTTGCCTGAGCGCATTGCGAAGAAGATTCCCTCGCCGTTTGCCGGCGTCACCAGGCCGGCAGCGTCGCCGACGAGGATCGCCCTCTCCTGGGTAAAGGAGCGGCGAGGCTTCATCGGGATCTTCGCCGCCTCGTCGAGGTACGGTTTTTCCCTGATGCCTATCTTTTCGACGAAGCGTTGCTGCAACTGCCTGATGTTGTGGCGGTGCTCCTCGGTACCCGTCCCGATAGCGATGTGGTCGGTCTTCGGGAAGATCCAGCCGTAAAAGTCAGGGGAAACCTCTCCGTCGAACCAGATCTCCACCAGCTCTTCGTAGGGCTTCAGCTCATCGCAGTAGTGGAACCGCTGCTGCATGGCGATCACCTTCAGGTCGTTCGGCGGGAATCCCAGCTCGTCGGCCGTTTTCGAATTCGCTCCGTCGGCGCCGATGATATATGACGCTTCGATCGGCGGGAGGTCTTTGGAGAGATGGATGGTGAACCGGTCTGACGATCGGTCGATCTTTTTGACGAGAGCCTCGACAAGGTCGGCCCCTGCCCGTACGGCCTTCTCCCGCAGGTACCGGTCGAAGCGCTCCCGGCGAACCATGCCGACGTAACCGTTCGGCATGCTCATGGAGATGGTTCGGCCGCGCGGCGAGCGAACGCTCATCCTCGACAATTTCTTTTCTACGAGCTCATCGGGAATGGCGAACTCCTCGATCAGCCCCAGCGGGATCGCTCCCCCGCATGGCTTGACGTTGGCGAGGTTTCGTTCGATGAGGACGGTCGAATGCCCGGCTTTGGCAAGCTCGGCAGCGGCCACGGCGCCTGACGGGCCTCCTCCAATGACAGCGACATCGTAATGCATGGAATAACTATGGTTTTCAGGCTTTGACGAGCTTTGCGGCCAGGAATTCACCGGCCTTCGAGATGTCGATCCTCTCCTGTGTCGCCGAATCGCGGTACCGGACGGTCACCGAACCCTCTTCGAGCGTCTGGTGGTCCACCGTGAAGCAGAACGGCGTGCCGATCTCGTCCTGGCGGCGGTAGCGCTTGCCGATCGATGCGGCGTCGTCGTACTGCACGAGGAAGTTTTCGGAGAGATCCCTGCAGAGCTGTTCGGCTTTTTCACCCAGGCCGCCTTTTTTCATCAGCGGGAGTACGGCTGCCTTGACCGGTGCGACCTTCGGAGAGAGCTTCAGCATCACGCGAGGTTCGCCGTCGACAACGTCCTCCTGATAGGCGTCGGAGAGCAGGGCCAGGAACAGGCGGTCCGCCCCGGCAGAAGTTTCGACGACGTAAGGGATGTAGCGCTCGTTGGTCGTCTGGTCGATGTACTCCATGTTCTTGCCGGAGTACTCCTGATGCTGTTTCAGGTCGAAATCGGTCCGGGAGTGGATCCCCTCGATCTCCTCGATGCCGAACGGGAACTCGAATTTGATGTCGTATGCAAGATCGGCGTAATGGGCCAGCTTGTCATGCTTGTACCAGTGCAGCTTCTCCTTCGAAATTCCGAGGCTCTCGGTGTACCAGTTGAACCGCTCCTCGCGCCACGCCTCGAAAGCTTCGAGCTGCGTGCCGGGTTTCAGGAAGTACTGCATCTCCATCTGTTCGAACTCGACCATGCGGAAAATGAAGTTTCCCTTGACGATCTCATTGCGGAACGCCTTTCCGATCTGCGCGATGCCGAACGGCACCTTCATGCGCGAAGACTCCCGGACGTTGTGGAAGTTCACGAAGATGCCCTGTGCCGTTTCCGGGCGGAGATAGACGATGCCGGCCGAATCGGCCACGGCGCCCATGTTGCACTGGAACATGAGGTTGAACTGGCGGACCTCCGTCCAGTCTCCGGAACCGGTATCAGGAGCTTTGATCGTCTCCCCGGTGATGATTTCGTAGAGTGCGCGGTTCGGGTCTTCAGATCCGGCAGCTGCCTCATAAGCCTCCTTGACCCTGGCCGCATCGCCTTCCTTGCCGTCCCTCACCAGCTTGCCGATGTGGTTTTCGATCAGGTGGTCCGCACGGTACCGGCGCTTTGTCGTCCTGTCGTCGATCATCGGGTCGTTGAAGCTTGCCACATGGCCGGAAGCCTCCCAGACCGTCGGGTTCATCATGATCGACGCATCGATTCCGACGATGTTCTGGTGGCGGCGGGTCATCGAGTTCCACCAGAGGTCCTTGATGTTCTTTTTCATCTCGCTGCCCAGCGGACCGTAATCGAAGCATGACGAAAGGCCGCCATAGATCTCCGACGACGGGAAAATGAAGCCTCGCCGTTTGGCCAGCGAAACCAGTTTATGCATGACTTTATCGGGCGACAGGTTCTGGCTCTGCACCCTGGCTTGTTCGGAATTGCTCATCGTTCGTACTGAGATGTTGAGAGAAACAGTATTGAGGGCCCCGATCGCGAGGCCGAATCGTAAATATAACAAACAAAGGGGATTTAACGTGCCATGCCCGGAGTCGTCACCTCGGTCGCCGGAGCGAAAAAGAGTGCACACGCTTGATTGTGACGATCCTTTCTTTATATATTACTGTGTAGTTATATAATAAAGCAGTTAACAGCAAAGGGCTGCACCCGGCCGGATGGATCTGGATGGATGCCTGATGACAGCGACAATCAAGGAGCTTCATTACGATGATGCGTTTAAGCGAGCTGCTCGACAGATGCCGGGCCGATATTAGGGAGATCATGCCTTGGGACCTTGTCGACAGGATGAAGGAGAACCCGCACCTTCTCATCCTTGATGTCCGCGAGCCGAAAGAGTACGAGGCCCTGCATATCTCCGGATCGATCAACGTGCCGCGCGGTGTCCTTGAATCCGCCTGCGAGTGGGACTATGAGGATACCGTTCCGGAACTGGTCCAGGCAAGGGAGAGGGAGATCGTCGTGGTCTGTCGTTCCGGGCGCCGCAGCGCATTTGCCGCATTGACCATGCAGCAGCTGGGTTATTGCAACGTCGTCTCTCTCAGGACCGGGCTGAGGGGCTGGAACGATTACGAGGAGCCTTTTGAAAACGGTGCCGGGGAACCTGTCGAGACCGATATTGCCGATGACTTTTTTCTGTCGAAAGTCCATCCCGATCAGAGGGCTCCTGCTGCCAGAGGTTGAACATAAAAGGGGTCCTTCTATGTAATTGTCTTCCGTAGGGGCGGTTCGTGAACCGCCCTCTGCCTTCACGAGTGATAGGGCGGTTCGCGAACCGCCCCTACGTAGCAATACAGAGGTGGAACGCTGAGCCGGAAGCGCCGAGCTCCAGCTCGGCTCTTAAGCCGCTTGGCAAGCGCTCCAAACCTGCATTGCTGCGGTGGATTTATGGCCATGCATTGCCAGGCTGGAGCCTGGCGCTCCCAGGAGGGGCTCTTTCGAGACGGCCTCCCACGCAGAAATCGGGTTTCGTAACCAATAACATAGAGATACCAATAAATCTCCGCCCGCAGACGGTGGACGGAAGGAGTAATTTCAGTGCCCAAGATGACGATCCCGAGGCTGATGATATCGGCCTCATGGAAAAGCGCCGGTAAAACCACGGTCAGCCTTGGCCTTCTGCGTCTTCTGGCCGGCAAGGGTATGGCGGTCACGAGTTTCAAGAAGGGCCCGGACTATATCGATCCCATGTGGCACCGTCTCGCCGGCGGCGGCGAGTGTTACAATCTCGATACCTGGATGATGGGACCTGACGCCTGTGTGAAGTCGTTTGCCACGGCTTGTGCCTGCCGCGAGGGTGGCATTGCCCTGATCGAGGGCAACCACGGCCTGCACGACGGCATGGACATCGGCGGGGCCGACAGCAGCGCCGGTCTGGCATCGCTCCTTTCGACCCCGGTGCTGCTGGTCGTCGACAGCCGCAGGATGAACCGGGGAGT
>DATMYL010000071.1:0-4594 GCA_035560975.1 Chlorobaculum sp. | reverse complement strand
GGCGACACAGGCTTTTCATTGACGTCGTAGACCAGGGTCTCGACCTCGAACGCTCCGTACTTCTTCATGTATTCGAGCGGGTTGAGCCCTTCGGCGGCCGCAGCTTCGGGAAGCTTCGGTACGCGCTCGAAAATGTAGCGGTAGTATTCGTCTATGGTGATCTTCTCGCCGGGGCGGTAGGGCGACATGCAGTACTGCCTGATGCCCATGCTGCCGTCAGGGTCGATGCGCCAGGTCAGTTCGATCCAGAACTCGTCCTCTTCCCATACCTCGCCGACGTTGGCCTGCCAGGTATACTCTACCGGATGTCCCATCTTTTCGTGGGCCACGCGCAGAACCGGCTGGCGGAAGGCGATCCATTTACCGGCATGGGTCTCGTAGCTGATGATGTCGTGCCGTTCGGGCGAGTGGCCCATCGGCAGCACGTAGTCTGCGAAGTACGCGGTCTCGCTCCAGGTCGGGGTGAGGGCCGCGTGCATGCCGATCTTCGTTTCGTCTTCGAGCGCCTCCATCCAGGAGAAGCCGTCGGGATAGGTCCAGACCGGGTTGAACACCCTTGTGAAGTAAACGTCGAGCTTACCGCGCCCCTCTTTCAGGAAATGGGGAAGCAGGAAGCTCATCTCGAAGTGGGCGAGCGGGTAGTCGTTCGGCAACTGCAGTTCGTTCCAGTAGGTCTGCGGCTTCGGTTCAGCGTGGACGTGCGGCTTGAACTTGTTCCATGCGCTCGGGGCGGTACCTCCGACGCTGCCGACGCTGCCGGTCAGGACGTTGAGAAAGTGCAGGGTGCGCGATACCTCCCAGCCTCCGAGGTTTGCGCTGCTCGCGCTTCGCCAGACGTGCGTCGAGAACCGGGTGCCGGCTTCGCCGATCTTGCGGGCCACTTCGATGATGGTGGCTGCCGGGACACCGCTCTCTTTCTCGGCATATTCAGGCGTGAAGGAGGCGTACTCCTTTTTCAGGGCTTCGATGAAGTTTTCGAAAAGCACTGGTTTGCCGGGGTATTCGGCCTGCAGATACTCCTGCCAGTTCACCCAGTTTTCGAGATAGTCACGGTTGTAGAGCCCTTCGTCGATGATCACTTTCGCCATGGCAAGCATTACTGCCGGTTCGGTACCGGGATAGCTCGGCATCCAGTAGTCCGACATGCTGGCGGTGTTGGAGAGCCTCGGATCGAGTACGGCGAGCTTGGCGCCCTTCATGCGCGCCTCGACGATGCGCTGGGCGTGCGGATTGAAGTAGTGGCCCGATTCGAGATGGGCGCTGATCAGCAGGATGAAACGGGCGTTGGCGTGGTCGGGCGACGGACGGTCGAATCCCTCCCATATCGCGTATCCGAACCTGGCTCCCGAGGAGCAGATGTTGGTGTGGCTGTTGTGGCCGTCGACGTTCCACGCACGAAGCACCCACTCCATGAACCCTTCATGGCCGGGGCGTCCGACATGGTACGAAATTTCGTTGTTGCGCTTTTCCTGTATGGCTTTGCGCATCCTTGCGGCGATATCGTCGAGCACGCTGTCCCAGGAGACCCGCTCCCACTTTCCGCCACCTCGCGGACCGACCCGCTTCATCGGGTAGAGCACCCTGTCCTGGTCCTCGACCTGGTTCAGCGTCGCGGGGCCTTTGGCGCAGTTGCGTCCGCGGCTGGCAGGATGGAACGGGTTGCCGACCATCTTGCGCATCGTCATGGTCTCCTTGTCGACATAAGTCAGCAGGCCGCATCCCGCCTCGCAATTGAAGCAGGCCGTCGGCACGAGCATGTAGGCCTTCTCCTTTCGCTCAGGCCAGCTCTTCGAATCGAGCTCGACCCAATGGTCCCAATGTTCGGGAGGAGGACAGGCATGCTGGGCCTCGCCTTCAGCGACTGGTTGTGCGTTCTTTGCAGGTGCGTCACTGTGCAGATCGGGAATGATCTTCAGCTTCTCTGCCAGGGTTTCGATAACGGACGGCTTATGCTTGTAACTCATGATATATGGGAACGCGTTTAGCTTAACGGGACTGACTGAGGCGCCTGGACCCAGACTTTTTCGGTAAAGAAGACCCCGACGAGACCAAGCACGGCGGCAACCGCAACCACGGCCGGCGAAGGTGCGATGTAGACGGCAAGCATCGGCAGCACGTTGCCGA
This sequence comes from Chlorobaculum sp., assembly GCA_035560975.1. Lineage (GTDB taxonomy): Bacteria > Bacteroidota > Chlorobiia > Chlorobiales > Chlorobiaceae > Chlorobaculum. The sequence goes on along the minus strand of DATMYL010000071.1, from coordinate 2,470 downwards.
TAATGACGCTGCCTGTCCAGAACTGCTGCTTCAGGGCTCCGTGCCGGATGATTTCCGCTGCACGCTCGGCGCTGGCGGAGGGGTGCTTGCCGAACAGTTCGGCTGCCATGATGATCAGGTGCAGGGCGAAGCCTATGGAAAGAAGGCGCCCGAGGTTTTCGGCGAGGCCCGCATCCATCCCGGTGACGACCCCGATCACTGCCATTGCGGATCCACCGGCGATCAGCGAGTTGATCAGCATGTGCAGCCAGAGCAGCGGGCTCTGCCAGAAATCACGCCCTTTGGCCGATCCGAACAGGAATGCCGTGTAGATTGAAGTCAGGAGAGCCAACGCCGATCCGGCCCAGAGCGCAGCTGTTTCGAGGCCCTGCAGATGCATGAACTTTCCGGCTCCCCACAGCGCGAGCAGCGCACCGAAGCCGGCGATCGTCAATCCGCCGCGAACGAGCCATGAGCCGAACTGGGGACGAAGCATGACCAGGCTGAACCGGTCGGGCCGATCGAGATCCTTGACCAGCAGTGCGCCGGTCAACGACAGGAAAAGCAGCGAAACGCCCCATACCGCCCACTGAAGAGTGTCCGGTAACGACACGCGCATGACTGCGGTAAGAAGGAAAAGCATCAGGAACGATCCTGCAGAAACGGCTTTCGACCAGACGTAGGCGGGAACTTCCCAGCCCCAGACCGATCCCTTTGATGGAGCATCGTATACCCTGCGCGCAGCTGCCGGACGGTCTGAATTCCTGGCCGGTCTGCGAATGGCTCTGGCCGGGGCTCCGTGATGCGATTTTTCAGCATCGAGGTTGTATTTGGCGAAATGGCCGACACCCCTGGACTGCGAGCTCCAGTGGTACTCTTTGTCCGGAGGCGCCTGGAGCGGATCGAGCGAAGCTCCGTCACCATTGATATAGTACAGATTGGGACGTGTGCCCTTCTCAGAGCGCCGGACCATGGTCTCTTCGCCGGCAACCAGTGCCGCGATGGCGCTCGACGGATCGTCCAGGTCGCCCGAGACGATCGCCTGCTGGGGGCAGATAGCCACGCACGCCGGTTTCAGGCCGACCTCCTTGCGATGGGCGCAATAATTGCATTTTGCCGAGGTTTTCGTCTCGGGATCTATGTACAACGCACCGTAGGGGCAAGCCTGGCCGCACGCCTTGCAGCCGATACAGCGGCGGGAATCGAAATCAACGATACCGTCGTCCCTCTTGTGAAGTGCCTCGACAGGACAGATATCCACGCAGGGCGGCTCCTGGCAATGGTTGCAGCGCAGGACTGTAAAGTAACGGCGAGTGTTGGGGAAGCTCCCTTTTTCGACATACTTGACCCAGGTGCGGTTCACTCCGAGGGGCACCTGGTTCTCGGATTTGCAGGCTACCGTGCATGCATGACAGCCGATGCACTTTCGTGCGTCAATGACAAAACCATAGTTCATGGACAGGACTTCTCTAATTATTTGGCGCTGCCTGGGCAGCAGACGATTCACTGGAAACCAACTGACCATAGCGCATCCCGACGGCTGTCGGTATGCAGAAACCCTTGCAGACCGCTCACTACCGTGACGGGCAGAGCCGGTCATCGAAATATTGCATGGCTGGATTAACCGGGCATTCGAAAGGGAAACCTCTTCCGGCTTCCGCCGGACAGTTGACCGGAATAGCGAACTTCAATGATGGGAAGGAGATTGGACGGCTTTAAGGAACATCAGCCCAATCTTCTCATTAGTCGCCATATATCCATATAACCAATTAGTAATATATACAGCAACATCATGAGACTCCCAAAAAAAATCAGTAGCTCCCCGGCCCTTTCCGTAAACAACCTTAATGCCTTTTATGTCGTTTGATTATGTTATCTTAACAGGTATTCCAAGGCAATACCAATCTCATCTATTTTTCATAAAAAAACGGACACAGGGAATTTTTTCATTTTGATAACCCTATTTTCCCCTATGGCTGCCGGCATCTGCCTTGCAGGTCAACCTTTAGATTCCCTTAACTCCTTAACCAATCAATGCCATGAGCGCACACGTCTATAAGAAAATCGAGGTAGTCGGTTCCTCGACGAGCAGCATCGAAGAGGCCGTAAACAACGCCGTTGCCAAAGCCGCAGAGTCGGTCAGAAACATCCGGTGGGTCGAAGTGGTCGAAACCAGATGCCATGTCGAAGAGCAGAAAATCGCCTACTGGCAGGTCACGGTCAAAATCGGGTTCACCCTCGACCAGGACTGAGCCGCTGAAGATCGTATGAGCGAAAACAGCAAAAGGGGCTGTCTCTGTTATGTTTCTGAGACAGCCCCTTTTGTTTTTGCAGGATTGCGCGGGCGGGTTCAAAAGAAAAATCAGGAACGCCAAAACCCTGGGAACGCCGAGCTCCAGCTCGGCAATTCATAAGCGAGCTCCGGATTATTCAAAGAAATGGTAAAAATGATGTCTGGTAGCGTTGATGCAGAGTCTTTTTGATTATCCAT
>DATMYL010000070.1:0-29765 GCA_035560975.1 Chlorobaculum sp. | reverse complement strand
AAAAAAACGGAAAGCCATGCTGTTGAGGCATGGCTTTCGTTGAACAGATCTGTTTGGTAATGCTGCTGAAACAAGCCTGTTTATTTGAAGAATTCGTTGAGGGTATACGTCCTGCGGTCGATCTCAACGCAGAGGCCCTTGCCCATGTCGTAGAAAACAGGAATGTCCCTCATGGTCCATTTGACGCCCCGCTTGTCAAAATCAATAACGTAACGGTTTTCGTTGTCGAGCACCTTCTGGGCCAGATTGATGGCTATATCGGGCTGGGTCGTGAGAACCCAGATCTCAATCTCGCCGTTGACAAGCCTCTGTATCATCTCTTTGGTGGGGGAGAGCGTTCTTCTTCCCGAAGCAGGTCTGATTTCAACCTGAAGCTTGCCGTTGTTATCCCTTTTTGCCGAAGTGATAAAATATTTTTCCGCCTTGTGAACCGCATTGCCTGACCAGGGACCCGAAACATTTTTGCGGACCTGATTGGCTTCGGTAAATGGACGACTGAGCTGAGGTTGCATGTTTCTGCTCGGTTTAATTGGCTGACTGGGCACCATTTACGGTGCAAACCTTAATAAATTTAAATTAGCAAAAGCTCTGCAAATAAAAAAGGGATTCATGCGAATCCCTTTGTGCAGTCAGGCTTTCTTGACGAATTCCGACTTCAATTGCATCGCCCCGATTCCATCGATTTTGCAGTCGATATCATGGTCACCGTCAACGAGGCGGATGTTTCTGACCTTCGTGCCGCCCTTGACCACAGATGACGAGCCTTTGACCTTCAGGTCCTTGATCACAGTCACGGAATCGCCATCCTGCAATGGGTTTCCATTCGCATCCTTCCATACGCGGGTTTTTTCCGAAGTCGGGGCCGCCGATTTGCTCCATTCGTAGGCGCACTCAGGGCAGGTCAGGAGGGCTCCAACCTCATAGGTGTATTCCGAGTTGCATTTCGGGCAGTTCGGCAAATCGCTCATGATGTTCCTTTTTCGAGATTATGTGGCAAAGATTTTGCGACATAATAATGAATTTTGACAAAACAGCGCTTCTGAAAACCTTCGGTAGAGCTTCGTTGCGGAGCAGGGTTCTCCGAATGAGACCTTGCCGATCATAAAGAGTCTGGTTTGTGGCGGGTAACCTGTTTATGCTGCACTGCACCAATAGTGACGAGTCACGACTGACCCGACGGATAAGTCTGAGAGTGGGGTGACAGGAAAATAACTATCATGTGAATTGTCCAAATCGCAATCGGGTTCAAATCGATTCATCCGATAGCATGGGTAGCCTGTCCCTGAGTAATTCCGGTTGTAAATCAAGGTGTTACCACTTTCAGGTACAATGCCCGAAGCTGTATGACGGCCTTGCTGTCAATGGAGTTCGATTGCAATAACGAGATTTCAATTGGAATTTCGATGGTTTAAGGCGGATCCAATCATGTCCTTAGACAGCCATAAGGCATTCTACCGTTGACGTATGATCACTATCGCTGCAATACCCGATAGATTGCCCTCATGAAATCATCAATCAGGAATGGCTTCTGGATGAAATTATTGGCTTGTGTCAACATTCCGTGTTGTCCGAGAAGCTCGGAAGAAAACCCGGACATGAAAAGGGATCTCAATACAGAATCATTCGCCTGTAATTTATAGCTCAGTTCGATGCCGGTCATTTTGGGCAGTATGATATCGGTTATCAGAAGGTCGATTTTCCCTCTGTAGTTTTCAGCAATAAGCGTGGCCGTTTCCGCATCAAAGGCGGTGAGTACCCTGAACCCCTTATCTTCGAGGGTATTTTTGAGGATCTTGAGAATATTGGGTTCATCTTCGACCAGGAGCACCGTTTCAGTCGAGGTTTCGAAGTGCTGTTCCGGGTTGGTTGGTTCGATGTGTTCTTCGGGCTGCCGGTGGCGGGGGAGATAGATATTGAAAGTGGTTCCTTTGCCAGGTTCTGTCTGGCAATCAATGTGTCCTTTGTTTTGCCTGACGATTCCATAGACGGTCGAAAGCCCCAGGCCGATCCCTTTTTCGGCTCCTTTGGTGGTGAAGAAAGGTTCGAAAATGTGGGGCAGTGTATTGCTGTCGATTCCGCAGCCGGTATCGCTGACAGTGAGCCTGACATATTCTCCCGGGTTATCGGAATGGGGGGTAAACGTGCTGTCAGGCAATAAGGTATAGTCGGTATAGGTCGAGACAGTGATCGTTCCGTTGCCGGTAATGGCGTCTCGAGCGTTCACGCAGAGGTTGCTCAGAATCTGGTCGAGCTGTGACGGATCGATGTTGATCACCGGATTGCGCTTGTCCGGTTGCCATGCAAATCTGATCCGTTCACCGAAAAGGCGGTTGAGCATCGGCATCAGATTTTCTACCGCAAGATTCAGGGGGTGCGGCTTTGGTATAGCCATCTGCCTTCGGGCAAACCCCAGGAGCTGTTTGGTCAGATTGGCTGAGTGGATGGCAGTTTTCCTGATATCCCTGATGTTTTCGGCAATAGGTAACGACGGTTCGACTTTGGAGAGCAGAATATCGACATTGCCGATGATCGCTGTCAGCGAGTTATTGAAATCATGCGCGATGCCGCCTGCAAGCTGTCCGATCAACTCCATTTTCTGGGATTGCTGAAGCTGCCGCTGCAACTCTTCCCGCTCCTCTTCATCGATTTTTCTGTCAGTGATGTCGATAACCGTCCCGATATAACGTTTCACGTTGCCTTGTGTATCGAATACCGGCAGGCCGCGAGCCATCAGCCACCGAATGGAGCCATCAGGGTTAGTAACGCGATACTCGATATTTATCTCGGCATTGTTTCTCCCAGCCGATTTAGCGGTTTGAATCGCCATTTCACGGTCATCGGGGTGAATTGTGCTTGCCCAAAGCTGGGTTGACGCCTGGGCTTTGCATCCTTCAAGTCCGTACAATTTCCATGCGGTTTCAGACCATACATTTTCGCCGGTGGTCAGATCTGCTTCCCAAACGCCGGCACGAGCACCTTCCAATGCGAGGCTGAACCGGATTTTGTTTTCGACAAGTGCTGCTTCGGCCTTTTTGAGCTGATCGATATTGATGCCTATACCCAGTACGTGGGGTTGGTCGTCGATCATGAGCTTTCGGCCATGGAGTGCATACCACATGAACTCCTGACGGTCATGCATGCGCATCCTTGCTTCGGTAAAGTCATCGATTCCGGAATTCAGGATATTCGATAATACTCTTCTGAGGCCGGACCTGTCATCAGGATGAATGGTTTCGAAAAGATCGACCTCGTCCATATTTTCCTGGCTTTTACCCAGGATGTTCTGGGCGTGCCGGTTACAGCCCTTCACCTGCCTGTTGGCGTCGACAATGACAACGGCGCCGGGGATCGCCTCAAGCAGGGCATTGAAAACGGCAAGGTCTTTTTTGACTGCACGATCAGCAATCCGCTCCTCTGTCACATCCTGAATGACAACGATCAGTTGGGTGATTTTTCCCTTCTGCGAACGTACCGGATAGATAGTGCTCCTGAAGAGCCTTCCGTTTTGTTCATCTTCAAAGGAGATGTGTCTGCCGGTGCGCAGGACTTCATCAGCCTTTGTTTTCCGTTTGGTCGCAATTTCCGGAATGTTCAGATGGGTCGAGAGATCTTCAAAAATATTACGCCCCCGGCATTCGTTGACGTGTTGTTTGGTGAACCGTTCCTCGAATTTGGCATTCGCATCAAGGATTGTTCCGTCGGGGTCGATAACAAAAGCCGGCTCAGGATAGCTTTTGAAAAAGGTAAATCCGGAATTAACAGATGACATGGCTTTTGTCTGGATACGTTGCTGTTTTGCTCTTGCTACGCAGAAGACGGGGGAGGGTGAGTATAAAATTAATGTGCAGTATTTTTTCGATATTCGCAATGAACGCGATGGGACGCTCGGGATGTTGATCTGGGCATGGGGGCGTTCATTGCCAATCGCATTTGGTCACTGACAGTGTGCATCCAGTTTTCCTGCTTCTCCGCTATTATCTCTTGAACAATGACATTTGTCGACGACGGCGTGGTTTTGTGGAAGGCAACGAAAACCTGTAACTTGTCGTTACCCCTTACTGAGGCTATTAAAAGGTTTCCAGGTGAATGTGACAGGAGTGTATTAACTCAACGTAATACACCATGAATTCCTGTCGCCATCAGGTAGTTTTTATTACAGATGACATTAATGATGCGCACATGCCCCACCGCACAAAAAACATCCCTTCTGGTGCAAACCTGATTGAGAATACGGTTTCCCGATTGTTCGGCTCCTTTTCGGAACCTGTTTATGTCATCGATCCTCGAGGCACCATACTCGATGCCAATGAAAAGGTTGCTGAGCGGTTCGGCAAAGAGCTTGCGCAGTGTATCGGCGCCAACGTTTACGACCTGATAGATTCCTGCTGGATTTACCCGGAAGGGAGCGGAAGCAGGCGTAAAGCCCAGATTGATGAAGTTCTGCGCACAGGGAAACCGTACTCTTTTGAGGACGAACTGAATGCGAGAACCTTCAAGTACGACATCTATCCCGTCCATACGCATGAAGGCGTGATCGACCAGTTGTTCGTCATCTCCCAGGACATTACACAGCAAAAAAAGGAGTTGCGTTCTTATCAGGGTATCCGGAACCAATGGGAGTTTACACTTGAGAAGTGCCATCTGGGTGGCTGGGGTTTTGACCTGAAAGACGGCAGCGCATACCTCACGCCCGAACATGCACGCATTTTCGGGTATGATGGAGCTCCTTCTGAATGGACATACAAGATTTTCCGTGAGTATGTCATTCAGGAAGACCGTGATAGGGTTGACCGGTTGTTTCATGAACTATCGACGAACCCTCATGACTGGAGCATCGAGTACTGTGTCCGTAGACGTGATGGTGAAATACGATGGGTCTGGGATAGCGGAGGCGTCGAACGGGATGATAAAGGTAACGCCATACGCCTGTTAGGCGTGTCGAGGGACATTACCGATCAGAAACGGGCGGAGAAAGAGAGTGAGAATTTTCAGGCAAGAATGAATTTTGCACTCGAAAGCGCTCACGTTGCGGTCTGGGAGCATAATCTGCAGGATGGCACGATGACGCGCACTCGCGAGCATGATCGTCTGTTCGGATATGAGTTGCCGCTGGATGAATGGACGCACGAAACTTTTATCGCTCACATCATTGAGGAGGACCGTCCGGCAATCCTTCAAAATATTCAGGAAAGAAGATCGAGTCCAAAGAGTCATTGGGTTGACGAATTTCGGATTCGAAGAATGGATGGAGAGATCCGTTGGCTTTCTATAATCGGATCGACCGGGTTCGATGAACTCGGAAAACCGGTTCGCATGACTGGCATCATCCAGGATATAACCGAGCGCAAGCAGGCGGAGATCGATTATCAGAATCTTCAGGATCAGCTTCAACAATCCCAGAAGATGGAGCTTGTCGGGCAGTTGGCAGGTGGAGTTGCACACGACTTCAACAACGTCCTTACCGTGATTATCGGGAATTCGGATCTGCTTCTTGCCAAAACAGACAAGAACCATCCGTCCTATTCACGTCTTGAAATAATTCGAAGTGCGGCGAAACGCTCTGCGGATATCGTTCGCCAACTGCTCGGGTTTGCCAGAAAACAGCACGTTCAGCCTCAACAACTCGATCTTGACGAAGGAATAGGCAAGCTTTATAACATGCTCAACCAGTTGATCAGGGAAAGCATTCTACTGGACTGGTACCCGGAAAACCTCCATTCAAAGGTCTTTATCGACCTGTCCCAACTTGACCAGATCGTCACCAATCTCGTCGTCAACGCTGGTGATGCAATAGCCGACAGAGGTACGATCACCCTGGCGACGTTCACCGTCCATGTCGACCAGTCCGACTGCAACGCCGGGCATGTCTGTTCGACACCCGGGGATTTCGTCAGGCTTTCCGTTTCCGATACCGGCACAGGTATCGACAGGAATGTTCTGCCGCATATATTCGAGCCGTTTTTTACGACCAAGGAGGTCGGCGATGGAACCGGTCTCGGACTGGCAACCGTTTATGGTATCGTGAAGCAGAACAACGGATACATCGAATGCCAGACTCAAGAAGGCATGGGGACGACATTCAATATCTACCTGCCGTTATACATTGAACGGTAAACGGAGCTGTTACACGGTCATATTTTTTTATCCGATTCTCCGTATCTTTCCCGTATCAGTATCCGAAGCGGTACCCTTTACTGAACCCTCATCTCCCGGATATGGTTTACAGGTCCCGCCAGATTGCTTCTTTCCATGCAATTTCCTGTGACGATCGACGCAAGATTGTATATAACGTTATGGCTCGCACGATCGGCCATTCAATACCATTCCTCGGCTCACCCTCTGCCCAATCTGCTCATTGAACAAACTCTGAAAAGCTGATATAATGAAGCAATCCAGACCTCCACTGGTTCGCATACAGTACATCGACCAGCAACTCCGGGAGAACCGCTTTCCCAACTGCTCTCGTGTCGCAAAGTATTTCGAGGTATCGGCAAAAAGCATCCAGCGGGATATCGATTACATGCGGGATTTGCTCAATGCCCCTATCGGTTACAACCAGCGGGAAAAAGGCTATTACTACGAAAAACCAGGGTGGGTTTTCCTTCCTTCGAGCATATTTGAACGGAAAGAGGCCGAAGCTCTTGTCGCCACTAAAATGGTGCTTTCACAATATCAGGGATCTCCTTACTACGAAGAGGTAAGTCGTGCGCTCGATAAAGTCCGGCAGTATCTGCCCGACGGTTCAGCTCCCGATGAGTTCCTCAATATCTATTCTTTTGAAACACCGTCGCATCAGGAGGTCGACCCGAGGATATTTGCGACTGTTGATGATGCGATTCGCAATAAGCTGAAGGTCACCCTCACCTATCGGGCGTCCTGGAACCAGAAGATGACCGAGCGGGTAATACATCCCTATATATTCCATTTTTCACAGATCAGCCACACCTGGTATCTTATCGGCCACTGTGAATTGAGAAATGATATCAGGACCTTTGCACTCAATCGAATCAGGGCGCTTTCACTGTCATCCAGGCAGTTTACCATTCCGAAATCGTTCTCCCTCGAAAACTATCTGGATAATTCATTCGACCAGATCCATGAAAGCAAAATTCATGATGTGACTATCCGTTTCACGCCTTACCAGGCACAGTGGATCAGGGAACACCGCTGGCACTCGACCCAGAAAATCGAGGAGCACACGGATGGGTCGTTGATTCTGAAAATGCAGGTCGGTGCTCTTGAAGCCGTAAAGCGCTGGGTCATGCGTTACGGCAGTGAAGCCGAAGCGTTAGAGCCCCAGGAACTCAGGGAGATGATAAAGCATGAACTGCTTATGACAGAGTGCATGTATGAGGATGTGCGGGCAATAACGCTGGAGTCGCTCTCTTTGTTTTAGAGAATCTTATTAACCTGTGACAGTTTTTGTCCTACCGAGGGTCGTAAAATTGATGAAGTAAAAGACATCGGTTTTCGTTTAAACAAAAACGTTACTCGTATGACAGAGGAACAGTCGATCGGTCACAGAGGTAAAACCATACTTGTCGTCGATGATGAACCTGACTTGTTGAAACTGCTTAAAGAGATACTGAAGGACGACGGATACTCCGTTATCTCAGCTAATGGGCCTGCAGAGGGGTTGCTGTTTGTAAAAAGCTGTAAAGAGACAATCGATTTACTGCTAACCGATGTGATGATGCCGGAGATGGATGGTTTTGAACTTTCCGAGCAGGTCAAAATGATTGTTCCCGACATTAAGGTAATGTTCATATCCGGCTATACTGCCGAAATTATCGGTAAACAAAAAAACCTTGTCGAAGGGCTCAATTTTATCCGCAAACCCTTTTCATGCGATGCGCTCTGCTCAGCCGTCCAGAACAATATCCGGTCAATCCGGGGTTAACGTCAATTTGCCCCGAACGAATGTCGACCTGAGCTCGGAGGGGTACATGACCTGGTAATTATCACTTCATTTACAGAAGTAAAAGGACAAAAAACAAAGCCCCGGGATTTGACGCCTGGGGCTTTGTCGCTTGATGAATAACTGATTGGCAGCGACGGCTATTTGTCTTTGTCGTCGATAACTTCGTATTCGGCGTTGACGGCTCCGTCGTTGCCTTTGCCTGCGTGGCCGTCGGTTTCCGGGGCGTGCGGAGCTGACTCGGGACCGCCGGCGGGCTGCTGCGCATAGAGGTCGGAAGCTGCGTCGCTCCAGACTTTGGTCAGCTCGTCCATGGCCGGTTTGATCGCATCGACGCTACCGCCCTTGTGGGCTTCCTTCAGCTTTTCGAGAGCGCTTTCGATCGCGGCTTTCTTGTCGGCAGGGAGCTTGTCGGCAAGATCGGTCAGCTGCTTTTCGGTGCTGAAGATGAGCGAGTCGGCAGAGTTCCTGATGTCGATCTCTTCCTTCCGTTTCTGGTCTTCCGCAGCATGAACCTTGGCATCCTCCTTCATTTTTTCGATCTCGGCTTCGGTCAGCTTGGTGCTTGCCTCGATCTTGATGCTCTGCTCCTTGCCGGTCGCCTTGTCTTTGGCCGATACGTTCAGGATGCCGTTGGCGTCGATGTCGAAGGTCACCTCGATCTGCGGAATGCCCCTTGGTGCCGGCGGGATGTCGCCGAGGTGGAACCTGCCGAGCGTTTTGTTGTCCGTAGCCATCGGGCGCTCGCCCTGAAGGACATGAACCTCAACAGAGGTCTGGCTGTCGCCTGCGGTCGAAAATACCTCCTGCTTGCGCGTCGGGATAGTGCTGTTCGCCTCGATCAGCCTGGTCATGACACCGCCGAGGGTTTCGATGCCGAGCGACAGGGGGGTGACGTCGAGAAGGAGCACGTCGGTGACGTCGCCTCTCAGCACGCCGCCCTGGATAGCTGCGCCGATGGCGACAACTTCATCAGGGTTGACGCTTTTGTTGGGCTCCCTGCCGAAGAAATCCTTCACCAGGCTCTGGACTTTCGGAATCCTGGTGGAACCGCCGACCAGCACCACCTCATCGATCTCCTTGATGTCGAGTTTAGAGTTCTTTACGGCGCGACGGCAGGGATCGAGCAGATTGTCGAACAGGTCTGCCGACATTGCCTCGAACTTCGCTCTGGTCAGGTTTATCACCAGGTGTTTCGGGCCTTCCTGCGTTGCCGTGATGAACGGGAGGTTGATTTCCGTATCAGTACGTGAGGAGAGCTCGACCTTGGCTTTTTCGGCAGCTTCTTTCAGTCGCTGAAGGGCGATCGCATCCTTGCGAAGATCGATCCCTTCCTGCTTTTTGAATTCGTCTGCAAGATAGTCGATGATCTTCTGGTCGAAGTCGTCTCCGCCGAGGTGGGTGTCGCCATCGGTCGACTTGACTTCAAAGACGCCATCGCCGAGTTCAAGGATCGAGATGTCGAACGTTCCGCCACCAAGGTCGAAGACAGCTACTTTTTCGCTTGTCCTTTTTTTGTCGAGGCCATAGGCAAGTGCAGCGGCAGTCGGTTCGTTGATGATACGCTTGACATCGAGTCCTGCGATTTTTCCTGCATCCTTTGTGGCCTGGCGCTGGGCATCGTTGAAGTAAGCCGGTACGGTAATGACCGCTTCGGTTACCTTTTCACCGAGGAAATCCTCTGCCGTCTGCTTCATTTTCTGCAGGATCATGGCTGAGATCTCCTGGGGCGAGTAAGTCTTGTCGCCGATCTTTACCTTTGCGTCACCGCTGTCGTTGACCACGTCGTAAGATGCGAGCTTCTTTTCGTTCGGTACCTCGTCATATTTACGCCCCATAAAGCGCTTGATCGAAAAAATGGTGTTTTTCGGGTTGGTCACAGCCTGACGCTTTGCGGCCTGGCCTACGAGCCGTTCACCCGTTTTGGTGAACGCTACCATCGACGGTGTCGTACGGTTGCCTTCAGAGTTTTCGATGACCGTCGGCTGGGTTCCCTGCATCACTGAGACGCAAGAGTTGGTTGTGCCGAGGTCGATTCCGATAATCTTTCCCATGGTGTGCTACTTCCTTCTTTTTGTTTTAGTTCAAACGTTATGCGAACGCCTCCCTGTGGAAGAGAGGCGTTCGGTAATGCAATAATTCAGTTGATCGAGATCTCTTTTGTCTTTTTGACCGGTTGCGCTTTCGGCAGGGTTACGTGCAGGACGCCGTTGTCGAAGGATGCGCCGATATTTTCCTGGTCGATCAGTTCACCGATGTTGAAGCTTCTGGAGAATCCTCCATAGGTTCTTTCGATCCGGTGGTAGTCTTTCTTTTTCTGCTCATCCTGCTGTACTCGTTCCGCTTTGACGGTAAGCACGTTGTCCTCGATGTTCAGTGCGATCTGTTCCTTGCTGATACCGGGAAGCTCGGCATCGAGATGGAATGCGTGCTCGTCTTCGGAAATGTCGACCTTGAATGCCGGGGCAGCAGCCATCTGGGTTCCGCTCCAGATATCGTCGAACAGTCTCATGGGGTCCTTCGCTATTTTCATCAGCATGATAGTCTCCTTTATTCAGCTTTTGATTTTATGGTTTGTCCATGTTGACCGGCGCGCTGTGGCACGCCTCTGCTCTAAGAAGTTCAAATACCGTGCCAACCCGGATTTCAGGCTATTTCAAGGTGAGAGTATGACGAAAAGAGGTATCGTGAAAAAGTATCTGACAAAATGACATCAATTTTGTCAGAGGGATGTGTTGATGATTGTCTGATCGGAATTCGGTGTGAGCATCCGGAATACATGCGGATACTACGAGACAGGGTAGTGGTGAGGGAATGCTTTCAGCACAATGCATAGCTGAGGTCTACGGGTGCCGTAGACCTCAGCATTTACGATAAATGGGTGATTCAGGGGTTTCTTGCGGGTAGAGCGAACAGTGGCTGCCGTGAGGTGATGGCAGTCAGGATGTTCAGGAATGCCGCTGTTCAATCAGGCGGTCATGCTGTTGTTGACTTTCTGAATCCAGCTCAGGCGATCCTGAAGATTTTCTACCACGCTTTTCGAAATGAGGAAGCAGGCATAAACGATGCTGTCGTCGGTGATTCGGTAATAGCATTTAAGACCTTCCTTCCTGCGGCTGACGACGCCATTGTCATGCATGAGGGCGAGATGCTTGGAAATATTCGCCTGGCTCGCGCTGACTTCGTTGACGATCTCCTGGACTGTGTGCTCCCCATCACAGAGAGTTCTCAGGATTTTCAGGCGCATGGGTTCTGACAAAAGCTTGAATCTGTTCGACACGACCTCGAGCATTTCATCCGGCATGTTGAAATGCCATTTTTTAACATCTTCTTCGGAAATGGTGATCGTTTTGCTCATGACAAAGCTTTGTTAGTACCTCTTGTTGTAGGCATGGGAAAGAATCCTCCACGAATATATAGTTATTTAATCATATAAATCAAACCCAAAAAAGCACATATCGTTTCCGTTCAACGCTTCAATGTCTGGATTCCGGGGGAAAGCGGCATTGTGAGGCGGGTTGTCAGGAACTGACGGTGGTCATTCTGACTATTGACTCCAGGAGTGTTTTTGGCGCCTGAACGCGAACGATCCTCTCCCTGATGATGATCTTCGTGTTTTTTGCATCCTGAAACTCTGCGCGGCATTCAGGACACTCAGCGAGATGGGATACGAGTTCTTCTTCTTCTTTCGGGGTCAGCTCCCCGTCGATAGCAGCACTCATGAGCACCATCGCTTTGTTACAATTCATGGTAATAAACTGATTGATTGGGTGATGGCAGCTGATTACTCACCTGAATCGGTGTCGTAACCACGCTTTTTTGCATAATCTTCGAGCTTGGCTCGCAGGAGCTTTCTGCCTCTGTACAAACGAGATCTAACCGTCCCGATGGGGCTTTCCACCATATTGGCGATCTCTTCATAGGTAAATCCTTCGATATCACACAATTGTATGACCTCCCTGAACTCTTCCGGCAGTGACTGAAGCGCCTGATAAACCTCTTCATGCAACAGGGAATGGAAAAAATCGGACTCGGCTTCGGTAGTGTCGCTCTGTACGTCTTTGATCGTGTGATAAAAATCCTTGATCAGATCGTAATCGACTTTGCCGGGTTCCCTCGCATTTTTCCGAAACTTGTTGATGTAGTTGTTTTTCAGGATTTTGAACAGCCACGCCTTGCAGTTTGTTCCCCGTTCGAAAGAATTGAAAAATTTATAAGCCTTGAGATAGGTTTCCTGCACCAGATCTTCGGCGTCGTCGGGGTTCATCGTTAAATGCAGGGCATAGTTATACAGCGCGTTAATGTGCGCGACCGCTTCCTGCTGAAACTCTTTCTGTTTGAGTTCTTCCTGAGGTGAGAGAAGCTGTTTTTTGTCCTTCATAGCGTATTGTTCTGCCGGATGTGTTGATCAGGTCCTGACTGCCAAAGCCGGGGAATCGATTGCCTGTCCATAATGTCTCTACCTACAAACAATATAAAAATATATCTTTAGAGAATTTAGAGTCAAGTGGTAAATCAATTAGATCCATGAAAATCTTGACATCCCGCTGACCGGCCCGGCCGGTATCAGTCGAAATCGCGGTGTGGATGGTGAGGTTTTCATAGGCTATCCGAATAATCTGAAAACAGTACTGGCATCATGGCTGAAACGGCGGATGTTATTGTAATAGGCGGGGGTATCGGTGGTCTGACGGCTGCGGCATTGCTGCAGGAGAGGGGATTGTCGACCATTGTTTTCGAGAAAAATTCATTTCCAGGGGGGAGCTGCTCCTCGTTCAGGAAAGGAGGTTACAGGTTCGATGCCGGTGCGTCGGTTTTTTACGGATTCAATGAGGATGACGCCAGGGGAACCCTCAACCTTCATGCACGAATTTTCAGGAAACTCGGCGTTTCAGTGCCGACCATACCCGATCCGGTGCAGATCCATTACCACATGCCGGCCGGTTTCGATCTGCCGGTGCATTATGACCGGAACCGTTTTCTTGAATGTCTCTACAGGCGCTTTCCCCATGAAAAGGATGGGATCCGGAGTTTTTACGACGAGCTTGAATCGGTCTACGATATTCTGAATTCACTGCCGGCAGGCTCTCTCGAAGATATAGCCCATCTTGCGGCTGTAGGTGCACGTAATCCGCTCAAAGCCGCCTCCCTGGGGTTCAAGACCCTATTTTCCATGGGTGGTACGGCTCGCCGGTATATCAAGGACCTGGAGCTTCTGCGGTTCATCGATCTCGAATCCTATTCGTGGGCGGTGCAGGACGCGTCTTCGACCCCGCTGGTCAATGCCGGGATCTGCCTTGCCGACAGGCACCACGGCGGCATCAATTATCCTGTGGGCGGCTCGGGGGCCATTCCAGAGGCTCTGGTCAAAGGAATCGAAAAGTTCGGTGGGTCGGTCCGGTTCAAAAGCGAGGTGGAGCAGGTCATTTTAGAGGATGGCGCAGCCGTGGGCGTGAGGCTGAAGGGAGGCGAGGAGGTCAGGGCGCGGGCTGTCGTCAGCAATGCAACCATATGGGACACCTTCAACAGGATCGTGGACGATCCGCAGTTCAAGGTTCCGGTAGAGCGATTCATCCAGGCTCCGAGCTGGTTCCAGATCTATCTCGGCGTCGATGGCGCTGTTATTCCGAAAGGGTTTCACATGCACCATATCATCGTCGACGACTGGGCCAGGTATGACGAATATGGAGGCACGATCTACTTCTCCGCGCCTTCAGTGCTTGATCCTGGGCTCGCCCCTCCCGGCAAACACGCATTGCACATGTTTGTGACGGCAGAGACATGGCAGTGGGACAAGCATGACCGTCATAGCCCGGAATATCTGCAAGCCAAGGAGAAGTACGCCCGGACCATTATCGCAAGGGTAGAAAAGATCCTGCCTGGACTGCAGGGTGCTGTAGAGCTGATGGTGAC
This sequence comes from Chlorobaculum sp., assembly GCA_035560975.1. GTDB lineage: Bacteria > Bacteroidota > Chlorobiia > Chlorobiales > Chlorobiaceae > Chlorobaculum. The sequence goes on along the minus strand of DATMYL010000070.1, from coordinate 15,934 downwards.
GGCCACGCCGCAGACCCATGAGCGATTCCTCAACCGGTGGGAGGGCTCTTACGGGCCGTTGCTCATACCGGGGCAGAATGTGCTTCGCAAGCCGCAGAACCGGACGCCGGTCAAGAACCTCTTTGCCGCCGGAGACAGCACATTTCCAGGGCAGGGCGTTATTGCGGTGACCTATTCGGGAGTTTCCTGTGCGTCATATATCGCCCGCCAATTGGGAAAGCCGCTCGATTACCTCTGATATGGTTCGTTGTGGGTGTACTTTTATGCTGCAACCGGTTCGAAGATATTGGACTGAAGTCCATATGATATTTGGTGCCCCCATCCCCGGGCTGAAGCCCGGGGCAACTGAAGAGAATTTAAGACAAGAATGTCCGGTGGGTTAAAACCCACCTGAATATGGGAGGCTGAAGCCCGGTGCAACTGAAGAGAATGTAAGACTTGAATGTCCGTCGAGGTTGTCTCAAAAGAAAAATCAGGAACGCCAAAACCCTGGGAACGCCGAGCTCCAGCTCGGCAATTCATAAGCGAGCTCCGGATTATTCAAAGAAAGGGTAAAAATGATGTCTGGTAGCGTTGATGCAGAGTCTTTTTGATTATCCATGATAATGCCAAGCTGGAGCTTGGCGCTCCCGGCAAAGCAATGAACCGGCATCATCTTGACTTTTGAGACAGCCTCCTCCTGAATATGGGTGGCTGATGCCTGGGGCAGCTGAGGGTAGATGTTTGAACATTCATTTTTTTGAAGAGCTAATGCGCCTGAATGTGGCAGTCAACGCGCTGGGCGAACGAAAGCTCTGTTCTGTAGTCCCGCATTCAAATTGCCCCGGACTTCAGTCCGGGGGTAGCGACCCACAAAAATATCCCGGACTTCAGTCCAATATCTGCGCAGGTAAATTGGTTCGTGGCACCAGATCGCTTCGTAATCCATTCGTTAAAAAACAACGATACAACGACGCGTTTTGACGAGCATTGGCCGTCAGGCTGTGGCGAGCAGCATGTCTATCTCCCGGTAGGGGAAGTCGGTCAGTTCTGCGAGGATTTTTTTTGTGACATATCCCTTGTAGAGGTAGGTGCCTTTTCTCAGGCTGTGGCTTTTCCAGAGGATATCGGGGATGGTTTCGTGGGCGGTCAGTTTCTGCAGAAATGGCAGGAGGGTGTTGGTGAGGGCATACGAGGCAGTTTTGGCTACAGCCGATGGGATGTTCGGCACGCAGTAATGGGTCACGCCGTGTTTTACGTAGATAGGGTTTGTATGCGACGTGTGGCGGCTTGTGGCGAAGCAGGCGCCCTGGTCGATCGAAACGTCGATAATGACCGATCCCGGCTTCATGGTTTTCACCACCTGTTCGCTTACAAGCGGTTTTGAGAGTTTCTGCTTGGGGCTCAGGGCTCCGATCATGACATCGGATATGCGGGCGAGTTGAGCAATGTAGTGATCGTTCGCTATGGCTGTCACCAGGTGACGGTTGAAGAAAGCCTCGAAACGCCTGAGACGGTTGATCTCCTTGTCGATGACCGTAACCTGGGCTCCAAGGCCGAGGGCGTCCTGTGCCGCGAAAAGGCCGACCGTTCCTGCTCCGATGATGGTGACATGTGCTGGGGGGACGCCGGCGATTCCTCCGAGAAGGATTCCACTGCCGCCGTATCCGGTCTCAAGATATTTTGCCGCTGTCTGTATTGCCAGCGATCCTGCGATCTCACTGAGAGTCCTGACGATGGGGAGTTCTCCGTCCCTGGTTTCGATGAACTCGAACCCGAGTGCCGTTATGTTTTTTTCGCTCAGCGTTTTGATCATTTGCCGGCTCACCGTGCCGAGGTGCACGGCAGAAATCAGCATCTGGCCGGGAAGAAACAGAGGAAGCTCTTCAGGGAGGGGTGGAGATACCTTCACGATGACGTTTGCCTGCCGGTATAGTTCTTCCGGACAGGATGCGATTATCGCCCCGGATGCAGCGTAAGCGTCGTCAGAAAAATTGCAGAACATACCGGCATTGGTCTCGACGATGACCCTGATTCCCTGTTCCGAAAGTATCTGCACTCCAGCGGGCGAGATTGCGACCCTTCTTTCGTCCTGGGCTCTCTCCTTCGGGATTGCGATGGCGACGTTCATCGTTTTTTCCGGCTTCAGCAGCCACCGTTCAAGTGTCTTGACTCCAAGCTCGAATTCGAGAGTACCAAAGTCGGATGAATAGCCCATCGTAGTTAAAGATCGTCAGGATTGCGTGAAAGAAGCTCTTCGCAGGAAAGAGGCCTCAGGCATGATATTCTGCGCCAAAGGCCTCCGGAAGCAGCTGCAGGGAATTTACTTCGACGTAATGGTGACCCGCTCGATAGCGGGTGGCGTTCCGTCATGTGTCGCGCAGGTCGAACCGGGCAGATGCAGTCTGCCGCCGCTGACCGTGCAAAGTACGCCGGAAGTGGTGTCAAGCACCCCTTTGGCGCCGCCGGCAACCAGGTTGACCGGTGCCTGCATGAACGAGAATGTCTCTACAAAGTTGTTGGCTGCCAGCAGGGATGCAGGGCCAAGGCCGCTGGCGATCTTGCCGAGGGTATCGATGGGATTGAGACGTCCCTCCCTCACTCTTGTAAAGACATTGGCTGCTCCCGAGGGCAGTTTGTTCACGACATTGTAGCCGATTGTCTGTGCATAGGTGATAAACCCCGGGATGTTCAGGCCCAGCACGATTCTCCTGAAATACTCAGCTCTCGAGATGACGCGGATCGCGCCCTCTTTGACGATGACGGTCTGGCAGGCGAGCCGTCCTCCTTCCTGAAACAGCTTGTCGGAAATGAATGCCTTTTCCTCTTCGCTTGGCTGGGAGAGGCACTCTGCGCCTTCCTTTACGTAAACGAAACAGCTCTGGCAGATGCCGTTGCCTCCGCAGATATAGCCGATATGGGCTTTGTTGTTTTTGGCGGTGGAGAGCAGCAGATCGCCGACCTGCGTTTCGCATGGTCTGTCGTTGATGTAGATAATCATGGCAGTGAGATTTGCATTGGTAAACGGTGTATGACAGATTAAGACTGCGTGTACTGATTACCAGGCACCTCGTGTTATTTGTTCCACGATTCGATTTCTTCTCGGGACGGTGCCCAATCGGGTGTATAGGGGAAATATAACCAAAATCCTGTCCTGCTCAACGGGAATCAAAGCCATCGTGGCCCTGCAGGTCAGGCCACACATTGCGAAAAAAAAGCCGGATGGCCCGGCTTTTTTTCGTTAGCTGTCAGTTGCAGGCCACCGTGCTGTGTTGATGAAGTTTTACGATCTCAGGTGATGCGCTCTTCCCGTTACCTGTGGTGCAGCAGGTTTGCGTCGTGAGATGCGATCCGCAGCAGGCTTCAGCCTTTTCATGCGGCGGTGTGAGCGTGGCGACCGCAGGTTTTGGGACGAATACAGACTGTACCGCATCGACCACCAGTTGGATGGCGTCCCCTATGCCGGCGATAACATCAGTGAATAGCTGCCAAAGTTCGAGTTTGTACTCACCCTGTTCACGCCTGGCCTGGAATGCGATGGTATCGGTAAACTTTACCGCAGACTCCCAGCCCATCTTGCCCATGTATGCAGGAATAGTCTGGGGGTTTGACGCGACCATCTGCTTCACCTCTTCTACAGTTGTCAGAATCCTTACGGTGCCTGGTCTTTCTATTTTGGTCTGGCAGGCCATGCGGGTTCCCTCTTTGACGAGTGTCTCGGAAAGCATCGCTTTTTCTGCTTCAGTCATCGGTGAGAGCAGATCCTGTCCTTCAAGTACTTTGACGTAACAGGTCTGGCATATGGCATTTCCTCCGCAGAAGTAACCGATATGGCTGTGGTTCGCGCGAGCTACGTCGAGCAAGATATCCCCGATTTGGGCTTCGCACTCCCTGTCGTTTATTTTGATACTCATGATTGTATTGATTTACTGTTTATGAAGTCATTTTCTTCATATAGTCCATAACCATTCCAGTTTAGGAAAAAGTTGCATGAGAAATCGAGATAATAATCGAAAGCAATAGAGGCTGTTTCAAAAGCCAAGATGATGCCGGTTCATTGCATTGCCGGGCGCGCCAAGCTCCAGCTTGGCATTATTATGGATAACCAAAAAGACTCTGCATCAACGCTTCCAAGCATAATTGTATACCCTTTCATTGCATAATCCGGAGCTCGCTTATGAATTGCCGAGCTGGAGGTCGGCGTTCCCAGGGTTTTGGCGTTCCTGATTTTTCTTCTGAGACAGCCTCTTTCGTGTTGGTTTAATTGCCTGCGATTTTCCTGAGCAGGGACGAGTATCGGTCGATCAGCGCGATGGGTTCCTTATCGGCATCAGCGGGGTGGTTGAAGACGAGCTTCATTTTTTTCTCATGCCTGAATTGCGGCCGGTAGGCGAGCAGGGAGCTGTCCTGCAGTGAGGTGATCAGGGTCTGGAAAAATGCGCCGTCGTAGAACTCCTTGTCTTCGTCGGAGGGCAGGAAAATGGTGGTTGTGGAGTTCTGGATATCGATTTTTTCGAGCCCGATGGACGATCCGAGGTTTTTGAGCCGGGCAAGGGCCAGCAGGTTCTGCACTTCGAGGGGCATGGGCCCGAACCGGTCGCTCAGTTCACGGGCCAGGTTGTCGAGGGTGCCGTCGTCCGTGGCTTTTGAAATTCTGTCGTAACAGGCGAACCGCTCCTGCGTGGCCGTGAGATAATAGTCGGGGATGAGCGCGTCGAAAAAGAAAACCATGTCGCAAGGCCTGACAGGCTTGAGGGCGGCCTTTTCACTGTCGCTGAAGATATGGCTGAAATCGGTAAGCTTGAGTTCGGCGACCGTCTCCTCGACCATCTTCTGGTAGAGGTCGAAGCCTATTTCGTGGATGAACCCGGACTGTTCTGCGCCGAGCAGGTTTCCCGCGCCCCTGATGTCGAGGTCCCGAAGGGCGACGTTGATGCCTGAGCCCAGCTCCGTGAAGCTTTCGATTACTGCGATGCGCTGTATGGCCTCTCGCTTCAGGGTGTGCAGCGGGGGGGTGACGAGGTAGCAATATGCCTTGCGCTCGCTGCGCCCGACGCGGCCCCTCAGCTGGTACAGGTCCGAAAGGCCGAACATGTCCGCCCGGTTGATTATTATGGTATTGGCGTTGGAGATGTCGAGCCCGGAACCGATGATCGAAGTCGAGATCAGTACGTCGAGCTCCTGCTGCATGAAGTCCATCATCACGTTTTCCAGCTCGCGTGAAGGCATCTGTCCATGGGCCTTTGCTATCCGGGCATAAGGCACGAGTTCCCTGATTTTTCTCTCGGTTTCGTCGAGACTGGCTATGCGGTTGTGCAGGAAAAAGACCTGCCCGTCACGCTGGATCTCCTGCCTGATGGCCGATTGAATCACCCCCGGATCGTACTCCGTGATGATCGTCTCGACCGGCTGCCGGTTTTTCGGCGGCGTGGAGACGATGGAGATGTCCCTGGCGCCGAGCATCGAGAACTGCATGGTCCGGGGGATCGGGGTGGCCGACATGGTCAGGGTGTCGACGCCGGGGAAGTTCTGGCGGAGCTTCTCCTTGACCTCGACGCCGAAATGCTGCTCCTCGTCGATGACCAGCAAACCGAGATCCTTGAACACGACGTCGGAGGAGACCATCCGGTGCGTGCCGATCACGATGTCGATCGCACCGGCGGCTATCTTCGCGATGATTTCCTGCTGCTCTTTTTTCGACACGAACCGGCTCAGTACAGCGATGTTGACAGGGAAGTTCTGGAACCGCCGGGTGAAGGAGTCCCCATGCTGGTGAGCCAGGATGGTGGTCGGGGTCAGGATTGCTACCTGCTTTTTCGATTCGACCGACTTGAAAGCCGCGCGCATCGCGATCTCGGTCTTGCCGAACCCGGCATCGCCGCAGATAAGCCGATCCATCGGCGAACTCGACTGCATATCCTTCTTGACCTCCTCGATAGCCTTGAGCTGGTCAGGCGTCTCTTCGAACATGAACGACGCTTCGAACTCCCGCTGGAATATCGAGTCGGGCGTGAAGGCGAAACCCGGGGTCATCTTGCGCTCGGCGTAGATCCGGATCAGCTTGGCGGCGATGTCGCGCAGCTTTTTGCGGACCTTCTCCTTTTTCGCGGCCCATTTGGCGCTGCCGAGCTTCGAGAGGTTCGGCAATGAGCCTTCCGAAGCCGTGTATTTCGAGAGCAGGTTGATGTTCTGGACGTTGACGTAAAGCTGGTCGCCGCCTTCGTACTCGACGAGCACGCACTCCTGCTCCGAATTGCCTACCTGGATCGTCTCCAGCGATTTGAACACGCCGATTCCGTAATCCTCGTGAACCACATAATCACCGACTTTCAGGCGCTGCAGGTCTTTGAGCGAGATTCCCTTGACCTTGCGCCGGCGGTGTCCGCGGCGGGTGTGGAACTTGCCGAAGATGTCCGATTCGGTATACAGGTCGAGTTCGCCGAATTCAAATCCGGTATGCAGGTTTGCCGGCAGCCACCCGATACCGGATTTGACGCCGTCGAAGCCGTCGGATGGGATCTCCTCAGCCAGGAATTCAGCCAGCTCTTCGATCTCACGCCGCGAACTGCAGGCGAATATCGTTTTCAGGCCCCGTGACGCCTCGCGCTGCAGGCGCTCGGCAAGCAGCCGGAAATTGCCCTGAAGCTTCTCCTGGGCGCCCGTCTTGAAGTCTATTCCCTTGTTTTCGAGACGGTGCACGAACACATGCATGAAGCGGGGAAGCGCGGTTTCGAGCATCTCACGGTTCTCTGAGCCGGCCAAAGCTGTCGTGTCGTCGACGATGACGATTGTCGAGTCGGGAAGGTAGTCCAGTATTCCCGACGGCTGAGCCTGTCCGGTGCCGCCTTCCGTGAAGCTGCCGAAAATCTCGACCGTTTCGATGGTTGTCGACGAGAGCTGGCTGTCGATGTCGAAGCTCCTGAGCGAGCTGACCGTATCGCCGAAAAACTCGATTCGCACCGGGTCTTTGCTGCCGTAGCTGAACACGTCGACGATCGAGCCCCGTACCGAAAATTCACCCTCGTCTTCGACGAAATCGCGCCTGTCAAACCCGTTGGCGCCAAGAAAAGCCATCAATGCATTGTAGCCGGCTTCGCGATCAGTGCTGAGCGAAAACATCCTTCCGGCCGACTCTCCAGCGTTGCATACAACGGTGTCGAGGTCATCGAAGCTGGCCAGGACGACCAGGGCATCGCCACGCGAAAGCATGCCGAGGGCGGGTGACAGTTCGTCATCGGTGTTGCAGACAGGTTTGTCGGGCAGGAGGATCGGCAGGTCATTGTCATAAAGCTCCTGGTTCTCAGGGCTGCAGAACAGGACTACCGGCACATTGAAATCGCGGAAGAGCTGAGCCGCTACGATCGGGGCGAGCGACCCCCTGACACCGCAGATCGATGCGGGTTCATGCCGCTCATCCGTCCGGGAACCGGCGAGCGCATCATGCAGCGAACAGTAAGGCGCCGATGACTTCAGCGCTTCCTGTAAGAAGGCAATCGGTCTTTTGACGATACTTGCGAATTGATGTGCAGAATCGGCAGAAAGTTTCATAGAGTTCAACCAATACAGATTTTCAGTCAAAAAAGGAATTGCTTCCAGGAGATGGTTCCTGGAAGTTATCGATTGCCATGAGTGCAATCCATGGTGTCAAACGGGATGCACTGTTCATCAGTTGCAGTCCCGACAGGGCAGTTTTGGACTCGATTTTTTTTCAATATAACAAAAGGCGCTATTACCATTGGAAGTAGCGGATTGCAACCAAAGGGCGGCCGGTGTTGCATGGGTTCTGAAGGGCGGTAAAAATGAGTACATTGAGCAGACATGAAGCTTGCCGGGATAGCCTCGTATGTTGTTTTACATGCGTTGCCTCATTCCGGCCTTTGTGAATTTATTGCAAACTTCAGGCCTCCGGCCTCTGTCCGACCCGATTATCTCGTTCGACTATCTTAACTTCACCGAGGGAATGACTCACGGTGGCCGTCGGTCGGATTAAGGCGAGGCGCAGCGAAAACAGATGCCATTCCTGCACAACGATCGATTATGGAACATATTCTCGAAGTCAAAGAGCTCAAAACCTGGTACAAGACCGACAACGGCATTGCAAAAGCCGTCGATGGAGTCTCCTTTTCCCTTGCCAAAAACCGCACGCTTGGCATCATCGGTGAGTCGGGTTGCGGCAAATCGGTGACGGCGCTCTCGATCATGCGTCTGGTACCGATGCCGCCCGGATATTTTGAAGGAGGCGATATTCTCTGGAAAGGCCGAAGCATCGTCAAAGCCACCGATGCAGAGATGCGCAAAATCAGGGGTAACGAGATCGCGATGATTTTCCAGGAACCCATGAGCTCCCTCAATCCGGTCTATAGCTGCGGAGACCAGATCATGGAACAGATCCTCACCCACCGCAACGTCAGCAAGACTGAAGCACGCAGGCAGGCGGTCGATCTGCTGAACCTGGTCGGCATTCCCAATCCCTCCCAGAGGATCTCTTCATACCCGCATGAGCTTTCCGGCGGTATGCGCCAGCGCGTGATGATCGCCATGGCCCTCTCTTGCGGGCCGGAACTCCTGATTGCCGACGAGCCGACAACGGCCCTCGACGTTACGGTGCAGGCACAGATTCTCGATCTGATCGGCCGGCTTCGCGTCGAAACCGGCATGAGCGTCATGCTTATCACACACGACTTCGGTGTGGTAGCCGAACTCTGCGAAGAGGTTGTGGTGATGTATGCTTCGCGGATTGTCGAGAGCGGCACGGTCCGGCACATTTTCGAGAACCCGCTGCACCCCTATACCCAGGGGCTTTTGAAATCGATCCCGAGGCTCGGGGCGAAAAAGGAGCGCCTGAACGTGATCGAAGGCAACGTGCCGAGTGCCACCAGGCTTCCCGAAGGCTGCCGGTTCGCCGGGCGCTGCCCGCTGGCGGATGCGCACTGCCGTGAGGCCCAGCCGCCATTGGTCACTTATGAACCCGGTCACCAGGCAGCCTGCTGGAAAATTGCCTGAAGAGAACTCAAAGAACAAAAAAAACGTATGCCGGAAGCCTCCATACTGATTGTCGAAGATGACCGGAACCTTGCCGGGCTCCTGAAATACAACCTCGAAAAAGCAGGTTACTCCTGCAAGCATGCCACAAGCGGCGAGGATGCGCTGCATGAGCTTCGGTCGCACGCCTTCAATCTCGTACTGCTCGATATCATGCTGCCCGGCATCGACGGATTCGAAGTCTGCCGCCGAATCCGCCAGGACGTGCAGTGGAGCGACCTGCCCATCATCATGCTGACTGCCAAAGGGGAGGAGATCGACAAGGTGCTCGGCTTCGAACTCGGCATCGATGACTACGTCGTCAAGCCCTTCAGTCCGAGGGAACTGAACCTGAGGATCAGGGCAATCCTGAAGCGTGACCGACGCAACCGCGCCGACGTGCAGGAGGTGCTCCGCTCCAACGGTATCGAAATCGACCTGGGCCGCCACATCGCCACTCTCGACGATCGACCGCTGACCCTCACCCTCATGGAGTTCAAGCTCCTCACCCTGCTGATGAAGCGCAAGGGGCAGGCGCAGACCCGCGAAGTGCTTTTGAGCGACGTATGGGACGTCGACAAGAGCATCAACACAAGAACCATCGACACCCACGTGACCCGGCTCAGGGAAAAGCTCGGCGACACCGGCAGGCTGATCAGGACCGTTCGCGGACTGGGCTACAAGTTCGACGAAACCGGGGACGAGGGCAATGAAGGCTAAGGTATCCTTCAGGCTCGGGCTGGTTTTCGGCCTTATCGTCTTTTTTTCGCTCGCCTTCAGCTATGTCTACCAGGGGCGCCAACTGCGTGACCTCCTGGTGAAGAGCGTTCACGACGACCTTCTCCGTGAACTCAGCCTCAACAGCGAAATGCTTGATCAGAAATCACCCTCCTGGGAAGATGTCGCCCAATCCGACCAATGGACCGACCGGGTCGGCTCGGCACTCAGTGTGCGTGTCACGCTGATCGATCTTCAAGGCAGGGTGATCGGTGATTCCTACGTCGAAACCGGAAAGCTGTCGTTCCTGGAGAACCATCTCGATCGAACCGAAGTCCGGGAGGCGTTGTCGAAAGGTCTCGGAGAATCGATTCGTTACAGCTCGACCATACGAGAGAACATGCTCTACATGGCCGTGCCGGTCGGTTCCCCCAAACCATGGGCCGTACTCAGGTTCGCCAAACCACTGAGTGACATACGCCTGCTGGAGTCAGAGGTGAACAGGGGAATCGAGGGGGGGCTCTTCTGGGCCCTGCTGCTCGCGTTGACCGCAGGGGCCCTTTCCGCGGTCTTCCTGTCAAGGCCGCTCGAACGCATCGCCGATGCCGCAGACCGTTTCCTGCACGGGGAAACCGACCTCAGGATCGCTGTCGGACGGCAGGACGAGATCGGCAGGCTTTCGAGGGCTTTCAACTACATGTCGGACGAGATCGTCAGGATGAGCCGGCAGGAGGAGTGGCTCCGGGAGGTGCTTTCGAGTATCCGCGAAGCCATTATCGTCACCAATGCCAGCGGCGAAATCGTGCTGGTCAATCCGGCGGCATCGCGACTCTTTGTCATCGAAGGCGCCATGAACCGTTCGATGCCCGTCAAGAAGATCGCCGACAGGACCATGAGAGAGCTGTTTGAGCGCGTCAGGGTCAAGGGGGCGGGGATCTACAACGAGGAGCTGACAGCCATGACTTCCAAAGGGGAGCGCGTACTCAAGATCAACGCAGTACCTATCCTACGGGATTCCATTTTCGACGGCACCGTACTGGTCATCAACGACATCACCCGGGTGCGCAATCTCGAAAAAATGAGGCGCGATTTCGTGTCGAGCGTCTCCCACGAGCTTCGCACACCGCTGGCAAGCATCAAAGGTTACACAGAAACCCTCCTCGAAGGGGCCATGAACGACCCTGAACACGCAGAGTCCTTCCTGCGCATTATCCTTCAGGAGAGCGAGCAGCTTACGACACTGGTCAACGACGTGCTTGACCTGTCCCGCATCGAGTCCGGCAAAATCGTTTATGCCTTCGCCCCGCTTGACATAAAATCTCATCTCGAAAAAACCGTAGCGATGTTCGAACAGGCGGCCGCGAAAAAAGGGGTTCGCCTCGCACTCGCCCTTCCGAATGGTTTGCCGCAGGTACTGGCCGACAGCGGCTATTTCGATATCGTGATGCGCAACCTGATAGACAATGCCATAAAGTATGTCGACGAAAACAGCGGACGGGTCAGGATAGGTGCCTACAGCAGTCCCGGCAGCGTCAGCATCGAGGTCGAGGATAACGGTATCGGTATTCCGCAGTCCGACCTCGACAGGATCTTCGAGCGGTTCTACCGTGTCGACAAGGCCAGGTCCCGTGATCTTGGCGGCACAGGGCTCGGCCTGTCGATCGTCAAGCACATCGTGCTCGCCCACAACGGAAAGATCGAAGTGCGTTCGAGGGTCAACCTCGGTTCGGTCTTCAGCGTCACCCTGCCGATAGCTCCGCAGCAGTAGGCGAGGCGAGCCGCCGATTGGTCAGAGACCCGGCCAGCGCGTTTCGTCGATGATTTGCCGGTGCAGGGGGATCCTGACTGGAGGCAGCCGGTCAGGGGTGTAGAACCCTGCTTCGAACACCTCGTGGTTGATGCTGATATTCTCATGTGCGGCAATCACCCGATAGGCCACGACCACGAGCGAACCGTAAAGTTCCGACTCGCGATGGTACACTCCGATCAACCCTTCCACCGAACCCTCCAGGGAGGTCTCCTCGAACAGCTCCCTCAGGCACCCCTCCTCGGGATTCTCGCCGGCTTCCAGAAATCCGCCGGGCAGCGCCCACTCGTTGAACGCAGGCTCGTGCGCCCTTCGTATCACCAGGAGCTCGTTGTTGCGGTTGACCGTAAAAGCAATGGCCACCGGCAGGGGATTGACATAATGTATCCAGCCGCATTGCGGACATGTCATCCGGTTGCGACCGTCAACGAAGGTCTCATTCAGTGGTGTTGCACAAATGGGGCAGAATGAAAAGGGCTTCATACGATAATAATCTATCAGTTTTGATCGTACCTGACTGAGCACGATATCCATGTTCGCATATATTTCAGGAAACACATCGATTCCGCAAAAAATTCGGCATTGTGACGAATTGCATTCACCCTGTTACATGTTCTACAGCTTCGGTGTGCAATGTATCGACGGTTTCTGAAAACTTCCCGAAACTTTTTATTGCCGGATCGGTTTTCTTCTGTCTGGACAACATCATATCGACAAAATAAACATATAAAACCATGGCATTATTGCAGGCAGGCCAGAAGGCCCCGGAATTCACGGCCAAAGACCAGGACGGCAATACCGTGACCCTAAAGGAGTATCGGGGCAGGAAGGTTATCCTCTACTTCTATCCAAAGGACGACACCCCCGGCTGTACCAAGGAGGCTTGTGCATTTCGTGACAATTTGCCTAATTTTAAAGAACTGGATGCAGAAGTACTCGGCGTGAGCGTCGACGGCCAGAAGGCCCACCGCAAATTCGCGGACAAGTACGAACTACCGTTCAGGCTTGTGGTCGACGAGGACAAGTCCGTTGTCGAGGCCTATGGCGTATGGGGTATGAAGAAATTTATGGGAAAGGAGTACATGGGCACGAACCGTGTAACCTACCTGATCGATGAAAATGGTGATATCGAAAAAGTATGGCCGAAAGTAAAGCCCGAAACACATGCTTCGGAAGTGCTCGAATGGCTGCACCAAAAAACGTAACGTATGGTTAACGAATTTGAAATATTAAAGCCCGGCAAGCTTCTGCTTGCTTCGGCAAACCTGCTTGAATCCAATTTCAAGCGTACGGTTCTCCTGATGTGCGAACACAACGAAGAGGGTTCGATAGGTTTTATCCTTAACAAACCGATGGAGTTCAAGGTCTGCGAAGCTATCACCGGATTCGACGAGATCGACGAGCCCCTGCATATGGGTGGTCCGGTCCAGGTAGATACGGTCCACTTCCTGCACACGCGGGGCGACGTCGTCGACGGCGCAATCGAAGTGCTACCCGGACTGTTCTGGGGCGGCGACAAGGAGCAGCTCAGCTACCTTATCAACACCGGGGTGATCAAACCTTCAGATATTCGCTTTTTCCTCGGATATGCAGGCTGGAGCGCCGGTCAGCTCGAAGAGGAGTTCGAAGAGGGCTCGTGGTACACGGCCGAAGCGTCGAGCGAAGTGATCTTTACCGACGAATACGAAAGGATGTGGAGCCGGTCCGTCCGCTCCAAGGGCGGCGAATACTGCTACATCGCCAACTCTCCCGAACTGCCGGGCATGAACTGAAGGCGGCGTTGTAGCCGTTGCGCAATACTATTGCTTTGTTGGTCCCGACACGTCTGGATCTGAATTCGTAAAAGAGGCTGTCTCAAAAGTCAGGATGAGGCAGCCTCTTGCATTGCCGGGAGCGCCGAGCTCCGCTCGGCATTTTCATGGATGTCAAAAGGGCTCTGCATTTTGGCTAACCGACAAAATAATGACGATTTACATTGTCAGGCTGAAGCTGGCGTATGAATTGCCGAGCTGGAGCTCGGCGCTCCCAGGGTCAAGATTGCAGTCGACAACCCGTTTGAGACAGCCTCGTTCCCAGGGCTTATGACCCGGTCGCTTCGTTATAAACTGATCGAGCCCGGGAAGTATTGTTCTCATTAACATGTTTAAGGTTGCGGAACCAATAGAATGCGTTCGGTTGTTCTTGATAATGTGACAGGGAAAGGTTATCTATGAGTCACATTGTGCATGTGCACGGTTCTTTGAATTTGCGGGGATGACAGGCTTTCGACAGGATAGGTGTGAGATGTAGTTGCACTCCGAGTTTCAGCATGGATGGACTCGTTAAAGAAGTCTATGTAACAAACAGATGCAGACGATTATTCGTATGCAATGGCTGCCTGATTAGCACAAGTTAATTAGTCGCCATCGTCCAGCGGTGAATGCGCTTACTCTGAAAGCGCTGGATGGCATAACCCGCGCTTGAGCTTCGGTTCGCGCAAGTAAGCTTCATGCGTTCAGGCCTTGGGGGCCGCATGAATACTCTCCAGGGATAAGAGACTGTACGTTGTTGGCGATGTAACAGTCTACGAAAAACCAATCACCAGAGATGAGTGTGGTGACTGCATCGATCAGTGTTCTGGACGCGGGTTCGAGTCCCGCCATCTCCACTTCAGGCAGGCGTTTAGTATTAGCGTCTGCCTTTTTTATTGTTGAATCTTGCTCGTCACGTTCTGAATGAAGCTGCAACTGAAGGGTGCTATCATGCGTTCTCTATTGATGTTTGGTGTAAGATTCCGTTTTTATTAATTTTTACCAGATAGTCAGATTAAATTTCCTGCCTGGAAGTGCTGTATCGTTTGATGATATGAAGACAACCCAGTAACTCGACTTTACACGAAAACGACCAGACAGGGCCTTGATAAAAGATGAGTGGATATCATTTGTTATCGAGAACCCTGAGAAAACGCGTCTTCAAACTGATGGACGGGTCAGGTGTTGGGCCAGGATTGCTGAGGTTGATAAATATCTGAGGGTTATTCTGTTGGAAGACGGCGAAACGGTTCATAACGCATTTTTCGACAGATCGTTCAGGAGGGAATAACAGATGCAAGTCAAATATTTTGAAGATACCGACACGGCTTTTATTCAGATGGTGGACAGGCCGATTGTCGAAACTCTTGAAGCCGGTGAGAATATCCTGATCGATGTTGACGATAAGGGTAATCTTGTGAGCATGACGATAGAGCATGCCAAAGAGAATGCAGGACTTTGGGAATATTCCTATCAGGAGATCGCCCGAAAAACGGCCTGACTCTTTTTAATGTTGATTTACACTCTACATACCCACTCAAGTCAGAGACAGGTCTGGGGATACGAACAGGATGTTTTTCAAGTACTCAAGTATGTTGGGGATATCGGTACAGGCGATTAACAAAATTGTATATAGCTTCTGTGGCCGGGTAAGCTTATGAATTCAGGAATGTCCCTCAGATTTCCTGGATCAATGCTCTGGACGCGGGTTCAAGCCCCCCCATTCTCCACTTCAGGCAGGCGTTTAGTATTAGCGTCTGCCTTTTTTATTGTCCATTTTTGCATCGACCTCTACATGCTGAGCAGCCTTACTTTGAATGGTTCTTTTTCGGGTGATACTCTGTTATTCCGAAATAAATACGTATTTTTAAAAGAGATTGATTATGGCATGTTAAAGATCAATTACGATCGAATCAGCCGTTTCCTATGCTTAAAATCGATAGCAGCTACCATTACATCCGGGTCATATTTTCGGATTTGGTGGATGAACATGAACTCGTCTATGCAGTCAAGGCAGTAGCAGCTCTGCCGGAATACCCGGAAAAAAACGACCTCTGGGTATTCGATGAATGCACGTTCAATTTCTCGCATTCCAAAATTTCTTCGTTGATCCAGGTTATCGGTAGCGTATACCCCCCATCTCCCTCAAGAACAAAAACGGCAATTTTAACCAATAGCGAACTGCACTATGCCTTTTGCAAACTCTTTTGCGACGAGGCAGAATCCCTTCCTTATGCTATCAGGGTATTCACTCAACATTCAGAAGCTGAAGCGTGGCTCAATGAAAACTGAAGTCAGGAAGCTGAATCTCGTCAGCACTTGAGTTTCGGTCGCCGGGATTGCTGAATTTGAGTACACTGGGCCAAAGTGTACCACCGGTAGATTCAACTTCAAAGCGCACCACATAAGCTAAATGTTTGGGGACGGATGTTTGGGGACGTAAGTGACAAAGGGAAGAAAATGATTTATTGTGATGACAGGAAACGATAGTTGGGTGTGAACGCAAAACAGGGAGATGGATATGCCTCGTGGAGCGAGACTGGATGAACCTGGTGCTTTGCATCATGTGATGGTGCGTGGGATCGAGCGATCGTTGATTGTCATAGATGATGAGGATCGG
>DATMYL010000069.1:0-3550 GCA_035560975.1 Chlorobaculum sp. | reverse complement strand
ACATTGGAATTAAACTCCAACATAAACGGCAACACCAAAACAAACAAGACCCGCGTCACGCGCTTCCCGCCCTGTCCTCCACCCTCGAGTAATACTGTCTGACAATTACCAGCAAAAACGCTGGCAACAATTCCGTTGGCTAAACGGGTATAGCACCTGTGTCACCTCCAGCTTCACTTCCGGAGCATCCAGCTCACCGCCGATCCTGACGATCCCGGCATTCCGGCCGCTTCTGCATGGCCGATTCTTCCGGCAAAATCACCCGGATTTCTCCGGCTTTTGTGCATAAGACAGAATATAGTCCAGGCCGGCGTAGACACTCTCCGCTGACCGACGCAATGCCGATTTTGCAAGCATCCTTGCAACCGGAGGCAGCTTGCGGACAAACGTTTGATCTTTTGACAGAAACTCATGAAGAGGCCGGTAGACATCGTCACGTATTGATTTGATGTCGATACCATCGAATCCGGCGCTCAGGAGCTTGCTGGTGTATGAGGGAATCAGATAGTAGTTTTCCTGCGGAATATTGAATTTACCGGCCACAAGACTCCATGAAATCCATTGCTCCATCCGCCTGAAGGGATTACCGGACTGTCTGGTCGGAACAATGTCGGCCGTCACCAGCCTTCCACCCGGTCGCAACACCCGATACGCCTCCCTGAAAAAATCCTCACGGCTCCTGTAGTGGAAAGCGCTTTCCAGAGAAACAACCAGATCGATGGATTCATCTGCAATCGGCATCGCTGTTGCCGAACCTTCCCTCAAATCGATCATATTGCGGAGCCCTGCATCCGCAACATGTATCCGGGCCCGTTCAACCTGAGACCTCGTGATATTCAGACCGATGATTTTTTCAGGTTTCATGGTCCTGGCCCAGAGGATATCCTGGTCGCCAAAACCATACCCGCAATCCAGCACCACATCACCTGCAGCCATACCTCCCCGTTCCGCCACCAGAAGGGCAAGCGCTTCACTGGCCTCATCAATGGTATCGGCATCCCGCCAGTAGCCAAGATTCAGATACAGCCTGTGCTCGGTAAGAGCAGTGGTGCCAATCAGATCATAGACTTCAGTCGTCTCCAGTCCGTGGAATGGATTGAGAAGCCAGTTGAGATATGCAAAAAAACCACCCGGGGTGTTGTCTGACATGCTTTTTATGCTTTTTCGATGACGAGGACGAGGTCGCTCGGGATGGCTCATTATCCCGGCAGTTGCTCGAGAAAACGCCTGCGCAACTCTTCGGACGGCAACATGCACTCCTCTTTTTTCCCGAACAGCTGATACCGGATCTGCGCTATCAGATCGTATAGCATATCCCGCAGGGATTCGGGAACCGCCTTGAATACGGCGAGCAGATTCCACGGCATGTCGAGTATGGAGGCGATTTCAATGGCAGCGGTGCTGCGGGTGTAGGCGCGCTCACCCCTGACAAGAACAACGGTGTCAAGACGTGATGTGTTGATACCGAAATGGCTGAGTAAAGAAGATCCAAGGGGAGACTGGGCCGGCGTGAAAGAGAACTGCCCGGCGGTATCGTGCTCAAAAATAAAATTCACCGAAAATTCGCACAGATTGCAGACACCGTCAAAAATGACAATGTTATCAGGAAGAGCGGCAAAGGACTTATGCATCCGGTTTCAAGGTAACGTTCACGATTGCAGTGAAGACTTCCTGACAGGGTACGTCGTAACATGCATCCACCGAGGCCATCAAGCAAGGAGTTCCGAATAGCAGATGTTCAGGTTTTCAGGAAGCTGACTGAGGCGAAAACAACCCGAAAACCGATGAAGAAGTTCCTTATGCCGGGGTTGTCGGGGTAACGATCGACAACACTCGGCATCGCTCGAAGTATTGTATTGAGAATGATCGATTATTCCGGAGAAATGATTCTGACTGTCGGAAAATACGTCTGATATCTGTTTTTATCCCGTGTAATCAGTTCAAGACCTGATACTGCGGCATGCGCACCGACATAAAAGTCCGGCAATGGAGACCTCTTTTCACCGTGATTCTTTCGGTCGCCGAGAAATGCCTTACCTGCAAGAAACAGGGCTTCCTTTGGAATCTCCAGCATCTTAAGTCCGCTCGACGAAATCGCCACCTCAAGTTCCTCGATCTTTTTAAATCCGATGGAAATTTCTGAATAGATGATTTGATTGATGCATAAAGGGGTATGAGTGGCATATTCAGAAAGAACGGCCTCCGACCAGTCAGCCCAGACAGGATCATCGAGAAAAACATCCAGGATGATATTCGAATCAACAAGCAAGCCGTTCATACCTCTCTTGTGAGCGCCATGATTTCGTCCGTAGTCATTTTGACAGTCGCAATCCCCCGAAGCTTTTTAAATTTGCTACTCGCCGGCGTTGCGTCTTTTCGTTTTACTATCACGACGCGATCCCCCTCTTGCAGAAAATCGACTTCTGTATCCGGGGTTATCCCTAATTTTTCCCGTATGGTAACAGGTATCGTCACCTGCCCTTTTGTTGTTACTTTCATTGTACCCTCCGGTATTACGTATTACCAGTAAGAATACTACATTCCTCCTGAAAATCAAACGACGTTCATGAATCGAGCGATTCCACCACTCCCGCACGCAATGGATTGAGATGGATAGAGCGCACGAGGGGGGCGGGATTTGCTGTATCGGCACAGAGATCCTGACTCGCCCGGAAGTACCGAGGCATTACCCGGAGGCGTGATGGGGGGCTATGTAGTTGATGCAAAATTCTTGCATCAACTGCTTTTTGCCGGTTTTCATAGGGGGTTACAGGATCTCCCGCATTCCGTTCAAAACATGAACTGAATGAAATGAATACCGACCCTTATTTCCCCATGCGATCTGCCCATGTAAGCTCTGTCAGACGCGGCTACAGCTTGTCAAATGCTTCAGGTTCCACGTCAGGAACTTTGTTTAATATTTCAAGGAATTTTTCGCGGCTGCCGCTTTTCGCCCGCTTTTCCAAATATTCAACCGCTGAAAGAGAAGCCACTTTTTCAGCAACAGCAAGCATAACAAACTGATTGATGGATATACCCTCTTCCTGCGCTACTTCGCGGAGCTGCTCGTGTAATGATTTGGGTAAACGTAAACTTAATGCGCTCATTTTTTCTCCTCACGTAAAATCCCCAAAAACTCTTTCGGGGTGATTGCCTGAATACCAAACTTGTCACAACCTTTGAAATCGCCGATGTTGTGCGTGACTATATATTCACATTTTGCAGCAACCGCTAATTCAAGCACAAGCTCATCATTCGGGTCACTCAATAACGGTCGCCACTGAAAATATATTTTATGATGCTGTGCCATTGAACAGAGTGAATCAATAAAAATCGAAACCTCTTCTGTTGATAATCCAACTGCTTCTCTGTGGCGCAGTATGACATCTTCGTACTCCAGAATAAGAGCCACTGAGTCATGGATTTCAAACTGATCTGTTCCCACCATTGACAAGAGCTTGTAGGATGCGCTCCTCTTTGAACGGAGGGCGGAAATGATAACATTGGTGTCAAGCACAATGTCAGGTACTCTCATATCGGTATTATATAT